>JBBQSF010000024.1:0-27862 GCA_038214085.1 Bacteroidales bacterium | reverse complement strand
GGCTGGCTTTATCGACCATACATTATTAAAACCTGAAGCTGTTAAAACCCAATTTGAACAATTATGTGATGAAGCAGTAAAATACAAGTTCAAATCTGTTTGCGTTAATTCGGGATGGGTATCCTTTGTTGCAAAAAAACTTCGCGGATCAGGTGTTTTAATATGCTCGGTTATCGGATTTCCATTGGGAGAAATGGATTCCAGAAGCAAAGCTTTTGAAGCCAGAAGCGCTATTGAAAATGGTGCAAATGAACTAGATATGGTTATTAATGTTGGAGCATTAAAATCTGGCGACCTTAAGCTCGTTGAAGAAGATATTAGAGCCATTAAAAGAGCTTGTAGAAGCAATACAGTGCTTAAAGTTATTATTGAAACAGGATTGCTCACTGAAGAAGAGAAAGTGCTGGCTTGTGAAATTTCTAAAAAAGCAGGAGCTAACTTCGTGAAAACATGTACAGGGTTTTCGGGCCATGGTGCTACAGTTCAGGATATCGCTTTAATGCGCAGGGTGGTTGGCCCGAAAATGGGTGTGAAAGCAAGTGGAGGTATTAAAGATTTTAATCAGGCAGTTGATTTAATCAAGGCCGGTGCCACCAGACTTGGATGCGGTTCAAGTATTGCTGTTATTACTGGTTCTGTTGCCAAAGGAAATTATTAGTGTTTTCAAACAAAGCCAATCTGTTTTCTGTTTTTGTTTAAATCTTTTTTTTCTACTTAGCTTTATTATTGCCTGAAATGGCTTGGGTTTTAAATATTTTAGAACTATTATGCAAAAAAAATATTATTTTTGTGTGATTTTAAAATAGATTGATTTCCCTCGAAAAACAAGACATTCTGTTTCTCTGGATGCAAAAATAAAACAATGGATCATAAAAATATTTTTCCTGTTTTTGAACATCTTACCAAACGCGAAGAAAAAGAAAAACTTCTTGGACAGCGTGCATTGGCTGTATGGATATGCGGCTTGTCAGGATCGGGTAAAACCACTGTTGCAATTGATCTTGAACGTGAATTATTTAAAAGAGGTTTTATTTGTCAGATTCTTGATGCGGATAATATCCGAACTACTATAAATAAAGATCTTGGTTTTTCGCTTAAGGACCGCGAAGAAAATATCCGTCGGATTTCAGAAATTAACAAGCTTTTTTTAATCAATGGTATGATTACCATAAACTGTTTTATCAGTCCTACTTCAGAAATACGACAAATGGCAAAAGAAACCATTGGTGAAAACGATTTTGTTGAAGTGTTTTTAGATGCACCTCTGGAAACCTGTCAAAAAAGGGATCCCAAAGGTCTTTATCTGAAAGCTGCCTCAGGAAAAATAAATGAATTTACCGGAATCAGTTCTCCATTTGAAAAACCTGCCTTTCCAGATATAGTAATATCTACCGAAACTCTTTCGGTTAAAGAATCAAGTAAAAAAATACTCGATTTTATTTTACCAAAAATTGAATATACTCAGAAAGATTAAGTATGCAATCCTATAATTTAACACACCTCAAGGAACTCGAATCCGAGTCTGTTTTTATAATGCGTGAGGTCGCTGCTCAGTTCGAAAATCCCGCATTGCTCTTTTCAGGCGGTAAGGACTCAATAGTAATGGTTCATATTGCACGTAAAGCTTTTTGGCCTGCAAAAATTCCATTTCCTCTGGTTCATATCGACACAGGACATAACTTTATTGAAGCCTTAGAATATCGAGATAATTTAGTTGAAGAAATAGGTGCAAGACTTATTGTGGGATCAGTGCAGGAATCAATTGATACAGGCAGAGCCGTTGATGAAAAAGGTCCAAATCCCAGTAGAAACATCCTGCAGACAGTTACCCTGCTGGATACTATTGCAAAATACAAATTTGATGTCGCTCTTGGTGGCGCCCGGCGCGATGAAGAAAAAGCAAGAGCAAAAGAACGCTTCTTTTCGCATCGCGATGAATTTGGACAATGGGATCCTAAAAACCAGCGGCCCGAACTTTGGAATATCTTTAACGGAAAGAAAAATATTGGTGAACATTTCAGAGTTTTTCCACTAAGCAATTGGACCGAAATGGATATCTGGCAATATATTTTATCGGAAAATATTGAAATGCCTGTTTTATATTTTGCCCACGACCGTGAATGTGTAGACAGAGGTGATGTAATTCTTGCTAAATCAGATTACATTACATTAAAAGAAAATGAAAAATTTGAAATGATGCATATACGTTTCCGAACTATTGGAGACATGACTTGCACAGGTGCAACACTATCAACGGCAAATACTCTCGAAGATATAATTGACGAAGTAGCTGCATCAAGGGTTACTGAGCGCGGTGGAAGAGCTGACGACAAAAGGTCGGAAGCAGCTATGGAAGACAGAAAAAAAGAAGGATATTTTTAATTTATTTGTGATGGCTACTCATAACAATAACGGTTACTTAAATATGGAGCTTCTTCGCTTTACCACAGCAGGAAGTGTTGACGACGGCAAAAGCACTCTTATTGGAAGAATGCTTTACGACAGCAAATCAATTTTTGAAGATCAATATGAAGCAATTAAGGTGGCTTCCGAAAAACGGGGCGAAGAATATATCAACCTTGCTTTGCTTACTGATGGATTAAGAGCTGAACGCGAACAAGGTATTACCATTGATGTGGCATACCGCTATTTTGCTACGCCTATGCGAAAATTTGTAATTGCTGATACTCCGGGTCACGTGCAATACACACGCAATATGGTTACAGGAGCTTCAACCGCAAATTTGGCTATAATCCTGATCGATGCTCGCAAAGGAGTGATAGAACAAACTAAAAGACATTCGTTTATTGCTTCACTTCTAAAAATTCCTCACTTGGTGGTTTGTATTAACAAAATGGATCTGGTAAATTATAGCCAAGAAACTTTTGATAAAATCACGAAAGATTTCCAACAATTTGCTTCTAAACTTGAAGTTCAAGATATTCGCTTTGTTCCGATAAGCGCATTGCTCGGCGATAATATTGTTGACAAATCAAAAAATATGGACTGGTATGGCGGATCTACCCTTCTTTACCTACTTGAAACGATTCATATTGGAAGCGATCAGAATTTGGTTGATTGCCGCTTTCCTGTTCAATACGTTATCCGTCCGCAATCCACAGAACATCACGATTACCGAGGATATGCAGGTCGTATTGCTGGTGGAATTTTCAAACCCGGCGATAAAGTGATGGTGCTTCCTTCAGGTTTTACGAGTACTATAAAATCCATTGATACGTTTAACGGGCCATTGGATGAAGCTTTTGCACCCATGTCCGTTACCATGCGACTGGAAGACGAAATTGACATCAGTCGGGGTGATATGATTGTCCGCGAAAACAATGTACCAACAATCGGGCAGGATTTTGATATCATGCTTTGTTGGATGAGCGATAAGAAACTCGTTCAGAACGGTAAGTATTTTATAAAACATACTTCACGTGATGCAAAATGTATTGTGAAAGATATTCGTTATAAAGTGGACATCAATACTCTTCACCGGATCGAAGACGACAAACAAATCGGGATGAATGATATTGCTCGTATTTCCCTTCGCACTACAATTCCTTTTTTCTACGACAAATACCGTATCAACAGAATGACAGGAAGTATTATTTTGATTGATGAAGCTACCAACGAAACTGTTGGCGCAGGAATGATTATTTAATTTCCAGTTAAAGTGAAAACGTTATCGGCATTTTAAGTACAATGCGTATGGGTTCTCCCTTGCGGCTTCCGGGAATCCATTTGGGCATCAGTTTCACCACGCGAACAGCTTCTTCATCGCAACCCAAACCAATACCACTTACAACTGAAACATTGGAAATTGAACCATCAATTTCAACAATGAAAGATATATAAACCGTTCCTTTCATTTTGGCATCAACAAATGCCTTAGAGAGTTTAATATTTTCTCTTATAAATTTTTTTCGTGCAAACTCTCCTCCCGGAAAAGAAGGAAATTTTTCAATTACCATAAATGCTTTCCCGAGCCCGGCTGTATCTGTCCCGTTTCCCGAAACATTATTATTAGAAGTTGTTAGTGTTGTGTCAACATCCGAAGGATCTTTTGCTAGTGAATCCTGCTGAACAGTATCAGTGGTAACAATCGGCGTTTGGTTGGTCTTTTGTGTATCTTTTGGTTTGGATGGTGGAGGACTTTTTAAATAATCCGGAAGGTTGGGATTGTCAATAATCGGAATTTCCGACATGTCGTAAGTAACATACTGAGTATCGTAATTTATTTCTTCAAAAGCGCCATATAAAAAGATACATCCCCATACAGTAACAAAAACAAAAACAGATATAATAAGCGAGAAGATCACAACATTATTATAGATCTCTCGGAGAAAATAACCGCCATAAGCTTTATTTCTGTTCTCAAATACTATATCCGACCAAGATTTTTCAATTTTCATTACCAGAGAATCATTAATTTGAGTATGCTTTACCGACTAATTTGTTTTTCAGCAATACAAAAGTAGTTAATCCGAATATTGTACCTGCTGCATTTGACATAAAATCGTAAATTTCGCAGCTTCTTCCTACAAAAAGCATACCCTGCAGCAATTCAGTAAATGCGCCATAGCTTATGGAAATCAGAAAAGCAATCACATAGGGTTTGTAACGTGAATTCTTCCGAAAATATTGTTTAACAAGCCCATAAGCCAAAAGGGCAGAAAAAATAAAAAATAAAATAAAATGTACTATTTTATCAACCGGTAGATCTTTAAAAAAAGAAAAACGAGGAACACTATTCCCTGGAATACTGATGGCAATAAAAATAATACACCCCCATATTATTGCGAGAATGTGGTAACGAAAAAACATATTAAAAAATGCCGGAAACGGAATTCTTAATGAGCAGTGTGTTGCGAATACTGTTCGGCTGAAAGAAGTTCTTCAATTTCCGCAGGGTTAGAGATAGCGATTTTAACAATCCAACCTTCTCCATAGGGATCTTTGTTAACCATTTCAGGAGCAGATTCTAACGCTTCGTTAAATTCGAGTATTTCGCCGGAAATAGGCATAAACATATCGGAAACTGTTTTTACTGCTTCAATAGTGCCGAATGATTCTTCTTTTGCTAAGGTTTCGCCAACGGTTTCAACTTCGATAAATACAACATCGCCTAATTCACCCTGTGCAAATTCAGTAACGCCAACATAAGCAACATTACCTTCAACTCTAAGCCATTCGTGATCTTTAGTGTACCTGAGGTTTTCTGGAACTTTCATGATAATTTTATTTTGGATAAATGAATTGTTTTCAAAATTACATTTTTTTTCAAAACCAGCTAAAAAATCTGTTACTGTGATAAAGTAAATCTCAGACTGAAGCCGGCATTGGTATTTGCATTTGGGAATTGAGAAGAAACAAAAGGGTTGGTGATAATTTTATCAAAGAAAAATTTCACTGTAAACTTTTCATTAATCAAATATTCTGCTGATGTATTAATCGACACAATGCGTTGCCCTGTGGAAACTTGATTGATGTCTTCTACCAGTTTCCGTAAAGTAGTTCTGTTGGTTTTAATTGAAACATCGGCTTTGATGTTCAAATCGCTTTTCAATTTCTTGGCTTTTCCTCCGTTTAACCCTTTAACATTAATAATTACGTTTTTAATTCGGTAACCTCCACCAATAATAATTTCGTTGCTGTATATTTCTGTGAGCTGATTGTTCGAAAAACTCATGGAAAGGTTACGGCTTCGCTTGAACTCAATATCAGAAATCAGGCTGTTATTCCATGTCATATCTATACTTAATAAAGGGCTGAACTGTTCTGTAATAGACACCATATTAATTTCACGTTGCGATATAAAATTTCCGCTGAGCGCATCTTTTACTGCAGTATAGCCATCTTTATCTGCATCGCTGTACAAAACATTAGTGGTATATGCGCCAACGGCATAAGCTGATTTGTAAGCATGTGCAAGTGTTACTGTTTTTAAATATTTTTTAATAAAGGCAAGCTGCGTTAGACCATCGTAGGTAATACGCCAATTTGGCATCGGAATTTTTGGGAATGGAGATTTTCCGATTTTTTCTGGATTTTTACCGGTGTATGCAGCTAAAAAAGAAGGGATCAGAACTTCCTGCGATGTTGGACCGTAACCTGTTGGAAACAGTTCTCCCGAAACAGGATCCAATGTATATGTTCCATCCCAGTTGGGGTTTTCCTGAGCAAGCAAAACTGCAATCTGAACGCGGTAAGCTTTAAAATTTTCAAAATTCTGATTTGAGTGGGTGACCTTATCATCTTTTACAAATGAAGTGTTCCAGGTAAGGTATGAAATGCTGAATGCACCGTTTTCCAATGGATTAAACTGCTTGAATTCCTGATTTAACGTATCGTATTTAAAGTACTCCGTATGATTCATTGAAAAAGTGCGATTTGCCGAAAGTTCAATTTTAAATTTACTTATGGGCTCTATAGTTGCACGCCCCGTAAAGTTATCAGCCATTTTTGTCATGTAAGCAGTATTCATCATTGGGTCGTTGGTAATCCATCCGTTTGTTGCTGCATCCTGACGAATATCGCGCTGATCGCCAAAGGCAAAACCCATTCCTGGTGCCATCAGATTCCAATCGTTACCAATAAATGAAGGACTTGGCATAAATCCTGGCATAAGGGTTCCCTCATTATGAGAATATGTAAATGAAACTGTTTTAATTCCCATTAGACCCTTAAGAATATTATCAACAACATTTTTTACATAATCCACTTTTATAGTAGAATCTGCACCTGTAGTATCAGCCATTACAACTGTTTTAGCTGCTGTTTTTTTCTGGTTCAGCTTTTTCAGGTATCCAACCTTGTTGTAAAGTGTTAAAAAGTTAAATGTTCCGTTAAGTTGTTTGGTATTAGAATTTTCTATGGTATTTCCAAGCTTTGTCATAGAAAGTGGTGCGGCTGTCCAGTTATAAGTGGAACCATATTTTGCTGTGGTAGTAATCCAATTGAACAGTGGAATTTTATTTATTGGCAATGTATAATTGATGTTCATGGCCTGATCGTACATTGTTAAACGACCAAATTCCTTGATATTATGCATAATCGAGTCGCGTTTGTCCTTGTAATCTGGGTCATTTTTATCAATTCTTCCGGCAGGTTCGTCAATACGGGCATCGGTATTGGCTGTGAAATCGACTTTTAAATTCTGAGTAAGATCGTACTTTAAAGCATAGTCGCGGCTCCATGTAAAGCCTTTTACATAAGTTGGTTCTATTAGCAACAATGCAGCACTTTTATTCCGCATCAGGCTTTCACTGTATAACCGATCCATGTCGGTTCGGAATGTAAGCGTTTTGGGCATCAGGTAAAAGTTGAAATCCTTTACAGGTTTCAAAACGGGTATTTTTGAAATAAATTTAACCTTTGAGAAAGGCGTATAGTTTTTAGGGGTATTGGTAAAAGTATAACCAACTGATCCCTTATAGGTTTTCTTCGAATTATATTCTACATCAACACTTCTATTGTATAATTCCGTGTAGGAATAAGTAAAATCGAGGTTTTCAACATCGTAAATCCGCGACTTTGAAGACCCTTTGCCAACTTTTTCTTTTTTCATATTGACAAAATTCAAACTTTTACGCGTAGTAAAATCCTGAGCAAGTTGTTTAATTGAATCGCGCTCATGAGTTGTTTCATAAGTGGCTAAATCATCGCTTAAATAAATATCCGGATTTAATGGATTGTATTGTGGGTTACTTACTATCTGAGAATAATCGAAGTGCATCGGAATTTTAATCCCTGTTTTCTCGGGTAAAAATTTACCGAGTTCAATGTTAGCTGCCACATCCATTTGGGTGGTTGTTTCCTGTGCACGTTCATTTATCTTTTTTTCAATACTACCAAAACCTGGAGTAGTAATGGTTCCGGCAAGTGTAATGGTACCCAAATCCGCCAGTGTTGCGTTGAGTGTTGAAGTTGCAGCCCAACCGCCGTCCTCGTTAAAGTCGGTTAATCGCAATTCGTTTACCCATATTTCAGCGCATTTAGAAAGGCCATCGTCACCAGTGGTTGAAGCATCTTTTTTGGGATTCCGAACGCCAATCATAATCGTTTTTACTGCACTAAGCGTTGGAACACCAACAATAGTGATTTTATTTCCTTTGTCGTCTTCAGTAACAAAAGGAGAAGTGAGGGAAACCCCGGAACCTGGAGTCCGTATCAGGACATTCCGTTCAAGTTTAGCTTTTTGAAATGCAGCAAGACTTATTTCCATGGCATTGGATTCGGGCCATATCAGATCTTTATCGTTTGCTGTAACAGCCCAATTAGTAGGGGTTAGAGAAACTTCGTATTCATAATAATTATTTGTAAAGTCGGTTCCAAGACGAATAAATACGCTTAAATCACCAGCATTAAGTGCATCGGAAGCAAGACCGGCTTCTTCGTGCACAAACATTTTCATGGTTTTAAACTGGCGCATGTCAAAGTCGCAGGTTTTATAGCATGCCCTTGCATCGCCATCAACCAGGTTACATATTTTCAGCGACAGCGATTGTTCATTCATTTTCTGAAGATTGGTAGATCCTATATTTATTTCCCTGTCAATTCCGGGAGGAATTACATAAGGAATGGGATCTCTTTTTCCATTTTCTTCAATATTTACAGTAGAAACATCAAATGTAGTTCCGTTTACATCATCTTCTGGAACATATTCTCCGGGCGAAAGCAATGAAAAGTTGTACTTCCTCCACTCACCACGCACCAGTTCAAGTGTTGCAAAGCGCAGCACTGCATTTTCGGTGAAGTTTTTCATATACATTCGCATAAAACGAATGGATTTAAAATCCTGAATATTTCCAATAACTTTATCCGGGCTTTTTATCGGAATTTTAAACTGATACCAGGTAACTGAAGCAGGAGTAAGGTTTTTAAGTGTAATAGATGCTTCAAATTTATCGGTGATGTAATTCTCCCCTACAACCATGCTTCCTGGTTTCAGTGCTACTTTATACTGAAAATAACGTTCAGCTTCACTCAGCGTATTGTCGCGGTTAATATCCTCTCCATTCGGGATGGTAGTGGCCGAAGTAGGATACGATTCGGGTGATTGTTCTGTTGTAGGTGAATTTCCATCAGGGCCGTTGTATCTTTTATAGCGATTTAGAATACTTGTTTGATCCGTATCAAAACCAGAACCTCTGAAATAATGATAATTATCTGTGGAAGGATCGGCAATAGCATCAAGGTAAGCCTGAGAGTTTGTGCCATAGAGATTGATGATTTTTGTAAGATAGTTTGTTCCAAAGAACGACAATTCATCCTGATCTCTGAGTCCGTCGAGGCCAACATCCTGAAATGGACGGGAAGCCGGGTTATTGTCAAATGAATTTACCAGGGGCTGCAAGGAAGGAACTCTTCCCCAAATAGTAGTATCAACACCAGTAACCACATCGGAAATCGGCAATCCGTTTTCCACACTTTTTCGGGAATCGCGCAAAACATCTTCCGAAACATCGCCAAGGTTAAAATACAAATCGCCACCATACTGAACAGGCTCCAAGGGTCCTGAACCATCAGGATCAATAAAGGGGTCCATCATCCAAAATTCGATGTACTCCATATTTGTTGATTCAAAGTCGGATGTTTCAATTTTCCGCATGATCCCACCCCAACGGGTTTCAGGGTCGTTCAGCTTTCCGCTGGCATCAATACCGCTTGAAAAGGTTGTGGGTTCAACATCATAATTGTAAGGCCCTTTTTCGTTAGGATAAAAACTTAGATTCAACACCGCAATGTTTGTTGGTTGCCCATTGAGTGGTTCTTTATTTGGAAACACTTCCGATTCCAATACTTCACGAACATAATGATTGGACTGGTCGTTCTTGGTAATGTGTGAGGGTGTTAAATTGTTGTCACGGAAAAATAAAGGATCAATAACATACCATGCAAAGCGTGAGCGGTTGAAGCCATAAGCAAGATTGGTTCCAATTGCGCCTTCGGGAAACATATTTGCTGCTGTTTGTCCTTGTGGAGTACTTGCCAAATACCATGAACCGATATTTTTAAGATCGATAGAGGATTTGCTTCCTTCAAAATCATCAATATAGGAAGTACCTGTTTTCCCAATTGCTCTGGAATGACCAGGAATTAAATGGGCAAATTCACCTGTAACCGAAATTTTTGATGCTGTTTTTGTGCTGTAAAAAGGCAATTTGTCAAGTATCTTGGTAATAAGCATCGATTCTTTCTGATAAGAACCGTTTACACCCCAGATTGTATTTGAAATGGGCTCATCGCCGAAATTTATTTTCTGGGTAATGGGTTTTTCTGTTAGATTAAGAATGGTACCTCCAACTGTGAAATCTTTATTTACCAGATAGTCAATGTGTGTACCCATCAGAGTTTTTGTCTGAATGTTGAACATTGAATTGCTTTCGAGCGATATAGAAATCGGAGATCCGGAATTGAGAATACCTTCATTGATAATTTTTACCCGACCGAGAGTATAATCCACAGTGTAATCAACATTTTCGGTAAGTACAATACCTCCGGCTGTTACCTTAACTGAACCGGCAGGAACATTCATTGCATTAAGAGAAATTTCGGAACTTGATGAAGACTTGTAGGTTCCAATAAGTGAAAATTTATTTTTATCGGGATATTGCTGGGCTCCAACTTTTGTTAGCGTATAAAGTGAGTCGTAACAGTATTTGTCGGCAATTGCATCGTTGTTGAATTTTTTTCTTAAATCCTTTCCAAAAGGTTCAAGAACAGGGAAAAACACCCGACCGTTTGAAGCCTGAAAAGTTCCTCCTGCAGTTGCAGCATTGTCGATAAAGTCAAAAACTCCATCAGGAGTGGGATCAAGCTGTGTATTTAAATTATCAAGGTTTAACAGGCGAATTATTGGAATTCCTTTCACTGCATCTTCAGAAAAATAACCGGTTGGCACGCCGTTTTCGTTGCTTGTGTAAACCACATTCAGCCTAAAATCTTCACTATTTACCTGATATGCCCCTATTGCGTAAACATTTTTCATCATCAGCTTATACATAGGGATTTTTGTATTCAGTGCGGTACTCTTTAATAATTTTACAACGAGTGTTTTTGGGGAAGCAACAGTATTTGAAAATTCTCCAACCTGATATACGGCAGTATCGCCAACAATTGTGTATTGATAAGCAATACCCAAAATCTGATCGGGGTTAATAGCCGTATTTAATGAAATAAATCCTAGTTTACTGTTAAAGGTATATTCAGTGGTTAATAATTTTCTGGCATATTCCACCTTTTCAAAATCCTGACCTGACACATAGCCTAATGTTCCTGACAAATACGCATTTGCTGTATTTATGTTTCTCACATCGGGCACGGTATCTTTCGGATACTGGTCGTTTGAGCTATTTGAAGGAAATTCAGGATGAGGATTGTTCATGCTGGGCACCGAAGGAATAACAGTAGTGTTGTAAGGTGCAAGCTCTCCCAAATCGGAAAATGCGGCAATATTTCTGTTTTCTGTGGTTGCAGCTCCAATATTGGTTACCCATACTTCAATTTTTGTGATGTTAATTGCTGAATTTATAATGGGTAGTTCTTCAAGAGCAGTATTGAAACGGTTTCTAAAATACTGAGCGATAAAAAAATGTTTGTTTTCTTCATAAGCATCCGCTTTAATATCAAAAGTACTTGTTTGTGCACCCCCTGAAACTTCAATTGTAGAAGTTTTACTTTTTTGCTGCGAAAAAACACTTGTAATTGTTGTTCTTCCAAATTGCAATTTTGTTTTAAGTCCGAAAAGACTCTGACTTCCTGTTATTAGAGTGCTGTTCAGCGGCAGTGTAACATCTCCGGCTTCGATAAGTTTAATTATTTCGTCTTCTTTTCCTTCGTAAGCCAGTTTCATTTTATTGTCGAAATCGAAAGTGGCTTCGGTATTGTAATTGGTTGCCAGTTCTATTTTATCACCGATTTTAGCGGTAACATTCATCTGAATTTTTTCCTGAAAATCAAAATTCGCTGTTTTGCGCTGTTTCACATCAAGTGCAGGATCATCGCGTCGCATTGCATTTAATCCAAATATCAGTTCAGCAGAACCCGTAGGACGAATATCTATAGTACTTCCTCCAAAAATTCTGTCGAAAGCCTCCCCACCAACATGTATTTTGGGGATCAAGCCTTTTTGTTTTTCTAAACTTCCGGTATTATTTCTTTCCTTCCAGTAATCACTCATTGCCTTATCAAAATCATACTTTTGATAATCCTCAAAGCTCATTGAATTAGGAGTAGTATAATCGTAATCACCAATTTTATTGGTAAAAATATAGGTGTTTGTTTCGGGGTCGTATTCAACATCCGAAACAATATTAGAAGGGTTGTTTAAATATATCGGATGCGAATTGTCGTTCCCATTGAATGGGTAAACAGGTTCGTTACTGAAAGGATAAGGAAGAGTGTCATCCTTGCCAGTATCAGCAGGAGTATTCCTTGTGTAAGAATAATTCTTTTTGGTATATTTTGCACTAGAAGCCCAGAAAGTTAAAATGAAAAAAACGAAAAGGCTACCCGCAAAAAAATATTTAATAATTCGCTCCAATATGCAAGATCTTTATTTAAATTCCTTTATACTTAATTTTTTTATAAATGTTTTAGCGAGAGTTTGATAATATCTTCAATACTCATACTAAGTCCCTGATCTTTAATAACTTTTTCAACAGCTTTTTCTGCTGCATTTTTATTAAATCCCAACATGATTAATGCACTTAACGCTTCATTTCTTAAACTATTGTTTAAAGAGCTAAAATTTTCGTTTTGATAGGTGTCTTTTAACACTTTATCTTTTAATTCGATAAGTATGCGTTGTGCTGTTTTTTCGCCAATTCCTTTAACTTTTTTAAAAGTGTAAAGATCTCCGGAATTAATTGCTGCCACAACATCAGCAGTTGTTAAAGAAGAAAGAATCAAACGTGCGGTGTTCATTCCAACGCCATTTACTGTTATCAAATGCAGGAATACTGTTTTTTCATCGGGAGTAGCAAAACCATATAAAACCATTCCGACAGGAGTAGTGGCCTCCGATTTAACTGCCAAATGAGTATGTAATTTGTGCTTAATTCCTGTTTCACCGAGTTTTGAGAAGGTGTTTACCGAAATATTAAGCTGATAACCCAATCCGTTACAATCAATAACTGCATGAGCGGGGCTTTTCTCAACAAGGATTCCCTCGATATATGTAAGCATGAATGTTTTTTTAATTCGTAAATATTTTCAAAAATCTCAGGAAACTTGTTTAATTGCCCAGTCCAATGCATTGTTAAGCATTTCCTGAGGTGGTGCCTTTATAAACTCCTTATCCACAAGCATTTTTGTAAGGCTGCGGGAATAATCAATGTCCGCTTTTGCTTTATTATAAGCTTCTTCCCGAGTAATTATTACGCGTGCCACTCCATCTTTAATTGCTTGCATGGCAACATCGGCAGCTTCTTCAGGAAACACACCCACTTCTTCCATGTTGGGAACAATATTTTCTGTATTAATTCCACGTTTTTCAGCAAAATCCGCTAGTGAATGAGCAGCAGCAATGGCCATGGTATCCGTAATTTTTTTAGCCCGAACCATTAAAGCTCCTTTTAAAATTCCAGGAAACCCAATTGAATTGTTAACTTGGTTTGGAAAATCACCACGACCGGAAGCTACAATATATGCTCCGGCTTCTTTAGCAGCATAAGGATAAATTTCAGGAACCGGATTTGCACAGGCAAAAACAATTGATTTCTCGGCCATCAGCGAAACCCATTCCTTTTTAATAGTATCAGGACCTGGAGTAGAAAGAGAAATCAATACATCAGCATCTTTCATGGCTTCTTCCATGGTGGCAACTTTTTCAGGATTAGTTTTCTGACAAAGTTCCCATTTACGATAAAATCGAGGGTCGGCTTCAATGTCTTTTCGGTCGGAATGAAGTCCTCCACGGGTGTCAAACAATACCATTTTTTTAGGGTCGCCACCATCAGTGATAATTAGCCGGGCAATTGTTGTGTTTGACGCTCCGGCACCGTAAAGTACTATTTTTACATCTGAAATTTTCTTGTTCACCAGCTTTAAAGCGTTGATCAAACCAGCCAATGTAACACAAGCTGTGCCCTGTGCATCATCGTGCCAAACAGGAATATCACATTCTTCGCGAAGTACATCAAGCACTTTGTAACAATTAGGTTGCGAAATATCTTCAAGATTAATTGCACCAAAACTATGCTGAACCATTTTTACAAATTGGATAATTTTATCAGGGTCGTTTTTTCCGTTTTCGTCTTTGCTGTCAATGCACAATGCAACGCCATCAACACCTCCAAGATATTTCATCAAAAAAGCTTTTCCTTCCATAACGCCTAAGCCGCCAGCGGGAGTGCAATCGCCATCGCCAAGAACCCTTGTAGAATCACTGACTACAGCAACCAAGTTGCCACGATTTGACATATCATACGAAGCATCATTATTGTCTCTGATATCAGTAGAAACTTTTGAAACTCCTGGTGTATACCACACATTAAACCAGTTAAAACCTAAAACCGGGGCTTTTGGAACGGTTTGAATTTTTCCGCCGTAAAACGTATGAGCATCCTGAGCCATTTTTTTCAAAAACAATGTTTTGGCTTTTGCAATTTGTTCAGGAGTAAAGTTTTCAGGAAAAACTTTATCAAGATTTTCTAGGTTTAGTTTGATCTGTTCCATGTGTTGATATTTATTTGCAATTACTCTTTTTCTGGAATCTGTAAAAATACACTTTTTCTGAAAAATGTTTAAAAAAATTTATCCTCACATTTCATAAATATCTCCGTTACCTTCCTATTTCTATTTCGCACTGCTGCTATGCAATTAAGGCATAGAATTACAATATACCTTTTTAAAAAGTCATTTTATTAAGGATTTCATATTTAATATTATTGTCAGAGTTATTAATATCCAAAACTATTTGATTCACATAATTAATAATATTTTTACCTTCGCAATCGAAATTTAATAAAAGCAAACATGCGCAATTACAAGTTATTAAACAATGTTATCGGCTGGGCTGTTTTCGTTATTGCCTCCACCGTATATATTCTGACCTCCGAGCCTACAGCCAGTTTCTGGGATTGTGGCGAATACATAGCTACTGCTTTTAAACTTCAGGTGGGGCATCCTCCTGGAGCACCTTTTTTCCAACTGATGGGGCGATTCTTCTCACTGTTTGCTTTTGGCGATACAGCATTGGTAGCACGAATGGTGAATACCATGTCGGCACTTGCCAGTGGGTTGACCATCTTATTTCTCTTCTGGTCAATTACAATGCTTGCTAAAAAAACCGTGTTAAAAACCGGAGAAATGTCTATTGCTAAAATGTATGCAATACTTGGCAGCGGGCTTGTTGGCGCTTTGGCTTACACTTTCTCGGATTCTTTTTGGTTTTCGGCGGTTGAAGGTGAAGTTTACGCAACCTCATCCTTTTTTACAGCCATAGTATTTTGGGCTATTTTAAAATGGGAAGATGCTGCCGACGATAAGCATGCTTTGCGCTGGATTGTGCTTATTGCTTACCTCATGGGTCTTTCAATTGGAGTGCATCTTCTAAATTTATTAGCCATACCTGCTATTTCATTTGTTTATTACTTTAAAAAGCACAAACCTACCACCAAAGGGCTTGTTTACACTTCAATACTTTCGATCGTAATTCTTGCTTCTATTATGTATATCATTATTCCATGGGTAGTAAAGTTATCGGGTTGGTTCGAATTGGCATTTGTAAATTCATTCGGACTTCCATTTAACGTTGGAACTGTAGTGTTTTTTATAATTCTGGTGGGAGCAATTTATTTTGGTATTCGTTATGCAAAAAAGAACAAAAAACTCGTTATGCATACTGCTTTAATTTGCTTTACTTTTATACTTATTGGGTATTCCACTTTCTTAATTCTGGTAATCCGTTCTAATGCAAAAACGCCAATAAACGAAAATGCTCCTAAAAATGCAATCAGTTTGCTTGCTTACCTTAACCGTGAGCAATATGGCGATTGGCCTTTATTTTACGGGCAATATTATAATGCCCCAATGAATCCTCAGTCGGAATGGAAAGACGGAACACCTGTGTATGCCCGCGACGATGCAAAAGGAAAATATGTGGTTATTGATTCCCGCGAAAAGTCTATTCCCACTTACGACTCCAAGTTCTGCACAATTTTTCCCCGCATGTGGAGCTCCGAAGAAGATCACATCGACAGTTATAAAAGTTGGGCAAGTATAAAAGGTACACCCGTATCAAGTACTGATGAGGATGGTAAATCTGAAGTCCTCTATAAGCCTACTTTTTTCGAAAATCTGAAGTACTTTTTTAATTATCAGATTGGGCACATGTATCTCAGGTATTTTATGTGGAATTTCGCCGGAAAACAAAATGATCTGCAAAACGCTGACGGCAATGCCATTGAAGGAAACTGGATAAGCGGAATTAATTTTATTGACGAAATTCGGCTGGGGCCACAGGATAATTTGCCCGAAAGCATGAAAAACAAAGCCATGAATAAATTCTATTTTCTTCCTTTAATTCTTGGATTTCTTGGTTTTTTTTATCATTTGAACAAAAACACCCACGATTCGGTAGTTGTAATGCTTTTATTTTTCTTTACCGGTATTGCTATTGTTTTTTACCTTAACCAATATCCCAACCAACCCCGCGAACGAGATTATGCCTATGCTGCATCGTTCTATGCATTTGCTATCTGGATCGGACTTGGCGTGCTCGGAATTTATGCTTATCTAAGCAAGCACCTTAATCCGAAACTTACAGCCATTGTTACTACAGCAGTTTGTTTTCTTGCCGTTCCGGTGGTTATGGCAAAAGATGGCTGGGATGATCACGATCGATCCGGAAGATTAACAGCTCTTGACTTTGCTTCAGATTATCTGAATTCATGCGCTCCAAATGCCATCGTTTTTACCAATGGTGACAATGATACTTTCCCTTTGTGGTATGCACAAGAAGTTGAAGGCGTACGTACCGATGTAAGAGTTTGCAATCTGAGTTTATTCAATACTGATTGGTACATTGATCAGATGAAGCAGAAAGCCTACAATTCCGATCCTATGCCGCTTTCACTGACATGGGATAAATACAAACAGGGAACACGGGAATACGTTTATTTTATTCCTGATGAATCACTTAAAGGCTTTGTTGATATAAAAAAACTTATGGAATTTGTTGCCAGTGATGAAGCTGCTGCAAAATTCTCTTCTTCGCGCGGTAACGTTGAATACTTCCCAACTAAAAATTTTAAATTATCTGTTGACTCTGCTACTGTTGTTAATAACGGAACCGTTCCTAAAAACCAGATCGATTCTATTGTTCCGGCTATTGAATGGAGCATTAACCGTTATGGTGTTCAGAAAAACTCGCTCATGGTGCTTGATTTGTTAGCAACTTTTGACTGGAAACGCCCTGTTTATTTTGCTTCAACATCTGGAAGCAGCACTTTTCTGGGATTGCAGGATTATTTACAACTCGAAGGACTTGCTTATCGTCTTGTTCCTGTTAAGAAAAAAGGAAACGGCTCAGATATTGGCTCAGTAAACACTTCCATTATGTATGACAACATGATGAATAAGTTCAAATTTGGCAACATGTCTGACACTTCCTTATATTTCGATCAGACCGTTCTTGGTATGGCCATGAGCTTGCGATTAAGCTTTTCTCGTCTTGCAAATGCGCTTTCGCTTGAAGGGAAAAAAGATTCAGCTATAAAAGTTCTTGACAAATGCCAGGCAGTTTTTCCTGAAAAATCAGTTCCATACAATTACTACGAATATCTTATTGGTGAAGCGTATTATAAAGCAGGAGCATTTGAAAAAGGAAACAAAATAATGAACCGACTTTCTGATTTGTATGAACAGGAACTTGCTTACTATTTTACCTTTAAGGGAAACAAAACTGAAAGTGTTTCATATCATAAGGAACAGGCATTAGCCATTATGAATAGGGTTGCTCAGGCTACACTTTTATACAAGCAGGATGCAGCCACAAAAAAGGCAAAAGATATTTTTGAGAAATATTACGGGTTATATACCAAGTAATCATTAGAAATAAGGGAGTGTAAAAACTCCCTTTTTTTATAACATTCCCAATTCTAGTTTTGCTTCTTCGCTCATCAGATCAGGTGTCCATGGTGGTTCAAAAGTGATTGTCACTTCCACTTCGGTAATGCCTTCGATAAGCAACACTTTATCGTGAATTTCAACAGGAATATATTCGGCTTCAGGGCAATTGGGTGCCGTTAAAGTCATTTTGATATGAGCTACAAATTTTTCGTCAATTTTAATTTCATAAATTAATCCCAGCTCATAAATATTTACAGGAATTTCGGGATCATAAATTGTTTTTATAACATCAAGTACTGCACTTTCTAATTGAAGAAATTTGGTTTTTTTATCCATTTTAATGTCTTATATTTTTTTCGATTGAAATGCTATTGCGTAAAATTTCATTTGTTTGATCATTGATGTCAAGCCATTAGAACGTGTTGGCGAAAGATGTTCGCGTAAGCCAACCTTATCAATAACTTCCATTTTTGCATCAATAATTTCCTGAGGCGAACGCCCTGAAAGCACACGTATCAATAAACTTACAATGCCTTTGGTAATTATTGCATCGCTGTCGGCTTTAAAATTTACAATCCCGTTTTCGTAAGAAGCTTGTAACCATACTTTGCTCTGACAGCCCGAAATAATATATTGATCGGTTTTGTATTGCTCGTCAATTAAAGGAAGCGACTTGCCCAGCTCAATCAGGTAATTGTATTTATCAAGCCAATCCTCATAAATTTCAAATTCTTCTTCAATTTGATTTTCAATTTCTGCTAATTTCATATTTAATAATGTTTTGAATTTTTTATTCAAGCATACTTTTTGCTTTTTTCAAACCCTCAATAAAAATATCAATTTCTTCTTTGGTATTGTAAAAAGCAAACGAAGCCCTAACTGTTCCGGGGATTTTAAAAAAGTCCATTACCGGCTGTGCACAATGATGACCTGTTCTAACAGCAATGCCCATTTTATCCAACAATGTACCAATATCGTAAGGATGAATACTTCCAACATTAAACGACAATACTCCTGCTTTCTCCTTTACTGTCCCAAAAATTTTTAATCCCGGAATTTCAAGAACAGCATTTGTAGCGTAATTCAATAATTCGTTTTCATAATCGCCAATTGCCGTTAGCCCATAGTGATTAATATAATCAATTGCCGTTTTAAAAGCTATACCATCCGCCACATTCGGAGTTCCTGCCTCAAATTTAAAAGGCAATTCATTGTATGTTGTTTTTTCAAAAGTTACTTCTTTTATCATTTCTCCTCCACCTTGATAAGGAGGCAATTCTTCGAGCCATTTTTCTTTACCATACAAAATGCCTATGCCTGTAGGGCCAAACATTTTATGCCCAGAAAAACAATAAAACTCACAATCAAGTTCTTTAACATCAACCTGAAGATGCGATACAGCCTGCGCTCCGTCAATAAGTACAGGAACGTTTGATTGGTGTGCAATTTCAATTAATTGCTTTATTGGATTTATCGTTCCCAGTGCATTTGAAACGTGTGTTACTGCAATAATTCTGGTATTTTCATCAATTAAATCATGAAGTTTTTCTATTAGCAATTCTCCTTTTTCATTCATAGGAATTACCCGAAGCACAGCTTCTTTTTCTTCGCAAATCATTTGCCATGGAACAATATTGGAATGATGCTCCATTGCCGAAACAATAATATTATCGCCCTTTTTCAGAAATTTTTTTCCAAATCCTGATGCAACCAAATTTATAGCTTCGGTGGTTCCTCGCGAAAAAATAATTTCGTTTGTGCTTTCTGCATTAATAAAGTTTTTTGCAGAAATTCGCGATTCTTCATAAGCATTGGTCGCCACTTGGCTCAAATAATGAACACCCCGATGAATATTACTGTTGATGGTGCAGTAGTATTTATCTATAGCATCTATAACACAAATTGGTTTTTGCGTGGTTGCGGCATTATCAAAATACACAAGTGGTTTTTTGTAAACCATTTGCTGCAATGCAGGAAATTCGCTGCGGATTTTATCTATATCTAATTTCAAAATAGAATTAATTATATCTTGCTCATATCAATATTAAAAACTGCCGGTTCGTGATTGCTGCAATGCAATACACACTGATCGCAAACAGAAAGTTCACCTTTTAATCGGCGATTTACCAATTGACACACTTTTTCGCGCAAGGCTTCGATGCTTATTTTTGTAATCACTTCGTCGGCAAAAGCATACATCAATAGCATTCGGGCATTTTCTTCGCTAATACCGCGAGAACGCATGTAAAACATGGCTTCCTGATCGAGCTGTCCAACCGTTGCGCCATGCGAACATTTTACATCGTCGGCATAAATTTCAAGTGTGGGTTTGGTATTTATTGTAGCCTCATCGGTTAATAAAATATTCCGATTGGTTTGAAAGGCATTGGTTTTTTGAGCATCCCTGCGAACAAGAATTTTTCCATTAAAAACGGCTTTTCCCTTGTCGTCAATAATTCCTTTAAACAACTCGTTGCTCGTGCAATTGGGTTTGATATGATCAACAAATGTAGTATTATCAATCAACTGGTTTTTATCAACAAGATAAATTCCATGCAAATTTGCTTCACAGCCTTCGCCATTAAGTGCAAAATCGAGGTTGTTACGAATGAGTCCGCCGTTTAATGTAATAGTGTTACTTGTAGCTACAGCATTGCTTTCCAGATGAAAATATGTAGACGAAATCAATGAAGAATTGTCGTCGTTATTTTGCATTTTATAATGCTCAATGTGTGCGTTTTCATCAACAAATATTTCGGTAACAATATTCGAAAAACTAAATTTATGGGTAAGGGTATCATCACAATGAATCAATTGCAAATGACTATTTTTTCCCAACACAACAAGATTTCGGGGCTGAATCATTGAATCAACAGGCGTTTTTGTTATACTGATAAGTTGTATGGGTTTTTCCATAACCACATTATCAGGAATATAAATAAAAATACCATCTGTTGCAAATGCAGTATTCAAGGCATCGAGCGAATTTTTTTCTGGCTTTATGTATTTGGAATAATGCTTGTTAAAAATTTCCGGAAATTGAATACGAGCTTCATAAAGACTTCCGATTACGGCACCATTTTCAAAACGCGTTAATGCATCATTTTTGTACGAATACCAACCATTGTAGAGAATTGCAGAATAGGTATCAAGGTCAACAACATCACATTTAAAAACAGAAGAAATATCAAGATCCTTATCGTTATTTAATAAAGTATAATTGTATTTTCGTGCAATGGTTTCAGCAAGATTTGTAAAGCGCCAGTCTTCGTGTTTGGTAGCAGGGAATCCGTTTTCCTTAAAATACGAAATCGCTTTCTCCCTCTGCAATAGCTGATCTGACGTATCTTTAGACGTAATTGATTTTTTATTTTTTTCAAACAAATCAACTAAATAATCTTTCAGCGATATTTTAATTTCTGTATTTTCCATGTTCATATCAGTTAAACAGCAGCCTGTTCTTCGAGTTCTTTTTTAATCCAGTCGTAGCCTTTTTCCTCTAACTCAAGCGCAAGTTCTTTGGTGCCAGATTTTACAATTTTTCCTTCATATAAAACATGAACAAAATCAGGAACAATATAATCGAGAAGTCTTTGATAGTGCGTAATTACAACAAAAGCATTATCTTTTGTACGCAATTTGTTTACACCATTTGCCACAATACGCAATGCATCAATATCAAGCCCTGAGTCGGTTTCATCGAGAATTCCTAATGTAGGATTCAGCATTGCCATTTGAAAAATTTCATTTTTCTTTTTTTCTCCACCCGAAAAACCTTCGTTAACCGAGCGGTTGGTAAGCTTTGTATGCAACTCTACCAATTGTTGTTTTTCTTTCATTAATGCAAGAAATTCTCCAGCAGTAAGGGGTTCAAGACCTTTATGTTTTCGATGTTCATTTACCGCTGTTTTCATAAAGTTGGTTATACTCACACCGGGTATTTCAACCGGATATTGAAAACCTAAGAAAATTCCTTCTCTGGCGCGAATTTCAGGGCTTAGCTCTAAAAGATTTTTTCCGTTAAAGATAACTTCACCTTCGGTTACTTCAAAAATTTCGCGACCTGCAATAACCGATGCAAGTGTACTTTTTCCTGTTCCATTCGGACCCATTATGGCATGAACTTCACCGGGTTTTACTTCGAGATTTACTCCGTTTAAAATCTTCTTTCCGTGAATTGACACTTTTAAATTTTTTATTGAAAGCATAATTTTATAAATTATCTATTTACTACAAACTATTAACCACTAACTATTAACTATCAACTCTATCCAACACTTCCCTCAAGACTTATAGCCAAAAGTTTTTGTGCTTCTACGGCAAATTCCATCGGTAATTTATTCAGTACTTCTTTGGCATAACCGTTAACAATTAAACCAATTGCGCTTTCCATATCTATTCCGCGCTGCTGGCAGTAGAACAACTGATCTTCTGAAATTTTTGAAGTAGTTGCTTCGTGCTCACTTATTGAGGATTTGTTGCCAACTTCGATGTATGGGAATGTATGTGCACCGCATTTATCGCCTAAAAGCAAGGAATCGCATTGTGAAAAATTTCGCGAATTGCTCGCATTTTTAGTGATTTTTACCAAGCCTCTGTAACTGTTATTGCTGAGTCCTGCGGAAATTCCTTTGGAAATAATGGTGCTTTTAGTGTTTTTTCCAATGTGAATCATTTTGGTTCCGGTATCTGCCTGCTGATAATTGTTTGTAACTGCCACCGAATAAAATTCACCAACAGAATTATCGCCTCGAAGAATACAACTTGGGTATTTCCATGTAATGGCAGAACCTGTTTCCACTTGTGTCCAGGATATTTTTGAATTATTTCCCTTGCACAGCCCACGTTTGGTAACAAAATTATAAATTCCGCCCTGTCCCTGTTTGTTTCCTGGATACCAGTTTTGCACTGTTGAATATTTTACCTCAGCATTTTCGTGTGCAATTATTTCCACAATTGCCGCATGCAACTGATTTGTATCGCGCTGGGGTGCAGTGCAACCTTCCATATAACTTACGTAACTGTCGTCGTCGGCTATAATTAATGTACGTTCAAACTGACCGGTATTGGCCGCATTTATTCTGAAATAAGTTGACAATTCAATGGGGCAGCGCACACCTTTTGGAATGTAACAAAAGGAACCATCGCTGAATACTGCCGAATTTAGCGATGCAAAATAATTATCAGTGTAAGGAACCACAGAACCCATATACTTTTTAACGAGCTCAGGATTTTCTCTCACCGCTTCGCTGAATGAACAAAAAATAATTCCCTTTTCCGCTAAAGTGCTTTTAAATGTTGTTGTAACCGAAATACTGTCCATTACGGCATCTACTGCAACACCACTCATCATTTTCTGCTCATTTAAAGGAATGCCAAGCTTTTCAAATGTTTTGATCAACTCTGGATCCACTTCATCAAGACTTCCCAAAGTAACTTTTTGTTTAGGGGCCGCATAAAAAATAATCTCCTGATAATTGATTGGAGGATGATGCAAATGTGCCCATTCCGGTTCTTTTAATGTAAGCCAGTGGCGATATGCTTTAAGACGAAATTCGAGCATAAAAGCTGGTTCGTTTTTTTTGGCAGAAATAAACCTGACAGTATCTTCGCTCAATCCAACGGGTGCAGTTTCTGTTTCAATATCAGTCGTAAAGCCCCACTTGTACTCATTTTGCGTAAGATCATTTAATATTTCGTTATCAGAAGTCATTGCCTCGTTAATTTAGATTAAATTGAAATAATAAGCAAAAGTATATATATTCCATTATCTGTGCAAGAAAAATTGAAAAAATTTTAGCACAACAATGCCGAAATAACTTCAGTAAAAAATAAAGTACTTTTGTAATACATTATTTATTTATGAGCCTGGCTTCTGAACTTATTAATTGGTATCACAATAACAAGCGCGACTTGCCTTGGCGACAAACAAAAGATCCTTATAAAATATGGCTGTCGGAAATAATTTTACAACAAACCCGAGTGGATCAGGGTTTAAATTATTATTATGCATTTTGTTTAAAATACCCTAATATTAAAGCTTTCGCTGAAGCACCCGAAGAAGAAGTACTAAGGCTTTGGCAAGGTTTAGGTTATTATTCCAGAGCAAGAAATATGCATTTTACAGCAAAGGAAATTGTTGCAAAGCATCAGGGAATATTTCCCTCAACATACTCAGAGCTTATTAAATTAAAAGGCATCGGTCCATATTCAGCGGCTGCAATTGCATCATTTTCTTCTGAAGAAAAAATACCAGTGGTTGATGGAAATGTCATCAGGGTAATTTCAAGAATTTTTGGAATTACAAAACCTGTGGATGCAGCAGATACTTTAAAAACAATCAAAGCACATGTTACTAATTTAATCAGTGACCAAAAACCTTCTGATTTCAATCAGGCCATTATGGAATTTGGTGCTTTATTTTGCACTCCTAAAAATCCCGAATGTAATAATTGTATTTTCAAAATCCATTGCAAAGCTTTCAAAACCGCTGCTGTTAAAGAAATTCCATTCAAACAAAAGAAAACCAAAACCAGAAAGCGGTATTTCTATTATTTTGTTGCTTCGCCGGTTTCAAAACCCCATATGTTCCTTTTCAAACAAAGAGTTCAAAAAGATATCTGGCAGAATCTGTATGATTTTCCAATGGTGGAAAGCGAAAGCAAGATAAATACGGCCAAGCTATTTTTCGACAAAAGCATTTTCGAATTGTTTGGCAACATAAACTATTCAATAATATCAGTTTCGGAAACCTATTTCCACAAACTCACACATCAGGAAATTGAAGCAATATTTATAGAAATTTGTATTTTGTCAAAATCTTTTAAACCACACACTTCAATGGTTTGGATTTCGAAAGAAACCATACAAAGTTATGCCGTTCCAAGATTAATTGATAAGTTTCTGGCAAAACATACACTATAAATGTGTAAATCAAATAAATGTGCCAAAAACTTCTGTAAAGCATTAAAAAATGTTGACACAATTGTATTATTGAATAATAAATAATTTATCTTTGATAGCTTTTTTAATATTTAATACAATCTATTTATGGCAGGGATAAACAAAGTAATTTTAGTTGGAAATCTGGGCAGAGACCCTGAAATCCGCACATTGGAAAACGGAGCAAAGGTTGCCTCATTTTCACTGGCAACATCTGAAACTTTTAAAGGAAAAGATGGTCAGAGACAGGAACAAACCGAATGGCATAATGTGGTTATGTGGCGCGGACTTGCAGAAGTAGCTGAAAAATACCTGAAAAAGGGTACTCAAATTTTTGTTGAAGGCAAACTCAGAACCCGAAACTGGGAGGACAAAGACGGCCATAAAAGGTACACTACCGAAATAATCGGCGACAATTTCAAAATCCTAAGCCGTAAAGAAGACAACGCCATGCCCACAGAAACGAACAATAATAATTCAACAGAGCAATCTCCTCCTCCGGCTACAGAACAATTACCAAACGAATCCTTACCGGATACCAATCAGAAAGATGCAAACGACGATTTGCCGTTTTAATACCGATACTGAATTCGTAGTAGTCCAATAAAATGGACTCCAACGATTTCATGATCGGCCTGCCCGTCCGGTCAGGCGGGCATTTACCATACTACTAAGCAAGAAATAGTCTTTGGCCTATTTCATACTAAGTATTGGTATAAATTCAATTAAACCCGAATTAATCATTAGGAATTTTGAAAAAATAAACTAATGATTCCATGAGGGTAATCCCGCTTAGCATTTGTTCAAAGATTATTCAATAAATCTTTGATTATAAATGCTTTTGCGATTCAGCATTTTCTAATGCTGAATTTGGGTTAAAAATAAAAAGGCTGCACTAAATATTAGTGCAGCCTTTTTTTATTATTCTAAGTTAATCAGTTAAAGCTACGGATTAACCCATCGGTTTCAACCTGTTAATTTCAGTTGACTCCCCACTTCTCTAATGCAGGGATCTTCTTTTTCTTACTTCTGCAAATCCTTAATCTGAAGTTTTAAAGTTTCAATTTCAGCTTGTTGTTCTTGAATTGCTTTTACAAGAACAGGAATCAACTCACTGTACTTAACACTGTAAACATCAGAATACTCAGAATCAACTTTTCCGGTTTCCTTGTTTACTTCTGTATTTGAATGAACCACAACATCTGGAACAATGGATTGCAATTCCTGAGCAATAAAACCAAGGTTTATCCCTGTGCCAACATTTAAGGACTTATCCTTCCATGTATAGGAAACAGGGCGTAGTTTTAATACCTCGGCTAATCCATAATTGATATTTGTAATATCATTTTTGTATCGTTTGTCCGAAGTCTGAATTGTTCCATTTGTGGCATAAACTGCCGTCCATTTATAGGATGCATTTCCAAGACTAACCACATTATTCGAAGTAGAACGGAACACATTCCCTGCGCCATCAAGTGTAACTAATGCAGTATAAGTATCTGCGGGAGTTGCGGCATACATAAAATGCCAGTATGCACCACCATGTCCAAAAAAGTAACTAGGGCTTGTACTGCTGAAATCCTGACCAAATCCATGATAGCCACTAGCATAAGTACCGACTCTAAATTTGGTTGCAGTTGTTGTACCATTTACTACTTCAAGTATATTGGTAGGAGCAGCAGTTCCAATGCCAACATTTCCATCATCTTTAATAATAAGAGCAGGCGTGGAAACAGCGTTTTTAATACTTGTTAAAAACAAATGATCATTGCCAGCAGTCTTAGAATGGTAAATCATCCCTTCGAGTCCATATAGTATATTACCATACTCGGTTGTGGCATCATCTTCAAGCCTAATACCACCATCAAAAGAATTATCAATTCCTTTAATATGTAGAGCTGCAAGAGGATTTGGTTGGTGAATACCAACATTTGTTCCGTTATCAAAAATATTTGAATTTCCAATTGTAGTAGCGCTGGTAAATTTAGGTACATAATTTAAGGTTCCGCTTACCGCTGCTGATCCTGCATTGGCCGCATACATTGCATAAGGAACACTTAATAATTGGCTTGTTCCCATATCAGTATATGCTGTTCCGCCTGCTGCGTCTAGCTCGGCTTGTAGCCAGTAACTTCCGGTACTCCAGTTTATGGTTGCAAATGCTCCACTTAAAACTGTTCCCTGTCCTACTGTTGCTGTAAATAAACCAAACTGGTTTGTTGAGGGAGTTTGTCTTTCAGAATAAACAACCGTTCCGACTGCAGAACCCTGGTGAATACTCAATTTAACACCAACAGCCTGATTTTGCAGGAGATTTCCTACTGAATTTCTGGCAACAGCCTGATAGTTGAAGCCCTGAGGCACCTGTGCAAATGTTGTGCTTACAAAAAACACCAACATTAACATTCCTAAAAAAGTAAAAATTGTTTTTTTCATTTGTATTTGATTTTAATTAATAAACTAGATTGATTTTATGAACACTTCTGTCCTTTTTTGCTGCTGAACTGATCTCTAGCATATAAATACCCTGACTGTTCGAGCTGATGTCGAATTTTTGAGTATTTATGCCTGTTGCAGGTTTTATTGTTTCGCTGTAAACAATCTGACCTACCAAATTGTAAATTTTAATGGTTCGGCTATTTTCGTCTGCTGAATTAAATGCAAGACTGAACTGCCCTGATGTAGGATTTGGATAAATGATTACATCGCCAGCTGGGAGTTCATTTTCAGTAATGGATACAAAAAAATCTTCCGGCTGTTGAAATCCTTGTGTAAGAATGTTAGATGCACCTGTAAAGGTTTGAACCATAGTCATTTCAGCTACAGTAAACGATAGTGA
>JBBQSF010000023.1:0-27994 GCA_038214085.1 Bacteroidales bacterium | reverse complement strand
ACAAATGCCAATCTTAAATTCAAATACAGCGACGAACCTACTCCTGCTGATTCAGAAGCTTTTACCGTAATAGTAAAAGGATTAAAAGGTGGACATTCAGGAGTTGATATTTCACTCGAAAGAGGAAATTCAAATATTATTCTGAACCGTATTCTCTGGTTTGCTCATAAAAACATGGGATTAAGACTTTCATCAATTGATGGGGGCTCATTACGTAATGCTATTCCACGCGAATCCAATGCCGTAGTTACACTTCCAAAAAATAAAGTTGCTGCATTCAAAACTTTTGTTGACGAATTCAGGGCAATCGTTATTAACGAATATAAAGGCGTTGAAACCGATCTGACCATTTCAGTTGAACCTGCGGCTTTACCAACCAGTGTAATTGATCTGAGAACCACTTTTAATTTCCTGAACGCAATTTATGCTACTGCAAACGGAGTTATCCGCGACAGTCAGGATATGAAAGGATTGGTTGAAACATCAACAAATCTGGCAATTGTAAAATCCGGAAACAATGAGATAGTAGTAATGTGTCTGCTTCGCAGTTCAGTTGATTCGGCAAAAGATGACCTTGAGCATAAAATAGAAAGTGTTTACAATTTGGCAGGAGCAGAATCTGTTTTTGATGGACAATATCCAGGATGGAAACCAAACATGGACTCAGCTATTTTGAAGGAAATGCTTGCTGCTTATGAAAAACAATTTGGCACAAAACCACATATCAGTGCAATACATGCCGGACTGGAATGCGGATTACTTGGCGGAGTTTATAAAAACTGGGACATGATTTCCTTTGGACCAACTATTAATTTTCCTCACTCCCCAGATGAAAAAGTAAATATTCCATCGGTAAAAAAATTCTGGGAATTTTTAGTTGAAACGCTTAAAAATGCGCCTGTAAAATAAATTTTCAAGCAGAGCCTTTTGAGTAAAATCCGGAAGGTTCTGCTTATTTTCAAATTTATTTTGAAATTTATTTTGAAATAATTAAAAAAGCCTTATCTTTGCACTCCCAAATTTTGAGTATATGAAAAGAACATTTCAACCATCGCAACGCAAAAGAAGAAACAAACACGGTTTCAGAGAACGTATGGCAAGTGCTAACGGACGCAGAGTTCTGGCATCAAGAAGAGCCAAGGGAAGAAAAAAACTGACCGTTTCTGACGAGAAACTTCATAAAAGATAATATATAGATTTATTTATATGTTAAAGCCGCATTTTTTTGTGGCTTTTTTGTTTTAATTCCTTATTTTTGTTTTTAATTAACCTATTCATTAACAAATACTTTCAATTATGAGCACAATTACAATGGTTATTTATCTTCTTGCAGTAGCTTCAGTATTGCTTGGTATTGGCGGTTTAGGATTATTGGTTTACGGTCTTATAAACAAAAAGAAAAAAATTACAATTTCGGGAAGCATCCTCACTTTTGTTGCTATAATAATGTTGATCACTGCAATTTTCTGGGGCGCCAGAAGATTTTTCCACATTATGCATCAAAACATGATGAAACACGAAATGCCCTTCCCTCCGTTTATGCATGATAAAATGTGCGGCGATACACTTATGTATATTAACGACAGCACATCAAACGATAGCTGCGTTCGTGTTGAAAAGAAAGTGATTACCGGAAGTTCTTATGATAAAGGAACACAAAAATGCACCCCAAAGAATTGTGATCCTTCAAAATGCAAAAATAAGTGTCCTCATCATAACTGATAGCATTTTGAAAAATATTTCATATTCGCTTTATTAAAGCCAAAAAGTTTACTTTTGTGTATATTTTTCAGAAATGGAGACAAATACTTTTATGCCCTTTTTACTGGTAATCCTGTCGATTTTATTCGGAATAGGTGGAATTGCATTGCTTGTTATCGGATTAATTTTCTCTCAGAAAAGAAAATGGATTCCCGGTCTTGTTGCTTTTATAATAGCAATTATTATGGGCATTGTGGGTATCGTTTTAAGTTTCAGAAATGTTATTGAGAAAATAAATCAAAACAAAGACTATTCTCACCAGAATACTTGGGCAAATACTGTGAATCCGGATTCACTATTTCGTCAGAATTCTCCAGTTGATTCAAGTTACATAGATCCCGTGTCAGGGTTTATTGAAGACAATAAACACAACCTGATTTACACAAAAATTTATCCTCATCGCAGCTTTTACTATGCCGGAATTACTTTAAAAAAAGTAACTAAAGGCGTAACGAGTAAGAACAATCCTATTGCTGTTGAAATTACTGTTGATTGTGATAAAGCATTTTCAGGAAAATTAAATTTATCTTTTTTTTCTCAGGACAAAAAATCGCTTGGCGAAAGCACTGTTGAATTTAACGCTAATCCTTCTAAGGACTTAAAAATAAATTTTCTTTTTAATTCTACAGTTGATTTTCCGGAAGCAGATTATGGAACGCTTCGAATAATAGAAAAAGAATAATATAATATGTTTGACAAATCTGAAATAGCGACCATTTTCGAGCGTTTTTCGACACAAAAAATTCTAGTAATCGGCGATGTAATGATCGACTCGTACTTATGGGGAAAAGTAGAACGTATTTCGCCTGAAGCTCCTGTACCTATTGTTACCGTTAATAAACGCGAAAACCGTTTGGGTGGAGCAGCAAATGTAGCGCTCAATCTTCAATCTCTTGGAGCTACGCCAATTCTTTGCTCTGTTATTGGAGACGATATAAAGGGAAATGACTTTTTCCAACTGCTTGAACTGCAAAAATTAAGTAGCGAAGGAATAATTGTTGAACCTAAAAGAATTACAACAACAAAATTCCGGGTTATTGGAAATAATTCGCAAATGCTTCGTGTGGATGAAGAAACTGAAACTACAATTTCGAAAGAAATTTCCAATTCACTTTTAAATAAAATCAGACATATCATTGATAGTCAAAACATTGAAGCCATTATTTTTGAGGATTATGACAAAGGTGTTATCACCGGAGATTTAATACAGGAAGTAGTTTCTCTTGCTAAACAGAAACAAATCCCAGTGGTTTCTGACCCCAAAAAGAAAAATTTTAATGAATATCAGAACATTACACTTTTCAAGCCCAATCTTAAGGAATTAAAAGAAGGCCTAAAACTCGATTGCGACCTTAATGACATATCGGAACTTACCAAAGCAGTTGATATCCTTCAAAACAAGTTTGCTATAAAAATGGTTATGGTAACTTTATCAGAATCAGGAGTTTTTATCAGCGACAATACTTTTCCGGAATTAAAACATCATATTTCAGCGCATATCCGTAATATTGCCGATGTATCAGGCGCCGGCGACACCGTAATTTCGGTTGCAGCTCTTTGTCTGGCTCAGAAACTTTCTGCATTAAAAATTGCCACTCTTGCCAATTTAGCAGGCGGTTTGGTTTGTGAAGAAGTTGGTGTTGTATCCGTTCAAAAAAACAGGCTTATTGAAGAAGCATTGAAATTAGCCGAACTTTAACCAACAGCCTTTCAAATGGAAAAAGCAAAGTTACATGCACATCGTATATCGTACGAACTTCAGACGCTAGACAGCGGAAATCTACTGAACAATCCTTATTCGCAGTTTCAATTCTGGCTGGATGAGGCCATAAAGAAATCTCACTCCGAAGCCAATGCTATGAGTCTGGCCACCTCTGATAAAAAGGGAAACACAAGTGTTAGAATGGTGCTTCTTAAAGAATTCAGTGAGGAGGGTTTTGTTTTTTTTACCAATTATAAAAGCAATAAAGGGGAACAATTAAAGGATAACCCAAATGCGGCTTTGCTATTCTTTTGGCCCGAATTGCAACGACAGGTTAGAATTGAGGGTACAGTTAAAAAAGTTACTTCACAAGTATCTGACGATTATTTTATCAGCAGGCCTTTTGATAGTCAGATTGCTGCCATAACCTCAGCACAAAGCACTGTGATTCCCGACAGAAGTTTCCTTGATAATCTATATAACGATAATAAAAAAATCTTTACTCCAAAAAACGCAAAGCGGCCAAGGGACTGGGGTGGATACACTCTTAGGGCTAAAAGAATAGAATTTTGGCAGGGGCGCAGCAACCGCTTACATGATCGATTTTTATATGAACTTCGCAACAAAAACTGGGTAATTGAACGCCTTGCGCCATAAATTATGCCCACAAAAAAGGAAAAGGGCAATTTAGGCCCGCAAAATACCGACGTAAAGCAAATGTTCAATGACATTGCGCCCAAATATGATTTTCTGAATCATTTTTTATCAGCAGGTATTGATAAAAGTTGGCGCAGAAAAACAGTTGCTGCAATAAAACCCTATAAACCAAAAATTATACTTGATGTAGCAACAGGCACTGGCGATTTGGCCATTCAGCTACTTGCACTAAATCCTGAAACCATTACTGGGATAGATATTTCAACTCAAATGATGGCCCATGCAAAAGAAAAAGTAAAAGCCATTAATGAAGAAAAGCGAATCCGTTTTATTGAAGCATCTGCTGAAAATATTCCTTTTGAAAATAATATTTTTGATGCAGTTACTGTAGCTTTTGGTGTTCGCAATTTCGCAGATCTCAACAAAGGCTTATCTGAATTGTACAGGATTATTCAACCCTCAGGAATTGCTGCTATACTTGAATTTTCGATGCCTCAAAAGTTTCCTTTAAAACAATTTTTCACTTTATATTTTAAATTGTTTCTGCCCTTAATAGGAAAAATTGTTTCAAAAAGTGCATCAGCATATAAATATTTGCCACAAACCATTTCCACATTTCCACAGGGAGAGGCTTTTGCTGAAACATTACTTCTTTCAGGATTTCAGAAAGTTAGCTATAAAAGATTATCTTTTGGAATTGCCACTTTATACCTTGCCGAAAAATAATATGTTGTTAAATGAAAAATATTATATTTCTTCTTTTTTTTATGGCTCCTCTTTTTTTGAAATCTCAGGTTCTTAATATAGAGGATGAACGCATCAAAACCGACACCACAGGCTGGTCGGGAAGCGCAGCTGCAGGTATTAACCTGATGAAAAGCACTGACAAACTTACAGATCTCAGTGGAAAAATTCATTTGCAATACAAATCCCCAAACAGTCTGTATTTGATTCTTTCGAATTTTAATTTCATTAAAGCCGGAAAAACAAATTTTTCTAACAATGGAATTCAGCATCTTCGATACAACTATACTATAAGTGACTGGCTTGTGGCAGAAGCTTTTGCTCAGGCACAATTCAATAAAATTATCGGTATAAAATTCCGTTCTCTTTTTGGTGCAGGACCACGATTTAAAGTTGTTAAAACAGATCCCTTTCGCCTTTATGCTGCATGGCTATATATGTACGAATATGAAGAAATGGAGCTGGAAACACTTATTAACCGCAGTCACCGGATCAGTAGTTATGTTTCCTTTACTTTAAAGCTGAACAAAAATGTTAGAATTATAAACACAACCTATTTTCAGCCGTTGGTTAATAATTTCGCTGATTACAGGTTGTCATCAGAAACTGATTTTGTTATAAAAATTTCGAAGAAACTTGCTTATGCCCTAAATTACAATTATTATTTTGATTCAGAACCTCCTGCCAATGTTCCGCAAACTATCTATTCTATCACAAATAAAATCTCTTTAAGTTTTTAGGGAGGTTACCTTTATTTTATTCGCCTTTCTGCCCTACGAAATAGAAATCTTTATCGTCAAAAAGAATATTGAATGTGGTAAGACTACCATAAATACGAGTAATATACTGCTGGAGGTTTATTTTTTCCTCGTCGCTAAGTTTGTTGCTGCTGTTTATATTTTGTTCCAGAACCCTAAGCCGGTCACGAACCATTACAATTTTATGAAAAAATGCATCAATTGGAATTTCTTTTGGCTTAAGTGATTTATTCGCTGGCTGGAGCAACATGATTCCGCCCTCCCATTTTTCACCCAAAGGAACAATCTGACTGAGTGTATTGTATTTTTCCAACACACCTGTTAATGCTTTTTCAACATCATCAAGGCTTAGTGAATTGTTCACAGAATCATTCTCGCCATCAGGAGAGCTAAGAATATCAACCTCAAGATTGCTTTTTGAAAATTGCACTTCGCCACCGCGGATAAAAATTATTTTTACTTGCGAAAAAGTGTTTTCGCTTATAATGCCTTCGCCATATTTTTCATGGTCAATGCGGGAGCCTACTTTATAATCCATGTTTTATTTTTTTGTAATTCCGTATAGTTCCAATAACCTGACAACATATTTTCCAATAACATCAAACTCTAAATTAACAATGGTGCCTTTTTTAAAATTATGGAAATTGGTAACTTCTTGTGTAAAAGGAATTATTGCAACTGAAAAAGTATTTAAACCCGAACCAACAACAGTTAAACTCACGCCGTTTACCGAAACTGATCCCTTTTCCACAGTTACATTTCCGACAGCAGGATCGTATTCAAATGTATATTTCCAGCTGCCGTTGGTTTCTTCCACTCCCACACAAATTGCAGTTTGATCAACATGCCCCTGTACGATATGCCCGTCCATGCGTCCGTCCATTTTCATACTCCGTTCCAAATTAACCTCATAGCCAACTTCCCATGTACGAAGATTTGTTTTTTGAAGGGTTTCATCCACTGCGGTGACAACATAAGCATTTTTTTCGGGTATTACTTTTACTACAGTAAGGCAAACGCCATCGTGACACATACTCTGATCAATTTTTAATTCGATGGCAAAAGGAGTTTCAATGGTAAAGTGAATATTCCCTTTATCTCTGTCGATACTTACAACTTTTGCAGTTTTTTCTACGATTCCTGTAAACATAAAATCTAATTGTTTTAATTATTTATTTGGTTCATTTATTATCTGAGTAAATGCAGTGATGTTGTGATTGTCCGCATTTTTATACCATCGAGACGAATTTCGTAAACATCGCAAACCACAAAATAAACGCCTTCGGAACAATCAACATTTGTATTGATATTTTTACCATTCCAGTTGATGTCTGGATCTGTTGCTTCAAATACAACTTTACCCCAGCGGTTAAAAATATGCAGGTCTATTCTGTCAACAAAATCATAAGGAAATGGAATAAAGTAATCGTTAAAACCATCTCCATCAGGTGTAAAAACATTGGGCAATTCGTATATATCGCAACTGTCAATATCCAAACAAATAACATTGCTTAATACGCTCTCGTTACCAAACGAATCAACAGCAGAAACGGCATAACAGCCTGCAATTGTAATTAAATCCTTGTGAATAAAAAAAGTATCGTCAGGGTTATTAACAGAGGCTAGCAATTCAAGATTGTTTGAAGATGAAGAAAAATAAATGTTATAACTTATCACATCGTTCGTACAATTGTTATTGGGATTTGTCCATAATAAACTATTCTCTATTTTCTGACAATCAGGAATTACCGACAACACAGGAGGACAAGAGGGCGTATGATCTACTGGTGAATCACATGTTATCTGAGAAAAATTAACGATGGGATCGACAAACCCTGTCGAAAAATAACTGCCGATACTTTTTACTTTGTAACAATAATTTTTCCCGTTTACCAAACCAACATCAGAAAATTCGTTGGTAAAGGAAGTTCCAATTGAATCGAATAAAAGGGTAAGATCATTTTTACGGTAAACGATATATTTTTGGTTTATCCAAGGTATGTTAGGATTCCATAGGATTTTAATTTCATTATCAGAAGGAATTGTTGATATAAAAACCGAAGAAGCAATTTGTGTAGAGCCAACCAAATAACGGTTACCAGGAGTATCGTTGTACAGATCAATGCGGTAAGAATAAGGAAATGACGAGGTGTTTAATAAGTCATCATTGTAAATGGTATCATTTAAACCCGACAAGGAATCTACAAGAATTAAACCCGTGCCGGCATTGTTATTTGCCCGCCATAAAAGATATTTATATGGTCCGGGAATCTGAATAGTGTCAAGCGCGTCAGGTTTCGACCAGGCAATATACATACTGCCATTTGTTACATCAGTATTGATTACACTAATATTTGTAATGACTGGAATATCCTTGATTAAAGAAGCACATGCTTCATTTGAAGCATAACTTTCGGCACCATCACTGAAATATGCAATTACCATGTAGCAATAATCGATGCCATGAATCAGTCCAAGTCCATTGTTTGAATCGGTAAAATTTGTTGTACTCACATTATTTACTGTTGCAATATATGTGTATCCCGTATATGCCGGTACTCCAGTCTCGCAATTAGAATGTACATATCCATAATAACCGTTTCTGCGATAAATTTTATACCCAATGGCATTGGAACATGGAGAAATATCCCAAGCAAGCAAAATTGAATTTCCTAAGGGAGAGGCCACAAGATTCTGCGGTGCAGGAGCTACAACCGTGATCATCATTGATTCAATATCAACTAGCTTTACAGGAAACCCATTATCTGTAGCTTTAAAAGTCATAAGATAGGGTTGCTTTTTAACATGTTCGCATTCTGTTTGCCAGATAAAAGAACCAGTTGCAGAATAAATTCCGGATGTAGAATTAAACAGAGCAGGGCTGACTGCCTGGTTCATTGGTCCGCCATTTGCCGTAAGGGTAACCAAATTGCTATCAATATCTGTTGCATAAACAGGGAATGTTAGTAAGGTACCCGCAACAACACAAGTATCTTTTAAATTGGCAATAACAGGAGGGTTATTGTTACACCCAGAAACTTCAATCTGCATGTCTCTAACAATAGAGCCAATCAGTGTGCCATGCCTCCATTCCTGAATCAGAATTGCAATATTATATTCGCCCTGAAATATTGGGCTATCCCACAATAAGTCACCAGTAAAAGCATCAATTGATAGAGATGTGCTTGCCGAAGGATACATATAGCCGGGAATGTCCAAACCATCTTCGCCCATGCAATTAATCAATTTGTACGAGAGACTGTCGCCATCAATATCATAAGCTCCGGGATTGTGAATAAAAGGCGTATTTACACATGCATTGTCAATAGGCGGATTTAAAAGTAAAGGAGAATTATTTGGGCCTAAAAAAGGGTTAATTACAATAGTGGTTTCTATATAAAAAACAACATTTACTGAATTGGGGATGTTTAACACACCAGCATTTCTGTTCGGATCTTCGATATAAACAGTATAAGTGGCAGGGCCAGCAAAGGTATGGGTGCCAATATAGGTATTATAACTGATATCATTTGGCAGATTTGTTTTTTGATCTCGTGGAACTATGGTTGAAGTTCCGTCGCCCCAGAACAATTCAAGCTCAGGCCGATCGGCAGGGCTGGGTGTGTATGTGTATGTAGTAATTGTAAACTCATAAGTGAGCCCCGACAAATTCCTGTAGGTTATCTCTCCTGCCCTGTTGTGAGTTGCAAAAGCAGAGAAAGAAAAAGCAAAAAACAATATGTACAAAATCCATTTACGCATTTCAAATCCCTTGAATTAAAAGGAACATAAAATTACAAAAAATATTTTGTTCTGCATCAAAAAGTTTGGTAGAATATTTTGAATGGTTTTATTGTCAACCTTGTTCTTATTCTGTACAATTAGTACAGATGGGTATTTTCTTCCTGTTCAAAAATATTTGCTTTCTAAAACCTTCATATTTCTCTGATTTCCTGATTTCTTTAATTGAAGAAACATTTAAATTCCCAAAAACAAATTCGGCATCTTTATCAAAACAACAAGGAACAACATCGCCTTGCCATGTTACTACAAGTGAAGTCCACATTCTTCTGCATCGGTTTTTTATCCTTTTTTTCAAAACAACTGACCCATCAGAATTTATTTTATAACGTGAATATTTCATATTAAGAGGCAGCATATCCTTGGAATTTTTCAAGTCATAAATCTGAGCTGATTTGAATTGCACATCACTGATACCAAACTTACCGGCAAGTTTGATTATTTCGTCCATCTGATCTTCATTATAACTAAAAACAAGGAACTGAAGCTGAATAAAAGGTGTTTTGGATTTGAATTTCTTTTTGGTTTCAACCAGATTGTTAATCCCGGAAATTACTTTATTAAAATCGCCTCCAACCCTGTAACGACAGTATGTTTCGCTATCGGAACCATCAAGGGAAATTACAATCTGATCGAGACCGGATTTAATAATTTTTTCACAATTTTCTTCCGAAAGATAGTGGGCATTGGTTGATGTTAAAACAAATAACTTCTTGCTTTTGGCGTGTTCAACCATTTTAAAAAATTCCTTATTTAAAAATGGTTCTCCCTGAAAATAAAGAGTCAGATAAATCAGGTTTTTTTCAAAAGATGAGAGGTATTTAATAAAATTTTCATTTGTTAAAAGCCCAGTATTTCTTGTTAAAATTCCTTTTCCAGCCGGACATTCCGGACAATGCAAATTGCAAATTGCTGATGGCTCAATTGAAATACTTAATGGACTTCCCCATAATACAGGTGATTTAAAAAGCCGGGAAAAATAATATGATACATAAATTTTGAATGCATTCAAAATTCGCTGTAGTGTAAGAAATTTTATAAAATAATATGCTTTCAAATGAAAAGGTTTCTTATCTGTTTTCAGTAAGTTTTTTAACCAGATAAAAGCGGCTGAAAAATTCTTTAGCAATAATTCTTAATACGGTGTACGAAGGAATTGCAAGCATCATTCCGGGGATTCCGGCAAAACTTCCTGCTATCATAATCACTAGAAATATTTCCAGCGGATGGGCTTTCACGCTTTTCGAATAAATGTTAGGTTGCAGTACCATTGCATCTATTAAATTTACAACTACAAAAACCGTAAGCATCTGAATGATAAGAGGCACCATTTGTGTTGAAAAATCCATATCCAGATTTCCGGACAAACCAAGTAAAACACCTATAGATGCGCCAATAAATGGCCCGACATAAGGGATAATGTTCATTATTCCGGCAAAAAGTCCAATCACCAAGGCATTTTCGAGTCCAAGTATCCACATTCCAACGGTGATTAGAGTGATAACAAGAAAAATATCAAGACAAAGCCCGATAAAATAACGTGTCAACATTCTTTTGGTTTCCAACAATATATGCTTAACTTCTGTTTGGTATTGAGTAGGCGTCAGAACCAGAACCATTCTAAAAAACAATCTTTCATCCTTTAAAAAGAAAAAAGTTATGAATGAAATAGCAAATATTGCAACGAAAACATTTTTGGCAAAACCCACAATGGAATTAATAAAATTTGAAAACTGAGCTATTCCTATCACAGAAAACACTTGATCGGAAATACTTTTTTCGATATCATGATTGGGCTCAATCATATTGTAATCTACGAGCCAATCATGCACATATTTGAGTGGCTCACTGAAACTTTTCGAAATCATATCCACATTTACCACCGACAATGTATCAGCCTGAGAAGAAATCATTGGAATCAGCAGTCGAATCAGGACAAAAACAATAAACATCATAGAAGCCAGTGTCAGCAATGCACTTAAAGCATTAGGCATTCTAATTTTCCCTATTTTAATATTATTGAGTAGTCTTACCAGCGGATGCCCCATTATAGATAAGACTGCAGCAACTAAAATGTATGAAATTATGGAGCTAAAATACCATACTAAAAATCCTACTATTATAAGTATGAATATTACAAAATACCATCTTTGATTTTTCATATTTTAAATTTCGCGGCAAAGATATAGGATAATATTAAGGGATTTAAAGAAAATTGAAACCTGGTTTATAAAAATAAGCTTTATTTGCCTTTAGCGCAACATTCTATTTTTCGTTAATGCCACCAATAAAGAGATACATTGAGAAATTCACGCCATAATTGGACAAATTATTTGAATACCGTTTATCATACTGATCAATAATTCCATCGGCATTTGAATCAAAGTGAGTAATTGCGCTAGGTGTCCATTGATAATAAGGTGTAATATAGAAGGAGAAAAATCCAAGTTTTAATCTCAAACTTAGGCTTGGCGTAACGCCGAATAAAAAACCCTGATCGGTATAATACTTTTGGTAGTTTGCATCCTTAATACCTTCTTTTGGTCCTGATTTTCTAAATACTCCAAAATGGCCAGCATTTAATTCAAGACCGGCTTTTAAAAACTTAGCTGGTAAATAAGAATATCCCACATCAAAAGTTTCCTGACGAAATTTAATCACTCTTTGCATTATAATACCAGCCGAATCGCCTTCTGCATTACTTAAATAATGCTTATTTGTGTATCCCAAATTTATAAATGAGCGTCTGTCGTTGTCCAAATAATAATAAACACCAATATTTAATCCTCTTCCATTCTTATTAAAAGTGTAGGGCTTATAGTAATTGGGGTTACTGCTGTTAAATAATTCCATGTTTTCAGAAATATCTTTACTGGAATTACTAAGTTTAGAAGTTGAATATCCAAAATACATTCCTCCACCTTCAAAAAAATCGGCACAGCCTCCATTGTTACCGCAGCATTGCGCATTGATATTTTGTATTGAAAAAAAGGATATTACTCCAATTAATAAAATATATTTTTTCATAAAAGTGCGTTAAATGAGTAATTAATTTTGAACAAAATTAATACAAAAAATCCCCTAAGGCAAATTTGATTTTGTTTATGACGAATTTTAATCGATTAATCGACAAACTCGTAAGCCTGATTTCTTTTTCGTGGAACAAAACCTGCTTCGCGAATTGCATGCTGAATTCCTTTAGCATCAAATGAATTATTTGCGCCTGCCGACGACACCACATGTTCTTCAATCATGATTGAGCCAAAATCGTTAGCTCCTGCATGGAGGCTCAACTGTGCAGTTTCTTTCCCCACAGTTAACCACGAAGCCTGAATGTTTTCAATATTGTAAAGCATAATTCTACTTATGGCAACGGTACGAATGTATTCTTCGGGAGTAACATCTCCTTTAATACCAAATCTTTTTTCGAGAACAGTTCCTTTTCCCTGAAATGGCCAGGCAATAAAAGCTTTAAAGCCAACGGCAATTTTGGGTTTTTGCTCCTGCAACTGTCTGATCAAGCACAAATGTTCTATACGCTCCTCAATTGTTTCGGCATGACCAAACATCATGGTTGCGGAAGTAAGAATATTCTGCTTGTGTGCCTCTTGCATAACCTGTATCCATTCAGTAGCAGAACATTTATTTGATATAAAATTTCGTACCCGATCCACTAGTATTTCGGCCCCGGCTCCCGGCAAAGAATCAAGTCCCGCTTTTCGCAATCTCTTCAAAACCTTGCTATAACTATAACCCGAGAGGTTTGCCAAGTGAACAATTTCAGGTGGACTTAATGCATGAAGTTTCAAATCCGGAAAAATAATTTTAAGTGAACCGAACAATTCTTCATAAAAATCAATATTTAATTCTGGATTTAGGCCGCCTTGTATCAGCAATTGATCACCACCAAGTTCGAACAAGTGGGTAATTTTAGAAATCAGCTCCTGCTGAGTAATAACATAAGCTTTTTTACTTTTTGGCGAACAAAAAAAGTTACAAAATTTGCAAGAAGAAACACAAACATTTGTAATATTAACGTTTCTGTCCACTTGCCAGGTTACAATTTTACCGGGTTTCTTTTGTTTTCTTATTTCATTAGCAACAAATGACAATTCCGGAGTCGGAGCGTTTTCATATAAATATAGCCCCTCCTGCTTCGAAAGCATTTTTTGCATGAGCGCTTTGTCGAGAAGTTCACTAACTGATTTTGTCATTTTAATTTAATCGTAAAATTATCGTCCTGTTTTGCTTAGGTTTTGTAAATTTGCTTTCCGTTTCAAAATTACGAATTATTATGATTGATATTATTGAAAAAGCTGAAAAATCATCTAAAAGCTGCTCTGCTGCTTACCTGACATATAATTGCAACAAAACTCCCTCAAGTGTATTTTCAAAACAGGAACTTGATTATATTACACAAAAATCAACTAAGGAGGAACAAACTTTTTTCTCTTTTAACCGTTTTAACCATTGGGATTACCTCATCATACTCCCAGAAAAAATAAAATATCAGGATCTTGAAAAATCCAGAAAAGAAGGCGATTCATTCGCTTTAACGCTAAACAAAGCAAAATCAGAGGAAATTTTTATTCATTCGGAATTTGTTGACACTTCAATTACTTTGGCATTCGCCGAAGGTATTGCTCTAGGCAATTATCAGTTTACAAAATATAAAACAGGTAAAGATGCTGCGAAAAAAACAAACACGCTGAAAAAAATAAAAATTCATTCTAAAAAGATTGGAACCAAGCAAATTGACGAATTTAACATCCTGATTGATGCAGTTTACAAAACCCGCGATATGGTTAACGAACCTGTTGCTTATTTAAATGCAGAAAAACTAGCAGAACTTACAGCAGAGAATTGTTTAGCGGCCGGTGCAAAAGTAGAAATCATGAACCGCAATAAAATCGAAGCCCTTAAAATGGGAGGTTTGCTTGCGGTTAATCAGGGCAGTATTGATCCACCTACTTTTACGGTTATTGAATGGAAACCTAAAAACGCTTTCAACAAAAAACCTTTTGTTTTTGTAGGTAAAGGAGTTGTGTACGATACTGGTGGCATTAATATAAAAGGTTATCCCCACATGGAAACAATGAAATGCGACATGGCAGGAGGAGCAACTGTTGCAGGACTTATGTATGCTATTGCAAAAACAAATCTTTCGGTTTATGCTATTGGCCTTATTCCTGCAACCGACAACCGACCTTGCAGAAATGCCTATGTACCGGGAGATGTAATTACCATGCACAGTGGTGCAAAAGTAGAAGTTCTTAATTCCGATGCTGAAGGCCGTATGATACTTGCTGATGCACTGAGTTACGCAAAAAAATACAAACCCGAATTCGTAGTTGACCTTGCCACCCTCACAGGTGCTGCTCATGCCGCCATAGGTAAATATGCACTCGTTGCTATGGGAACCAATTATGGCAAATATATGGAAATGCTTAAAACCTCTGGCAATAGAGTTTACGAGCGCATTGTGGAATTTCCTTTATGGGATGAATACAAGGATCTTATCAAATCAGATATTGCGGATATTAAAAATATCGGAGGACCCTATGCTGGAGCAATAACTGCTGGGAAATTTCTCGAGCATTTTACTGATTATCCCTGGGTTCATTTTGATATTGCCGGTCCTGCCTTTATGGATTCTCGCGACAGTTACCGCGGACAAGGCGGAACAGGATTTGGGCTTAGGTTATTGTACGACTTCATAAAAATGCAAATAAAAAAATAATACTTACGATTTTAACAATTATATATAATGTCGAAAAACGAAACAGAAGAATTCATAAAAATAGGGATCACACAAGGTGATATCAACGGTATCAGCTATGAAATTATCATTAAGACGCTTGCTAATCCGAAAATTCTGGAAATGTGTACTCCTATAGTTTATGGATCATCAAAAGTAGCTTCTTATCACAAAAAAACACTTGATTTCCCTGAATTTAATTTTAATCTGATAAAAAATGCAGACCAGGCAATTGCTAAAAGAGCCAATATCATTAACATTACAGACAAAGAAGTAAAAATAGATCTTGGTGAATCCACCGAAACAGCCGGACAACTTTCACTATTGTCGCTCGAAGCCGCAGCAAATGACCTGAAACATAACGCAATTAATGTAATTGTAACTTCACCAATAAATAAAAAAAACATACAGTCGGAACATTTTAAATTTCCAGGACATACTGAATATCTGGCTCAGAAATTTGAGGTAAAGGAACCGCTGATGCTTTTGGTTAGCGGCAATATAAGGGTTGGAGTTGTCACAGGTCATATTCCGCTTTCAAAGGTTTCTTCAACAATAACAGAAACGCTGATTCTTCAAAAATTACAAATCATGAATCAGTCTTTGATCCGGGATTTCGGAATCCGCCGCCCACGCATTGCTGTGTTGGGGCTCAATCCTCACTCAGGCGACAATGGAGTTATTGGCGATGAAGAAATAAAAGTAATTATCCCCGCAATTCAAAAAGCTTCCGAAAAAAATATTCTTGCTTTTGGTCCTTATGCTGCCGATGGTTTTTTTGGCTCAGGAAACTTTTCTAAATTCGATGGAATTATAGCCATGTACCACGATCAGGGCTTGGCTCCATTCAAAGCAATAACTTTTGACACTGGCGTTAATTTTACTGCCGGATTACCTATAATCCGCACTTCTCCTGCTCATGGTACGGCTTATGACCTGGCTGGGAAAAATGAAGCTTCAGCCGAATCGTTTAGGGAAGCTCTTTATCTTGCTATCGATATTCATAAAAACAGAAAAATGTTTGATGAAATTTCTTCAAATCCCTTGAAAATAACCAAACATGAAGAAGAAAAACCCGGTAGCGAACCCAAATTAACTTTCTGAAAACTCTAATAAATTATATTAAAAATTAATGCTTTCCACCGCCTACACCATAACCGAAATTGCCAAAATACTAAAAGGTGATTTTATTAACCTTGCTTTTGAGGATTCACCTGTTAAACAAATTGTTATTGACAGCCGGAAACTTATTTCTCCAGATTTTTCCATATTTTTCGCATTGGTAACCAAAAGAAACGATGGGCACAAATACATTGAAGAACTTTACGAAAAAGGAGTCCGTAATTTTGTGGTTTCTTATAAGCCAGAGTGCATTGATTCCTGCATGGAAGCCAACTTCATACTGGTTAAAAACGGTCTGAATGCATTGCAGCAACTTGCAATTTTTCACCGAAAAAAATTCAACATTCCCGTTTTAGGTATTACTGGAAGCAACGGAAAAACAATTATCAAAGAATGGCTTTCCCAGCTTTTAACCGAAGACAAAAAAATTGTACGAAGTCCGAAAAGCTATAATTCTCAGGTTGGTGTTCCTATATCCGTTTGGCAAATGGAACCCGAACATGAACTTGCAATATTTGAAGCTGGCATTTCAGAAATGGATGAAATGGAAAAGTTACAGGCAATCATTCAACCCAACATTGGAATATTTACCAATATTGGCCAAGCTCACGATGAAAATTTTGTACATACCAATCAGAAAATTAACGAAAAACTTAAATTATTCACAAAGGTAAAACTGCTTATTTATTGCTCAGATCATTTGGAAATAAAGGAGCGAATCAATCATTCCGAAGTTTTCAAAAACCTCAATACCTTCACTTGGGCTTACAAAGCAAAAAGCGATCTTCAAATTGGAGCTGTTTCAAGGCAAATGCAGAACACACTTATAAACGCTTCGTTTCAGAATAATTCTATTCAAATCAGTATTCCTTTTACCGACGATGCATCTGTTGAAAACGCAATTCATTGCTGGGCTTTCATGCTTTCGCAAGGATACAGCAACGATGTTATTGCATTGCGCATGCTAAACCTTAACCCAGTTGCTATGCGTCTCGAACTTAAAGAAGGCATCAATAATTGTTCGGTAATCAACGACAGCTACAACTCCGATTTAAACTCACTTAGTATTGCAATAGATTTTTTAAATCAGCAGAAACAACACCGAAAGCGCACTATAATTCTTTCGGATATTTTGCAAAGCGGACGCAACGAAGATGAGTTATATTCAAATGTTTCGGAATTATTAACTAGTAAAAAAATTGATTTTATAATTGGAATAGGAAAATCCATCAGCAGGCAAAAAGACAAATTTAAAATTGAGAAAGTTTTTTATCCTTCAACTGCTGATTTTATGAAGGAATATTCCTTTTCTGATTTTCACAATGAAACAATTCTTCTGAAAGGTGCTCGTACTTTTCGTTTTGAACAAATTAGTAAAGCCCTACAGCAAAAAGCCCACGAAACGGTTTTGGAAATAAATCTGAACGGACTCATAAGCAATCTTAATTATTACCGTTCACTTCTTAATCCAGGTACCAAGCTCATGGCAATGGTTAAAGCCTTTTCTTACGGTAGTGGAAGTTACGAAATTGCCAATATTCTTCAATACCATCAAGTAGATTACATGACTGTGGCTTATACCGATGAAGGTGTTGAACTCAGAAAATCAGGAATCACCACGCCAATAATGGTTATGAATCCCGAAGAACAGAGTTTTTACTCTATGTTAAAATTTGATCTTGAGCCTGAAATTTATTCGTTTCGAATTTTGAATATGTTTGAAGAAGCGCTGGAGCGCTATGCCTCTCTGGAAAAAACTGCTTATGTTCACCTTAAATTAGACACAGGAATGCACCGTCTTGGTTTTGAACCCGGCGATCTTGATGAGTTAATAATACGAATTAAAAAAAATCCAAATATAATAATACGTTCGCTATTTTCCCATCTTGCGGCAAGCGAAGACTCAAAACAAGATGCTTTTACCCACAGCCAGTTTGATAAATTTGAAACTATGGGTAAAAAAATTCAAGAAAATATAGAATATCCTATCATGCGACACATTTTAAATTCGGCAGGAATCAGCCGGTTCAAAGAAGCACAATTTGAAATGGTACGTTTGGGAATAGGATTGTACGGTGTGGCTGCCAACGAAACAGAACAAGCTCTGCTACAAAATGTGAGTACTCTTAAAACCGTTATTTCACAAATAAAAACAGTTCCTGCAGGCGAAAGTATTGGCTATGGCCGTAATTGGGTTGCTAAAAAAGACACAATAATAGCTACAGTTCCCATTGGATATGCCGATGGCTTAAGCAGGAAACTGGGAAATGGAAAGGGAAGCATGTATCTCAACGGACATTATGCTCCTATTGCAGGAAATATATGTATGGATATGTGTATGCTTGATATCACTGGCATTCCAGCAAATGAAGGCGACGATGTGATTGTTTTCGGCAACGAATTCCCCATTGCAAAATTTGCAGCCGACATGGAAACCATTCCTTACGAAGTACTGACAAGTGTTTCAAGAAGAGTTAAACGGGTTTATTATCAGGAATAATTTACAAGCCCCTTGCCCATTCGGGGCGCAAACCTGCTTCATCAGGATTGGTTATCGCATAGCGGATTTCGGTAAGCAATTTTTCTTTATCCTTGCCTAAAACACCAGCTAATTCAAGATAATTGGATGCGTGATTGCTTCGGAAAATGGTGCTTTCAAGCATTGTTTCCGAAATAAATGTTTCAACTTCCTTTAGTTGTTCTTCAATTGTCATGGGCTCAAAAGCATGACCAAGGCGGGTTTGATAATGTTCTTCGCCAAACGGAAAACTCAAAACAAGCACCGATAAGAGCTCCGGTTGAATTGCATTTACAATTTTTGCAGAATGAACAGCATGTTGTATGCTCAATTCTTTTCCTCCCAGTCCGCTTAATATCATTATCGAAAGTCGTATTCCAGCATCTTTTGCTTTTTGTAAACCTTCAACTGTACTTTTATACGTTTCGCTTTTATTGTTTCTCAAGAGCACTTCGTCATCGCCTGATTCAACACCTACATAAATAAGTTTCAATCCCGCTTCTTTCAGCTTTATTAACTCTTCAGGCGTCTTTGAACGGATATCAGAAGGTAATGCATAAGTAGAAACGCGGTTAATCTTTGGAAAAAATAAATTTATGGCTTTCAGAATGCGCAATAATTTATGAGCAGACAAAACCATGGGATTACCATCAGCAAGAAATATTCTGCGGGTATCGGGATATAGTTTTGAAGCGGCTTCAATTTCTAGAATAACCTCCTCTTCTTTCTTTATACGGAAAGTTTTTTTGGAATACATTTCGCAAAATGCACAGCGATTCCATGCACAACCAATGGTGACTTGAAAAATCAGCGATTGGGCTTCTGAAGGTGGCCGAAATAAAGGTTCTTCGTAATTTATTGGAAATTTATTTGAAAACAAAGTTTCGTTTATCATTTACGTTTATATTTCTTTTTACATTACGTTTCCTAAAAAAATCAATACCCTATCAATGATTAAATATATTTTTTTTGATCTTGGTGCCTTTGTGGGAGATGATCGTAATTTTTAATTTTATCCCACTAAGCCGCAAAGTCCACAAAAATTCTTACTTACTGTAAATTGTTTTCTTGCTTCCTATGTGATGCTTTTAGGAAAAACCCCATCATTAACTAAACAGCAACTTTTCAACAAACGACTGATAATCCTGCATTGTAGTGCGAATAGTCTTCAGCGCTTCTTCTTTCCCATAAATCTGTGGAATTTCGCAACCACGTTTTTCACCGGGCATGTCTTTATATGTAAGAAAATAATGACGCAAACGATCAATTACTGCCTGAGGACAATCCGAAATATCTTGATAATCGCCATACACAGCATCATCTATTAACACAGCAATTATTTTATCGTCGGCTTCGTTGCGGTCAATCATTCTAAAACCCCCAATAGGCCTTGCTTTTACGAGCAAGTTTCCATGTGTAATATCCTTTTCGGTGAGTACGCAAATATCCAAAGGATCTTTATCTCCCACAATATCTGTACGCTCAAGTGCATCGTTAGCAAGCTTCGCAAGATTAGCCCCACAGTATGTTTGAGGAATAAAACCATACAAAGCTGGAATGATATTGGAATATTTTTGCGGGCGATCTATTTTCAAATATCCGGTTGTTTTATCAATTTCGTATTTTACAGTATCGTAGGGAACTACTTCAATAAAACAGGTTAGCTGTTCAGGTGCTTCTGGACCAAGATCGATCCCATGCCAAGGGTGTGATTTGTAGCGTAATCCCATTAATTTTCCAATAGGATCAATTGATTTATTCATTGTGGTATTTTTTTGCAAAGATAGGCAATTCAGTGATTTTATTTTAAATAAAAAGCCACCTGAAATAATCCAGATGGCTTAATTTAAAATTCAAAAATATTTATTTTATCATTCCAAGCTCTCTGCCAACCTTGGTAAATGCAACAATAGCATTGTCAAGCTGTGCCATATCGTGACCTGCAGAAATCTGTACACGTATCCTGTCTTTTCCTTTAGCTACAACTGGGAAAGAAAATGCAATAACATAAATTCCTTCTTCAAGCATTTTAGAAGCAAAGTCAACTGCAAGTTTTGAGCAATCGGGATATTTTCCGAACATTATTGGCACAATTGGATGATCACCAGCAACGATATCAAATCCTGCTTCTGTCATTTTTGAGCGGAAATATTTGGTATTTGCTTCGAGTTTATCACGCAAATCCGTTGATTTAGTTAGGATATCAAGCACTTTGATTGTTGCACCCACAACAGCTGGAGGCACTGTGTTTGAGAATAAATACGGACGTGCTTTATTGCGCATCCAGCTCACTATTTCTTTACTGGCAGAGATACATCCACCCGATGCTCCACCTAAGGCTTTACCAAAAGTAGTGGTGATAATATCTACCCTTCCCATTACATCGCGGTACTCATGTGTTCCACGACCTGTTTTTCCTAAAAATCCTGTTGAGTGGCTGTCGTCAACCATTACAATGGCATCGTATTTTTCGGCAAGGTCGCATATTTCTTTCAGTCTTGCAATGTCGCCATCCATGCTAAAAGAACCATCAGTAACTATCATTCTGAACCGACAATTTTTTGCGTCGATAAGGCAGCGTTCCAAACCTTTTGCCATTTTTCCGGTGGCAGGATCTTCTTCTTCCACATCGCGCATATCGCCATGTTTGTATGCCCAGCGTTGTGCCTTGCATAAACGAATTCCGTCAATAATAGATGCATGATTCAGTGCATCGCTGATAATGGCGTCATCTTCGCCAAGCAATGGTTCGAAAACTGCACCATTTGCATCAAAACAGGAAGAGAAAAGAATAGTGTCTTCCATACCAAGGAATTCAGAAAGTTTCTTTTCGAGTTCCTTGTGAATATCCTGTGTTCCGCATATAAAGCGCACCGAGGAAAGACCATAACCTCTGTGGTCAATTTCTTCATGCGAAGCTTTAATTAATTCAGGATGCGAAGAAAGTCCGAGATAATTGTTTGCACAAAAATTCAGACATTTTTTTCCTTTTACAATAATCTCAGCTCCTTGTGGGCTTTCGATAATGCGTTCGTTTTTAAATAATTTCTGATCCTGAAGCTTTTGAAGCTCAACAGCCAGAAAGTCATCCATTCTTTTTTTCATAATTATATTTTTTTGTTTTACAATGCTTATCAATGTGCTCTTATTTTTTTCTCTCTGATACGCTGTGTTGCACTCTGCTTAAATCTGTGCAACAAATTTAATTCATTTTTTTTCCAATCTCATCAAGCATTAAAGTGGTCATGTTATTAATATTGTATTCGTTTTTTAAATCCCAATCCTTTTGGGCCACGGCGTCATCTATACTTGAAGGCCACGAATCAGCAATTGCCTGACGGAAATCAGGTTTATACGAAATAGTAAAATCAGGAATGTGTTTTTTAATTTCATTCGAAAGTTCTTCTGGAGTGAAGCTGATGCCTGCCATATTATAACTTGAATGCAACGAAAGTTTCGACTGATCGGCCTCCATTAATTCAATGGTTGCTTTTATTGCATCGCTCATAAATGCCATGGGTAATCCGGTTTGTGGACCGAGGAAACATTCATACGTTTTATTTCTTACCGCTTCGTAAAATATTTCAACGGCATAGTCGGTAGTTCCTCCGCCAGCTTCAGTTTTATAACTTATTAGGCCCGGATATCTGATACTACGTGTATCCACTTTAAACTTATTGAAATAATATTCTATCCAACGTTCGCCGGCCAGTTTACTGATTCCATAAACCGTATTTGGCTCCATAACCGTAAATTGTGGGGTATTCACACGTGGTGTAGTTGGACCAAAAACAGCGATAGAGCTCGGCCAGAAAATTTTATTTAAGCCAACTTCACGTCCTATTTCCAAAACATTCATTAAGCTGTTCATGTTGATGTTCCATGATGTCAGCGGTTTTTTTTCGGCATTGCCGGAGAGAATTGCCGCCAGATGATACACCTGCGTAATTTTGTTGCGGGTTATGGTGCCGAATAGCCTGTGAGTGTCAAGTACATCAAGGATTTCATTAGGACCAGTCTCCATAATTTCCTTCGAAGCGGGTTTAATATCCGTTGCTACAACATTAGCATCTCCATACATCCTTCGCAATTCAAGCGTAAGTTCAGAGCCGATCTGCCCGGCACATCCAATTACCAATATTTTTTCCATGTTTTTTTAATAAATATTTATTTCACTATCAAGTCGTAAAATTAATATTTTTTAATTCACTTGATATAGAGATTTATTTATTTCAACTAGTAGCTAAACATTCTCAATCTTGTATGATTCTGCAAAATTCATTAGTTCAATACTATTCATCTGCAAAATTTTATTAAAAATCCAGATCAAGACTGGCAAATATGTTATTGTAAATGTGAGCAACTGCCTTTGTTTTGATGGGCTTAATTTTAAAATCAAAGAAAAAACAAAAAAGCAGATTACTTTTCAGTTACTTACATTCAAAAATGTGTAGTGTATATTTATGAAATCCAACCAATTGCATTAAATAATTGAAACGGAAAATCAAATGATATTTGTATGTTCCATAACCCAATGTACCAGATTGAAAAAAGCCACTATCTAATCGTACCAGACTTATTGTTTTACTCTTGAGTTTGGATAAGGTATCTTCTTAAAATGATAGAAAATATTTTGTAACATATTTGTTAGTAACAGAAATGTTACATATATTTGTAAAAAAAACTCCTAAAATGCATAATCCGTTTTTATTTGGAAAAATAGCAGAAAACAGTTTCTTTACAAATAGAGAGATTGAATTAAAACGATTAAACAACAATCTAAATTCGGGCACTAACACAATTGTTATTTCACCTCGCAGATGGGGAAAATCATCTCTGGTGAAAAAGGCATCAGGTATCCTGAATAGGAAGGAAAAGGATATCCGAGTTTGTTTTATCGATCTTTTTAAAACCAGAACCGAAAATGAATTTTACGAAATTTATGCCAGAGAAATACTTAAAGCCTCATCATCAAGATGGCAAGAATGGGCAAAGACAGCAGGAGAAATGTTAAAAAAAATAACGCCGAAATTAACTATGGGTGCGGATCCTCAAAATGATTTTAGCATTAGCTTTGACTGGAGCTCTGGCACCAGAAACACAGATGAAATTCTAAACATGCCAGAAAAGATTGCTTTGAAGAAGAATATACGTATTATTGTATGTATTGATGAGTTTCAGAACCTTTCACACTATCACGACTCTATTGGGTTTCAAAAATTATTGCGTGCCTATTGGCAGCATCATAAAAAAGTAACATATCTTCTCTACGGAAGTAAAAGACACATGTTAATTGATTTTTTTGAAAACAAAAGTATGCCTTTCTATAAATTCGGTGATGTGATTTTTCTCCAAAAAATATTAAAAGAAAAATGGATCTTATTTATTACAGATGCTTTTAGAAGGACAAAAAAGCAAATCTCAAATGAAATTGCAGGACAAATTGCTGAACTGATGCAAAACCATCCTTACTTTGTTCAGCAGTTTGCACAAATTATTTGGTTCAACACAGAAAAAGCAGCAACTTCGAAAATAATTTCAGATTCGCTACAAGATATTATTGAGCAAAATGCAATTATTTACCAAAAAGAAATTGAATCTTTGAGTTCTGGTCAAATAAATTTTTTAAAAGCTTTTTCAGATGGTGAGCAAAAGTACAGTTCATTTGAAAATTTAAAAAAATACAATCTGGGCTCATCTGCTAATGTATCTAGGATTAAGGAAGCTTTAGAAAATAAGGAAATACTTGATTTTACTTCAACCCCTCCTATTTTTCATGATCCTGTTTTCGAATTATGGTTCATAAAACACATTAACTCCTAATTAAATCGACAAAAACTTACAACAATTGCAAAAAAACACTCCTATTGAATTGACTTATATTTTCAAAAACGGCGTCAAAATATTATCCAAACATTTTTTAACTTCGCAGAATATTAATTATTTATCTGATGATTACCGAAAAATTACAATTATACAATACGCTCAGCCGAAAAAAAGAAATTTTTGAGCCCATCAATTCACCATTGGTTGGTCTGTATGTGTGTGGCCCTACTGTATACAGCGATGTACATCTTGGAAACAGCAGGACTTTTATTTCATTTGATATGGTGTACCGGTATTTAAAACATATTGGATTTAAAGTACGCTATGTTAGAAACATTACAGACGCAGGCCATTTGGAAGGCGACAGAGATGAAGGCGATGATAAGTTTGCAAAAAAAGCAAAGCTTGAGCAACTCGAACCCATGGAAATTGTTCAAAAATACACGCTCGGTTTTCATGATGTGATGTCGATATTTAATACGTTACCACCGAGTATTGAGCCCACAGCTACAGGTCATATCACCGAACAAATTGAAATGATTAAAAAAATAATTGAAAACGGTTTTGCATATGAAGCCAATGGCACCATTTATTTTGATGTTGAAAAATACAGTAAAACCAATAATTATGGCGAGCTAACAAACCGAAAACTCGAGGAACTTCTTGAAGGAACAAGGGTTTTAGACGGACAAGATGACAAAAAAGGAAGGCTCGATTTTGCATTATGGATCAGCGCAAAACCAGAAACCCTTATGAAATGGCCATCTCCATGGGGTTGGGGTTTTCCCGGATGGCATATTGAATGCTCGGCAATGAGTACAAAGTATCTGGGCGATACGTTTGATATCCATGGTGGCGGAATGGATTTGCAAGCCACACATCATACCAACGAAATTGCACAGTCGCAGGCATGCAGCCATGTTGCACCTGTAAAATACTGGATGCATACAAATATGCTTACTGTTAATGGTGTAAGAATGTCGAAAAGCGCTGGAAACGGATTTTTACCTCATGAATTATTTACGGGCGATCATCCTTTACTAGAAAAAGGCTATTCGCCAATGACAGTAAGGTTTTTCATGGCTCAGGCACATTACCGCAGCACACTCGATTTTTCGAACGAAGCGTTACAAGCTGCCGAGAAAGGCCTCAAACGCTTGTTTGCTGCATATTCCTTACTTGGCAAATTAACCGTTTCGGAAACAAGCGATTCGCCAGTAGCACAAATTCGTAAAAGTTGTTACGATGCAATGAACGATGATTTTAACAGCCCTATTGTTATTGCAAATCTTTTTGAACTTGTTCGCATTATCAATTCAGTAAACGATGGCAAAGAAAAGATTTCTTCTTCTGATTTAGATTTGATGAAAGACACAATGAAGGTTTTTATTTTTGATATTCTTGGCTTCAAAGAAGAATCAGAATCTTCGGATAATGGTGTTGTTGATGGCCTGATGCAGTTGGTATTGCAATGGCGTCAGCAGGTACGGGAAGCAAAGGATTATGCTGCTTCGGATAAAATACGAAATGAGCTCGCAAAAATTAATATCGTTGTAAAAGACGGTAAAGACGGCAGTCGCTGGGAAAAAAGTTAGTTTTTTATGCAGAAAAAAGGACTTTTCAGGGTAAAATCAATACAATCCATTCTCAAGCATGCAGGCGAACAGCGTGAAGATTTGCAACTCAAAAAAAACCTGACTGTCCGCGATCTTACCGCTTTGGGTATAGCTGCAATTATTGGCGCAGGAATTTTCAGCACCATTGGAACTGCTGCCTATCATGGTGGCCCGGCTGTTTCGCTGTTATTTATTTTTACTGCATTGGCTTGCGGATTTTCTGCACTGTGTTATGCGGAATTTGCATCACGCATTCCCATTAGCGGCAGTGCGTATACATACGCCTACGTGAGTTTTGGAGAATTGATTGCATGGATTATTGGTTGGGATCTTATTATGGAATATGCAGTAGGCAACATTGCCGTGGCTATTTCGTGGTCGGATTATTTTACAGGATTGCTTAACGGAATTGGAATGTCGATTCCCGAATGGCTTTCCACCGATTTTTTATCCGCCTCTCGGGGTTATGATGCCGCTATAGCTCAAATGGCAACGGGAACCGGCTTTAATGATTTGTCGTTTGGAATGAAAGAAGCATATAATGCTTGGATGCACGCCCCAATGATAGGAAACATGCGAATAATTGCCGATATTCCTGCATTTTCAATAGTTGCACTTATTACGGCATTAGTGTATATTGGAATATACGAAACAAAAGTTGCAAGCAATATTATGGTGCTGCTGAAACTCATTATTCTTTTTGTAATTATTGGCGTAGGTGCATTTTACGTAAATCCAGAAAACTGGTCGCCTTTTGCACCACATGGATTTGGAGGTGTTCTGCGTGGCGTTTCTGGAGTTTTCTTTGCATACATCGGATTCGACGCTATTTCTACAACAGCGGAAGAATGCAAGAATCCGCAACGCGACCTGCCCAAAGCAATGATTTATGCATTGGCAATATGCACCGTGCTTTATGTGCTGATAAGTCTTGTTCTTACAGGAATGGTAAGTTACACAGAGCTTGCTGTTGGCGATCCGCTGGCTTATGTGTTTTCAAAATTAGATCTGAACTTTTTATCAGGAATTATTGCAGTAAGCGCAATCATAGCAATGGCTAGTGTTTTACTCGTTTTTCAGGTAGGGCAACCCAGAATTTGGATGAGCATGAGTCGTGATGGTTTGCTGCCAAAAAAATTCTCGAAAATTCACCCGAAGTATAAAACACCATATTTCTCAACCATTTTAACAGGAATTCTGGTTGCCATTCCTACACTGTTCATGAACCTGACAGAAGTAACCGACCTTACAAGTATAGGAACATTGTTCGCTTTTATTCTTGTCTGTGGCGGCATTCTGATTCTTAACAAAAGCAAGGACAGCAACAGGCCGGCAGAACATAAAGGTTTTAAAATTCCTTATTACAACAGCAGGTATGTTGTTCCAATTGTTGTTGTTGCAACTATTGTTTCCATTTTTATTTTTAATGGCGATGGCGTTTCTTCTTATTTTAGCTCTACTGACATTGATTATCCCGGCTTACATGGATGGGATGTTTTCAAACATAAAATCCCATTTATTCTGTTTGTTATTATTGGGCTGGCAATTTCTGTATGGAGCATTGTAAGGCAACTATCTGCTATTCCTGTGCTTGGACTGCTTACCAATCTGTATCTTATTTCGCAACTTGGAATCACAAACTGGTTGCGCTTTTTGATTTGGCTTGCAATAGGACTGGCACTTTATTTTACTTATGGAAACAAGCACAGCAAGCTGCTTATAGAAAGATTA
>JBBQSF010000022.1:0-28001 GCA_038214085.1 Bacteroidales bacterium | reverse complement strand
TAGGATTGAGGCAAAATGAATTGATAAAAATCAATTCATCAAAACTATTAAAACCAACCCCTTGTTTTCACAAAACCCATAGATACCTTATTTAACTTGATATTTCACGCATTTCCATTTTTTTTATCGGACAACAGTTATTGGAAATAAAAACCAATGAAGTTCTAAGGGAATTATGCTTTCGTTTTATCCAGAGGAATTGTAAATTTAAATTCACTGCCTTTTCCAAATTCACTTTCCACCCATATTTTTCCATGATGTTTGTCAATGAATTCTTTGCATAAAATCAAGCCCAGACCGGTTCCCTTTTCATTTTCGGTATCAACACAAATATATTGCGTATCTATTCTGAAAAGTTTTCCGATATCCTCTTGACGTATCCCAATTCCAGAATCTTTTACTGATATTAGAACTTCATGATCATTGATATGTGCAGCGATTTCTATTGCACCTTTTGGATGAGTGAATTTAATTGCATTCATTAAAAGATTGCGTAAAATTGTTTTCAGCATATTTATATCCGCATGAATCAAAAATTCATCATTGACTAATGTGGTAATGGAAATATTTTTAGAACAAGCCAACATATTTACTGAGAAAATTATTTCAGAAATGATTGTTTCCAGATTAACCAATTCAGAAATAAATTTCATATTCCCAATCTGAGACCGAGACCACTCGAGCAAATTTTCTAGAATAGCATACCCGCTCTTGGCTGAATTATGCATCAACTTGCTTAGTATTTCGATTTTTTCCGGACTGTACTTGTGGACTCCGTTTTGAAGCAATTCAGATGCTCCCATCAAACTTGTGAACGGATTTTTAAGGTCGTGTGCTATAATATTGAAAAATTTATCTTTTTCAGTATTGGAATTTTTAAGATCGATGGTATATCTTTCAATTTGTTCCTCAGCTTTTTTTCTTGCTGTGATATCATTGCCTTGTGCAATTGTTGAAATCAGTGTTTTATTATCTGTATCGTAAACATTGGCAGAGTTCCAAAGCACAATCCTTACCTCTTTGTTTTTACATTGAATTGGTATTTCTAATGTTTCCCATTGGTCGCCTGATATGGTTTGTTGAATTTTTTCTTTTGCTTCTTTTATTATATTTAATGGAAATAAGAAATCAAGTTTTTTTCCTATTACTTCATTGAACGAATAACCAGTTAAATTTTCAAATGCAATATTGAATAATTGAATTTGTAATTGAGGATTCCACACTATTATTGGTACATTCGCGAAGTTTATTAAGTTTTCTAAATAATTATTTGTTCTATAAAGCTCTTTTTCGTTTTTCATTCTTGTAAAAGCAATTGCAACTTGGTCAGTAACCGCTTTCATAAGAGAAATATCTTCATTGCTGAAGCTTTTCATGCTTTTGGAACCAAAAGACAATGACCCAATTATCTTTCCATGTGATAAAAGGGGATGTGATAAATAAGCTGTAATTCCAAACGATTTTTCAAGTTCCGAATTGGAATAAGGAGTTTCAAGAATATTTTTTATTACAAGATTTTTCCAATCGTATCTATTGGAATCATTATCGGTAACTTTCACTTCAAGCCATTCAATTTTTTTAATTTCATTTTCTGGAATTCCAGCATAAGCATTCAAATGCAGCTTTTCTTTTTGCTCATCAAACAAATAGTTAAAGAAAACATGGCAATCAAGAAAATGCATCACTTTCAGGCAAAAGCCATTCACAATTTTTTGCGGATTATCGCTGGACAGAAGACTGCTTACGGTTTGCGATAGGATATCGAGCCGTTCATTGTTTCTTCTCAACGCATGCGCCATTCTTTCATGTTCATTGATATTTCTTGCAAGGTTAATATTACTGTAACTCAATTGAGAAATTGAATAGGAAAGTTTTAAGAAAAATTCAATAGCATTGTCAAGAGATGAATGACTTAAACGGGGAACTTTTTCAAGAGCAGCAATATATTCTTTTTCATCAAATCCATATCTGGCAGCCTGTAAGCGGAAGAAATTATAATTTATGGACTCATCCTCGAATAAGAACTGTCCAAGAAAAAGATTACCCATGTATCTTTTACCAATATAGATAGGTATGGCAGTATCCCACATTCCATTCTTGCACTTATAAAGTTTGAATTCTCCTTCGGGGATTTCTTCTGTATCACTATCAATACAATTTTTACAAGTATCTGGGTGAACTCTGTGGAATTTTGTGCAGATATCTTGCCATCCAACTTGTACGATTACTTTCCCTTTATAATCAATGATAGCCATAGGAATTGGGAAAAGTTTATTGAAATTATCCATCAACGAATGTATCGTTGGAACATCAATAATGTCAGCTAGTTCGAGTGTTGTTATATCTCCTTTAGGCGACAATATGCTTTCTAACTTCAACCGAACACGTTCTTCGCTAGCTTTTAATTCAGCTTCCATTCGTATTCGATCAGTGATATCAATAGCTTGAATTAAACCCATTGCTTCACCATTGGATTCAATCCTTGTTATGGAGAAAAGTGCATTTACAATTTTTCCGGATTTATGGCGTATTTGAACTTCCGCATTTTGAATGGAATCATTATTTAGCAAATCTTTCATCCAGCTATCGCGGTCTACCTGCTCAACAAGTAGGTTTAATTCCTTTGGGGTATGTCCGATTATTTCCTCACGGGAGTAACCAATAAGATTCAGAAAAGCATCGTTGGTATCTATAACTCGACTGTCGGCAAGACGAAAAATGTTTATTCCAATCGGACTTAAATGGAAGGCTTTTGAAAATTGATCTTCACTTTCTCGAAGTGCTGCCTCTGCCTTTTTCTGTGCCTCGCTTGTTCTTATTAAATTAATTCCAAAAGTAACATCATTCGCTAATTCGGAAAGCAAAACTTCTTCACTTTTTGTGAAGGAATCTGGATCTTTTGAATAAATAGTTATCGCACCCAAAACCTTACTGTTGCTTATTAAAGGAATGGCTATTGAAGATGCATAACCTCGTTTTATTGCTTCCTCACGCCATGGCTCAAAATCAGGGTTTGTAAGCATAATTTTACATAAAGTAATTTTCCCCGTTCTGATTGCTTTACCCGTTGGGCCTCTTCCCCTTTCATTATCTTTCCATGTAACATTTAATTTTTCTATATATCCTTCTTCATAACCGGCGGAAACGACAGGCGTTACAGTCTTTTCATCATTATCTTCGGCATAGCCAATCCAAATCATTGTATGACCGCATTCTTCAATAATAACATTGCATACTTCTTTAAGGAAGGATGATTCATCAATGGCATGCATCATGATCTGGCTGCTTTTACCTAATGCTTTAAGCGTTCTGTTAATTTTAAATAATTCTTCTTCCTTGTTTTTGCGTTCGGTAATATCCTCAATAAGTGACAGGACTGATGCCATTTTACCATTTTCATCCAGTAGAACTGAATTAGACCACATGCATTCTCTGATTTCTCCAGCTTTAGTAATGTTTCGATTTGAAGAAATGACAACCTGCTCTTTTCCACTTGTAAGTCGCTCCATTGTTTGGTTTACAATGGGAATATCTTCTTCAAATATCAATTTAAGATCGCCAATTGGTTTTCCAAGAGTTTCTTCTTTTTTCCAGCCAAAAATATGTTCAGCTTCTTTCGACCATTGAGTAACGATAAAATCAGCGTCCCATTCCACAATTGCAAGCGGCGAGTTATCAAAATGAAATTTTAATCGTTGTTCGCTTTGGTGCAATTCCTTTTCAGCTAGCAATCGTTTTTTTTCCATCCCTATTGCCGATTTTGCGCTCAGCCAAATAAGCCCAATTAAACATACAGTATAGGTAATCGCTACCAAAATAACACCAACTTCAGAATCAAATATGCCCATTTTTTCTCCGTAAATACGCAGCCATCCAATCATTACAGGGAGTATTATTAAAGCAGGAAACAGTCTCTTTGCCATCAAACTCCCGATAAGTTTTCCTGTAAAGACTTTCATCAACCAGGTATCCGGACGTATAAAAAAAATGGCTACACAAATTGCACATAAAGCAATTCCTGAATTTATGGCAATAGGTGCGCCCAGAAAATCATGCATAAATTCAACGCCAAACAAGTAACGTAAAGATATCAGATAACTTCCGATAGCTGCCGGAAGAATAACAATATGAGCAATATTTGCGGATCTTTGGCTGTCATTTGCAAGTATTACTATTGCAGATCCAATAGACAAAATGATAATGGCCGTGAGCAATGTCATTCTCATAGAATGCGATAAAACAGTATCAAAGGCAAGTGACCTACTTAGAAACTCCTCAATTCCTTCACCAAGGATATTTGCCGAGTCAGCAATTGTCAATAAACCAATAATGCAAACCAATATTCCCAGTATTTTTGCAATAAGGATTCCGAGACGATTAAAATATTTTTTCCGAATTATCATAAACAGTCCTATGGCTGCCATAGATAAGCAGATGGCTGTAATTAAATTCATAGGTATCCATTGAGGTTGGATACTTTTAAAAAAAGCAATATTGGTGATCCATCCAATAAGGCCAAGAATACTCAATGAGAAAGTGATTGTAAGCGATACCCAAACGATCGGTTTCGCTTTATTCAAAGTTTGTTCAGTTTTGAGGTTTATTTCTTGTGAAACCATGTAATTTTGTGGAGCTTTATTTTCTTGTTTGGTATAATTCGTTTATGAAAATTTGTTTTTTTATTTAAGGTTTTGTATTTATCCGTTGTAAAATTATTAATTGTAAAGCGTTAGTCGACTGGTATTCTAATTGAAAAATATTGCTGTGCTTTTGTGTATTTACAAAATTATAATATTTTAAGCTAGAAAATGAAAATACAGTATAAAATTAATTTTTTACAACTTTTTGCCAATTTAAATGTCAAATTATTTATTTTTGTTTAAAATATAGTTGAGTGAAATCCGAAATTTATTTTCATATTTTTAGCTACTTGCAAAGCTGATTTTCGATAGTAATACTTTTCGGAGTGGACTCATAGTTAAATATTTTACTTTGAAAATGATTTTTTAGAAACTTAATTAACGATCAGAAACTATGAAAATTCTTTTGGTAGATGACGATCAGAAGATCTCTGCAGTTGTAAAAATCGGATTAGAAGAACATGAATACATGGTTGATGCTGCTTTCGATTCGGAGATGGGAGAAAAACTTGCCATAAATAAAAAATATGACGCCATTATTCTGGATGTAATGCTGCCAGGAATAAATGGTTTTGAGTTGTGTAAAAAAATCCGGAACCACGGAGTTAAAACACCTATTTTGATGCTTACTTCACTCGACAGAGTTGAGGATAAGGTAACTGGTTTCAATTGCGGGGCAGATGATTATCTTACCAAACCATTTAGTTTCGAGGAACTTTATGCAAGAATCAAGTCTTTAATCAGAAGAAACAATGATACATTTGTAAATCCGAAAATAAAAATAGCCGATCTTGAGCTCGATAGTATTGAAAGAAAAGTATTCAGAAATAAGAATGAAATTAAACTGACAGCACGTGAATATAAGATACTGGAACTTCTGGTGAATAATAAGGGTAAAGTATTTGAAAGAAGTGTAATTGCTGAAAAAATATGGGGATTTTCCTTCTATTCTGGAACAAATGTAATTGATGTACACATTAATTCTCTGAGGAATAAAATAGATAAAGAATACACACCAAAATTAATCCATACCATTGTCGGCATGGGCTATGTTCTGAAAGAAGAATAGTTTTTTTGATTTGCAAGTTGACTAAATAAACCAAAACTTATTTTTAACCGAAGCAATTGAAAAAATCAGATTTATTCATATTGAGTTCTTATCGTTTTTCGGTATTTTTAATTCTTTAATAATTCGTAACGCTTCTTCAATATGCATTTTAATATTTGTCTGAGATTCGAAAATGCCAACTACTTTTCCTGTAAAATCAATTATAAATGTTACTCGTCCTGGTAATAAAAATGGATTTTTATTAACGCCAAACATTCTATGAACATTATTCTCCCTGTCGCTAAGCAAAGTAAAGGGTAATTTGTATTTTTCAATAAATTTTTTGTGGCTGCTTACCGATTGGGAACTTATACCAATTATCATAGCTCCATAATCACTAAATACTTCATACTGGTCGCGAAATGAACATGCTTCTTTGGTACAGCCAGGAGTATCATCTTTAGGATAAAAATACAATACAATATTTGTTTTTCCTACAACATCAGTTGTTTTAAATTCATTGCCATTCTGATCAGGTAATGTAAATTCGGGTATCTGCGATCCTATGACTAACTTCGCCATGATAATAAAAATCCTTTTGTCAAGTGAGATTATTAATTTAAACAAATTAATTAATAAAAAATTGACATCACATTAATCTGACATTAATTTTTGATTAAGATAGGATAAAGTGTAGGCTTTCCCTATATTGTCGTCCATTCGGAATTTGATTCTGCAATCATGCGATAGCGGGCTTGGCTTACAGAAAAATAAAAAGCCCAACCATTGTGCGGGAAAGCGTTTATTAGTTGGGGCATATTTAAAAAATTACCATATATGTTGGTGTATGCTTTTGTGTTACCTTAAACACAAAAGGGTTTCAGAAAATTCCTGAAACCCTTGTCTTTCTAAGTCGGGGCGAGAAGACTCGAACTTCCGACCCCTTGCACCCCATGCAAGTACGCTAGCCAACTGCGCCACGCCCCGATAATAATAAAAAAAAGAACAATAAAGCAAGTACGCTGCTCCCGTAATTACGGGACGCCACGCCCCGATAATAATAAAAAAAAGAACAATAAAGCAAGTACGCTGCTCCTCCCGTAATTACGGGAGAACGCCCCGCCCCGATTTGTTATTAATATTAAGAAATCACATAATTGATTCTCCTTAATATTTTTGCAAATATAAAAAATATTTTTGTTCAGTATTTTTTTTGTTCAGAATTCCTTTTGTACCTTGCTGCGCCATTTTGTCAGAAAAGATGAAAATTATCCGATTGGTATAATTTTCGGGAATTACTGACGTTATTTTTTTCTTAAACCGAGGTTATGAATAAAAAAATCCTTCTTCTTTTACTTGCCTTTCTTTCTTTTTCCATAAACATATTTGCTCAAAAATATACTGTAAGCGGCTATATTACTGATGAATCAAATGGCGAATCGCTAATTGGAGCAACGGTTTACACAAAGGAAAATTTAAAAAATTCCACATCAACCAATCAATATGGATATTTTTCCATGTCGCTGGAAAAAGGAAATTATACTGTAATTATTTCTTATGTAGGGTTTAATAATGATACTATTCCGGTTATACTTGATAAAAATGCTAAAATTAATTCAAGTCTGGTAAGCAGAATAATTACAAAAAAAGAAGTGGTAATTACCGGAGAAAAAGATGATAAAAATACCACTTCAACCAATATGGGCAAAGTACAGTTTGAAGTAGAAAAAATAAAAACTCTGCCGGCATTTCTGGGCGAAGTAGATGTAATGAAAACCATACAGCTAACGCCTGGAGTTCAGTCGGCTGGCGAAGGAAACAGTGCTTTTTATGTTAGAGGAGGAGGTCCCGACCAAAACCTGATTCTTCTGGACGAAGCCGTTGTTTATAATGCGTCCCATTTGTTTGGCTTCTTTTCCGTTTTTAATGCGGATGCCGTAAAAAATATCGAACTGACAAAAGCCGGAATGCCTGCAAATTATGGCGGAAGACTCGCCAGTGTGCTTGATATTTCGATGAATGAAGGAAACAATAAAAAATTTCAGGTCGACGGAGGAATTGGCGTTATTTCTTCACGCTTAACTTTGCAGGGGCCCATAAAAAAAGACACCAGTTCGTTCATCATTTCTGCCCGAAGAACCTATATTGATGTGTTGATGAAGCCTTTTATTAAAAAAACTTCTCCTTTTAAAGGCACTGGTTATTATTTCTACGACCTCAATACAAAAATAAACTATACCCTTTCTGACAGAGATCGTTTGTATTTAAGCGGTTATTTTGGCAGGGATATTTTTTCTTTAAAAAGTACGAATATGAATTTTAATACAGGAATCCAATGGGGGAATGCTACTTCCTCTCTTCGTTGGAATCACGTATTTGGCCCTAAACTTTTTTTAAACACTTCGTTGATTTTCAGCGATTACGAATTCCAATTTGATGCTACTCAAAGCGAATACGATATCATTTTGTATTCTGGTGTGCGTGATTACAATGCTAAATTTGATTTTTCGCTGTTTCCCTCGACAAAACATATTGTAAAATTCGGCGGAAATTTTATTTATCATATTTTCACTCCCAATAACGCATCAGCCAAATCGAGCGGTCAGGATCTCGATCTTGGAAAAGAAGTTAAATTATATGCCAATGATGCTGCATTATATGTAAATGATGAATTTGATCTTACCTCACTACTTAAAGTCAATGCAGGTTTGCGTTATACTTTTTTCCAGCACATTGGTCCTTTCGACAGGTATATTTTAAACGAACTTAATCAAATTACAGACACGATTTCTTATTCAAAAGGTGAAAGTATCAAAACCTATAACCATATTGAACCACGTATTTCTGTTCGCTATACCCTCAGCGAATTGTCGTCAATTAAAGCAGCTTTTACACAGAATTATCAGTATATTCATTTGGCTTCCGTTACAGGAGTCAATCTGCCAACCGATATCTGGTTTCCTAGTACATCGTTGGTTAAACCTCAATTTGGGACGCAATACTCCATTGGATATTTCCGGAATTTTAAAAAGAATGTATTTGAAACCTCTGTTGAATTGTACTATAAGGAGATGAAAAACCAGATAGAATACAAGGAAGGTGCCTCACCTGAAGACAATATCAAAAACAACACCGACAACAATTTTACTTTTGGCACAGGTCAATCATACGGAATTGAATTTTTTGTTAACAAGAAAAGCGGTAAATTTACGGGTTGGGTAGGATATACGCTTTCCTATACCTTACGTAAGTTTCCCGAAATAAATTTCGGAAATGAATTCTACGCAAAATACGACCGCCGACATGATATTTCGGTTATTGCCTCCTACGAATTGAACGAAAAATGGACTTTCTCAGCAGTATGGGTATTTGCAACCGGTAATGCCATGACACTTCCAGTTTCAAGGTACATTATCAACGGAAATGTGCTTAACGAATATGGTGAAAGAAATTCTTTCCGAATGCCTAATTATCACCGAATGGATATTTCAGCTACTATGAAAGGAAAGAAAAATAAAAAATATGAATCGAGTTGGAATTTTTCAATATTTAATTTGTATAATCGCTACAATCCATACTATATATACTTCGAAACAAAAGGAGATGTAACTCAAGGTTACTTAGAAACAACTGCAAAACAAGTGTCGTTATTTCCGATTTTGCCGTCAGTTACCTGGAATTTCAAATTTAAATAAAACATCATGAAAAAAATACGATTTCAGCCTATTATTTTATTATTCATTGGTTTTGCATTTGTACTGCTCTCTTGCGAGAGGAGTATTGTAGTTAAAATTCCTGACCCTGAAGAAAAAATTGTTGTAGAAGGTTGGATAGAACCCGACGAAGTGGCCTATGTTATGCTGACAAAAAACACTGCTTATTTTTCGGTAGTAGATTCTACAACATTAATGAACATGATTGTTACAAACGCAACTGTAACCGTTAGCGATGGAATAAATTCCGAACAACTAACCCTGACTATTGACCCAAATTATTTCCCGCCGATTTTATATAAAGGTTCAACATTAAAAGGAATTGCAGGAAGATCATATACGCTTACAGTTGAAGCGGAAGGGAAAATTCTTAGTGCCATAACTACCATTCCTGTTCCAATACCTCTTGATTCCGCATGGTTTAAAGTGGAACCAGGTAAAGATTCTCTTGGCTATTTATGGGCTACAATTACCGATCCGGCTAATGAAAACAATTATTACAGACTTGAAACAAAACGCTTGGGCAAGGATAAACGTTATATCCCAATTCTTGGCTCCGTTTATGAAGATAAATTTTTTAACGGACAATCACTTACTTTTTCAATGAAACGCGGCTTCGAATCATTTACCACCGATATGGAAGATACGGAAGCCACTTATTTTAAAATTGGAGATACAATTATTTTAAAATCATCAACCATTGATTATAATACTTATAATTTCTGGAGCAATGCTGAATCAGAAATGTTCTCATCCGGGAATCCATTTGCTACACCTACTTCTATGCCAACAAATGTAAGCGGAGGAGCGCTTGGAATTTGGGCTGGATATGGCGCTTCGTATAAAACAATTATTGCAAAACCTTGAAGAATATTATAACAACAAATAAAAAATATAAACATGACTGAAAATACTGAAAAAACAAAATGTCTGATCATTGGTTCTGGTCCTGCCGGATATACTGCTGCAATTTATGCTTCCCGTGCCGATTTAAAACCGATTCTTTATGAAGGATTACAGCCAGGCGGACAACTTACCATAACAACTGATGTGGATAATTTTCCCGGTTATCCTGATGGTGTTAAAGGTCCGGAAATGATGGAGGATATGAAAAAACAGGCAATGCGTTTTGGCGCTGATGTTCGCTGGGGATTGGTAACAAAAGTTGATTTGTCATCGCGACCATTTCATGTCACTGTTGATGAAACCCACAATATCATTGCAGATACACTGATTATTGCAACGGGTGCTTCGGCGCAATGGCTTGGAATTGAATCCGAAAGCAAATACAATGGGTATGGCGTTTCCGCCTGTGCAACATGCGATGGGTTCTTTTACCGCGGACAGGATGTCGCAGTTGTAGGCGGAGGAGACACGGCTGCCGAAGAAGCAACCTATCTTTCTAAACTTTGCAAAAAAGTGTATATGATTGTTCGCCGCGATGAGTTGCGTGCGTCCAAAGCAATGCAAAATAAAGTGATGAATACTCCCAACATAGAAGTATTATGGAATCATGTTACCAAGGAGATTGTTGGTGAAAAAACTGTGGATGGCGTTGTTCTGACAAATGTAAAAACAGGAGAAGAAAAGAAAATTGACATTACCGGATTTTTTGTGGCTATTGGTCATAAGCCAAATACACAGCTATTTCAGGGGCAGTTGAATCTGGATAGCAATGGATATATTATTACGGAGCTCGGATCAACCAAAACAAATGTAGAAGGTGTGTTTGCTGCTGGAGATGTGCAGGATCATAAATACCGACAGGCTGTTACAGCTGCAGGAAGTGGCTGTATGGCAGCTATTGAGACGGAAAGATATATTTCGTCGACAGAATGAAGATTGTTACGCATAAATCAATTTTTTTTGCGAAATTCTTCCAAATATTAAAAATATCTATTACCTTTGCCTTCTTCTTTTGAATTAATTATTTTATTAACAAATTTTAGAATCTATGAAAAAATTTATTACGTTCATTACAATGATGCTGATTTGTATCACCGTTTTTTCTCAAACGGTTACAATCGGTACAGGTACTTCTACTGCCAGACGCCCATTTGGGATGTATTTTGGTTACGAAAGAAGTGTCGCTTTATACACAGCGGCAGAAATTGCCTCTTCGGGAAACATCACAGATCTTGGCTGGTATATTCAAGCACTTACATCTGCAGCCGATGGTCCAGTTAAAATTTATTTAAAAACCACAACTGCCTCATCTCTGACTGCTAATACCTGGGCGAATTTTACAACAGGTGCAACGCTAGTTTACGACAATGCTACAACAACTTTTGTTGCTGGTGGATGGCAAACGTTTAATCTTTCTTCACCTTTCGCTTATTCAGGAGATAATCTCTTGGTTTTGGTTGAAACCAATTATGGCGGTGGCGGTGGTGATGCCAGCGGCACCTCAAAAGAGATTAGATATACTACTGTAACAGGGACATTCGAAACCTGGGATGCAGATAACAATCCTCCAACTACAAATGGAACTACCAATTCCAGCAGACCAAATATTCAAATAACCTTTGCTCCATCTGCAGCACTTGATGCCGGCATTTCTGCTATAAATTCTCCTTCTACTCCAGTTTCTTCCGGAGTGCAGAATGTTAACGTAACTATAAAAAATTATGGTACTAATCCGCTTACTTCTACTGATATTGCTTGGAAAGTAAATGGTGTATTACAAACTTCATACGCATGGACAGGAAATATTGCTTCAACATTAACTGCTGGTCCGGTTACTGTTGGAACATATAATTTTGCTACACCTGGATTTTATACAATCAAAGCATGGACAGAAAATCCTAATGCCGGAACAGATGCTAATGTTGCAAACGATACAACTACAAAAACTGTTTTTATTCAGGGATATGCTGTTATTCCATTTTTGGAAGATTTTGACGGAACATGGATCAATAAAAATGCAACCAGAGACGTTCCCACAGGTTATTGGGCAAATACTCCAATAAGTGGTAACCAGTCGTGGAGGCGTTTCGATGATGGTTTAGCAGCTGCTTGGTCTACTACTTCTGGAGCATATGCCCCAACAGGAGCAAATTCAACTCCGAACTCTGCAAGATTTCATTCTTATGATGCGTCTTCTTCAACAACCGGTACAATGGATTTGTACTTGGATTTTACTACAGTTGGAACTAAAATGTTAAAATTCTGGTACATTAATACTTCTGGAACAGATTCCTTAAGTGTGTTTAAATCTGACGATGGTGGTTCTACTTTTACTTTCCTTCAGAAGTTTTTAACCTCTGCAGCGTGGTCGGAAAAAATAATTAATCTTGGAACTTCGGTTTCTCCAACAACAATTATCCGGTTTAAAGCAACATCTGATTATGGAGCTACTGATATTGGTATTGATAAAGTGCAGGTGAATCTTTTACAGGCAAATGATATTGCAGCAGTAAAATGGGTTTCCCCAGTTAGTGGTTGTGGATTGACGAATGCCGAACAAGTTACCGTTAAATTCACCAATGTTGGTAATGCTTCTCAAACAAGTATTGCTCTTGCATATTCAATTAACGGAGGCGTAACCATTGTTGGTCCAGAATTTTATACTGCAACTTCTGTAAATCCTGGCGACACAATTACATATACATTTACACAAACTGCTGATTTTTCAGCTCTCGGTGCATACGATTGTGGTTTTGTTGCTACTTTATTAAATGATGGCGATAACTCTAACGATACAGCTTTCGCAAATATTTCAAATACTGGCGCAATCAATTCTTACCCATTTACGGAAAATTTCGAAACAGGAAACAGCAACTATCTTCTTTTAGCTAAAGGTGCTGAGGCAGGAATTAAGATCTTGGCAAATGCCGGGGCACAGAACTCTTTCGGTTTACACATGGAAGGAAATACTTCAACTGCATGGCCTATAACCTACAGCACTGCAGCTCTTGCTTTTGCTGGAATATCTCATATTTCTTCAGCAAGTACATGTAATGTTGATGCTACTTCATTAACTGAGCTCAGGATGAAACTGGATCTTAAACAAACGTATAGTTACGATGCTAAGTATAACTGGTTTATGATTTTAGCAAATGGCATTGACACACTTGCAGATAATACCGGAAAGAAGTTTTTCAATCCTACAACTTCAACTGCTGATGCTTTTGCTGCAAAAACATTTGATCTGACTGCTTATGCCGGAACAAATTTTACACTTACCTTCAAAGCTGTTTGTAAATACAATAATGCAAGCGGAAGTGCAGGTGCCGGAGACAATGTATTTATTGATAATATTAATTTATTTGTGCCTGCAGCTGATGATTTAGGTGTTACTTCTTTCACAAAACCAAAATCTAAACTTTGTGGAATTGCTGCTGATTCTGTTGCTGTAATTGTTTCAAATTTTGGAACGGCTTCGCAATCAAATATTCCTGTAGTTGTTTCAGTTATTACACCTTCAGGAACATCTGTATTAAATGCAATATTAGCAGGTCCGCTTGCGCCTAATGCAAGTGATACCATTTTCATGGGATTTGTAAACACAATTACTCCCGGAAATTATGCATTTAAAGGATATACAGATCTTGCTACTGACCTAGTATTTACTAACGATACTGCATTTAAAACTATAACAATATCTGTTCCTCTTACAATTCCTCATATGGAAAATTTTGAGGGAACGATTCCTATGGCAAATTGGAATTCTAATTTTCTTTCTGGTAACGGCCACGGAAACACTTCTTATGTAATGTTCAGAAACCTTTATACCAGTGCAACAACTGCAACTGCAATATTTAAAGAAAAAATAGGAGCGGTTAGTGCAAATTCGTACCTTACTTTTGATTACAGAATTACTGATTATTCTGCAGGTACCGGAACGGTTCTCGCATTAGATTCTATTTTTATGCTTCTTTCAAATGATTGCGGCTCAAATTACTATTATGTAAAACAAATTACTGCTGCAAATCATGTTACTTCAGCATCAATGGCTCATGTTTCTGTTCCAATTGGTGCATTTGCTGGTGACAATGTTATTCCTGCAATATTTGCAAAATGGAATGCCGGAGATTATTATCTTGATTTTGATAATATAGCTATTTCTGATGCTCCAACAGTGAATCTGGGAGCTGATATTGCAGTATGTAATAATGGTCTTTCTACACTGGATGCAGGTGCTTCAGCAGTTGGATATACATACACTTATGCTTGGTCAACTTTATTACATCCAGCTACCATTGCAACAACACAGGTTATTTCTGTTGATTCTTCTGCTACATACATTGTGTTGGTTAATAATGGTTATGGTGTTACCGATGCTGATACCATTGTTGTTACGGTTAATCCTTTACCCGTTATTTCATTGGGAAGCGATGTAACCAGTTGCCTTACTTCTACTATTGATGCCGGCGCAGGATTTACTTCTTATCTTTGGTCAAATGCTGAAGCAACACAGGCAATAACTGCAAATTCTACAGGTAATTACTGGGTAGAAGTTGAAAATAGTTTTGGCTGTTTTAACAGAGATACTGTTCATGTAACAATTCTTCAGTTGCCAACAGTAGATGCCGGAGCGAATGTTACAATCTGTAAATTTGACACTCTTACATTTTCGCTCGTTACAGCAACAAACTATGACTCATTGTTATGGACTTCTGCCGGAAACGGACATTTTAACGACAGTACGCTTTTAAATCCTATATATTATACTGGAACAAATGATACCGTTGTTGGTTCGGTTGTACTCACATTAACAGCTTATGCTGTTTGTGATACCGTTTCTTCATCAATGACGTTAAATTATGTTTCCTCTGCAACTGCAAATGCAGGTTCGGATGTTTCCATTTGCGAAGGCAGCAGCACCCAGTTGGTTGCTATTGGCGGAATCTCATATTCATGGAGCCCTTCGGCTGGATTAAGCGCTACAGATATTGCAAACCCTGTTGCAAACCCAGTTACAACTACCACATACACTGTTACTGTTACCGGCACTTGTGGTGCTGCTACTGACGACGTTAATGTTCTTGTTGACCTGATTCCTGTTGTTAACTTAGGACCCGACTCAACTACATGTGAGGATGCTTCAGTAACGCTTAACGCAGGCGCTGGACTCGACAGTTACGCTTGGTCGACCGGGGCAATTACTCAAACCATTACTGTTGATACCACTGGCATCGGCAATGGAACATTTACGTATTATGTAGATGTAACCAATGGACAGTGTGCAGCTTCTGATACTGTTAAGATAACATTCATGATATGCACAGGAATCAACGAGTTGAACAATGAATTTACTGCTCAGGTTGTTCCAAACCCGAACAATGGTTTATTTACTTTAACTTCTGAAGGTTCTTTCGGTTCTACCGATTTGAATATTTATACTTTACATGGTCAGTTGGTTTATTCTGAAAAACTGAATATTAACGGAAGTTACGCTCATCAGTTCGACTTATCTTCAATGCCAAAAGGCATTTATATGGTGAAATTATTCAATGAAAAATCAACAACTGTAACAAAGCTTGTTATTGAATAACATGTTGCGTTTTTTTTAAAAAGAAAGCCCGTTTTTACGGGCTTTCTTAGTTTAAGGAAGTAAAGAGAATTGGAAACATACAAAAAATAAAAACAAACGATTAAATGTATATTTTTGCAATAGAAAGTAATAAAATATTGATGCTTTCGTTTTGAATGAAATTCAATTAATTATAGTTCCGTTTGAATAGTACGAAAAAATATCTAGTAGTTTTTATCGCAATTTCAGTATTTAGCTATACTACGGCTAATGCACAGCGTGTCAGAATTCAAAATAATCCCAAATACGATCTTAAACCGTATCACTTTGGTTTTGCACTTGCAGCCAATAAAATGGATTTCTCGATAAAGCCTGTAGAAAATTTCAACTCACTTGATTCCGTTATGGTAATTGAATCGCAGCCACAATGGGGATTTAATATCGGAATTGTATCAAACCTTAGGCTTGGTCAGAGCTTTGACCTTCGTTTTATTCCTACTTTATCCTTTGGCGACAGAATTTTAAATTATAGCCTGGTCGAAAATGATACTTTTAAAATAACACGCCCAAAGAAAATTGAATCCACTTTTATTGATTTTCCGCTTATCTTAAAATATAAATCCCAGCGAATGAATAATGCCCGAGCATACGTGCTCTCTGGATTTAGATACAGCATTGATCTTGCATCGCAAGCAAAAAAGAAGGATCGTAAAAAGGATTTGATTAAATTAAAACAAAATGATATGCTGTTCGAATTTGGCGTTGGATTTGATTTTTATCTTACCTATTTTAAATTTGCTACCGAAATTAAAATGGCTTATGGAATAAGAGATTTGCTCGAAAGAGACAATACTGTTTATACAAATTCCATTAAAAAGCTCAACTCAAAAATATTTCAGATTTCATTTCTTTTCGAATAACTTCATCAGCAATGCTAAATATTCAGTTAAGCCTTTCGCCCGAAGCTGCTTTTGAAGAAAACAATTACAAATTACTTATTGCAAAACAAGCCGGACTTTTATTGTCAGATATTAAAGGTGTGAAACTGATAAAGCGTTCAGTGGACGCAAGAAAATCTGCAATTAAAATCAATCTGACCTTCGAAGTTTATATTAACGACGAAAAACCATTCCAGAGAATAATACAATATAAGGATGTATATAATGCCAAACAGGTAATTATAATTGGTTCTGGCCCTGCCGGTTTATTCTCAGCACTCAGATTAATTGAAGCTGGTATAAAGCCTGTAATTATAGAGCGGGGAAGTGCAGTTGAAAATCGTAAGCATGCAATAGCAGACTTGCATCAGAAAAGAATTTTAAACGAAGATTCAAATTATTGTTTTGGAGAAGGTGGTGCAGGAACTTATTCCGATGGAAAGCTATATACCAGATCTTCCAAAAGGGGAGATGTTGGAAAAATTCTTGAAATATTTCACAGAAATGGCGCATCAGAAGAAATTTTGTTCGAAACACATGCGCATATTGGAACGGATAAGTTGCCGGGAATTATTGCTTCTTTGCGCAAAACCATTATTGATTGTGGAGGAGAAATACATTTTAATACCAAAATTGTTGATTTCAAACTTGATAAAAATAAAGTGTTAGAAGTTATTGCACATAACGGGAATGTATTCTCTGGTGAAGCAACAATACTGGCAACAGGTCATTCCGCAAATGATATGTATGAATTGCTTCGAGAAAAAAATATTTTTATTGAAGCGAAATCCTTTGCGCTTGGTTTTCGGGTTGAACACCCACAGGAACTAATCGACAGGATACAATACCATTCGGATTCCATGCGAAAGTATATGCCAGCAGCAACCTACAGTCTTGTTGAGCAAGTTGACGGACGCGGAGTCTATTCTTTTTGTATGTGTCCGGGAGGATCAGTAATACCTGCTTCAACCGAAAAGGGAACACTTGTGTTAAATGGCATGTCATCTTCACGCAGAAACCTTAAATATGCCAACTCGGGAGTGGTTGTTTCTTTAGAAAATAAGGATTTTATGGGCTTTGAGTCATACGGAGTCCTTGCAGGCTTGTACTTTCGCAAACATTTCGAAGAAAAAGCATTTGACGCAGGTGGCGCCGACTTTTCCGCACCAGCACAAAGAATGACTGATTTTGTGAAATCAAAAATTTCAAATGGAATTGTTGGAACTTCATATTCGCTTGGTGCTGTGCCCGCTCCACTTCACAATTTATTTCCTGCTTCGCTTACCGAACGCTTAAAGAAAGCATTTGTGATTTTTGACCAGAAAATGAAAGGGTTTTATACAAATGAAGCCATATTGCTCGCGCCCGAAACACGTACATCATCCCCTGTGCGAATAACAAGAGACAAAGAAACACTTGCCCATATTCAAATCGGAAATTTATTTCCCTGTGGTGAAGGCGCTGGATATTCAGGGGGAATTGTATCTTCTGCTATAGATGGTGAGCGTTGTGCCGAAGCTGTAATAAGAAAAATTTCATAGAAACTACAATTCGATATTTTTGTTCGTTTTCAAAAATTATTGTTTTTTAGAACTTATTTCTTTGATAAATATAGAATTTTTTTTATATGTTTGTTCAGTAATAATCTAAAATTTATATGGCAGATATTAAGAAAAAACCACCTTTAGCAGAATTAATTATTGAGAAGGGTGGTCTCAAGCTGGATGTTTATAAAAACACATTGGATACTTTTTTGGAATTGCGGGGAATTGCAAAAAAAACAATTGAAGAAGCAAAAAAAACCGTGAGCAAAAAAGATAAGCGAATTCTTTTCGATTATAAGGATAATGGTGAATTTGAAACGCACCTTAAATTCGGTGGCGATATGTTATTGATAAATATGCATACCAATATTTTTCAGTTTCCTCGCGAACACCCTATTATGAACTTAGGATATATTAAAAAAGATACCAACCGTTCCTATTGCGGAATAATAAATATTTATAACTTTTTGGCTGATTCATTCAAATACAATCGTACTAACGATATTGGATATCTGGTAGCCAGAATTTTTATTAATATTGACTATCACTTTTTTGTTGAAGGAAAAAGGCAGATCGGATTGATGTATAATAATTTTTCCAAATCGATTATTGATCAAAATTCATTAAAAAAGATTTTAAACACCGCCATGTCTTATTCAATAGGATTTGATTTACTCACTCCACATTACGATACTATTAAAGTAATTAGTGTATCTGAAATACTTGAAAATACAATGAGTCAGAGTGTCCAAACAGGTAAGAGATTAGGCTTCAGATTTCAGGTGGATAAAGACGATAGTGAATAAAATTGAAAAAAAGTAAAATTTATTTGCTAACAATAAAAAAAGGTTTACCTTTGCAGTCCTAAAATTATGGCCCGTTCGTCTAGCTGGCCCAGGACGCATGGTTTTCATCCATGAAATCAGGGGTTCGAATCCCCTACGGGCTACTTAAAATAAAGAATAATAATATGGCAAACCATTTATCCTCAAAGAAAAGAATCAGAAGTAACGACGCAAAACGTATACTTAATAAATATCAGGCTAAAACCACTCGTAATGCGGTTAAGGTTTTAAGAAACACTACAGTTAAAGAAGAAGCTGCAGAAAAGTTGCCTAAAGTAATTTCAATGTTGGATAAATTGGCCAAGAAGAGCATAATTCACAAAAATAAAGCTTCAAATTTAAAATCGAAGCTTACAAAAAAAGTAAGCTCATTATAATTCTTTAGAATTTTTTCAAGAGGCTTTTCTGATAAAGGAAAGCCTTTTTTGCTTTGGAAAATACTGTACTTTTACTTCTGATAATTGATTTTTATGAAAAAACAATCCCTTTCCATTAAATCATGGGCAGAAGATGATCGCCCACGCGAAAAACTTTTACTTAAAGGAAGATCTGTACTAAGCGATGCTGAGCTGTTGGCAATATTAATTCATTCCGGAAACAGAGATGAAACTGCAGTTGAAGTTGCTCAGCGAATTCTACGTTCGTGTAATAATAATCTCGTTGAATTGTCCAAACTTTCAGTAGAAAATCTTTGTCGGTTTAGGGGAATTGGTGAGGCAAAGGCAATAGCAATTATAGCAGCGCTTGAAATGGGGCGTCGTAGGCGTGAAGCTGAAGCATTAACCGTAGAAAAAATCTCTGCAAGCGTTGATGCTTTCAACCTTTTTAACCCGATGCTTGCCGACGAAAGCTATGAACAGTTCTGGATTCTTCTCCTGAACAGAGCAAATAAAATTATTGAAAAACATTGTGTAAGCGAAGGCGGACTTACAGGAACCGTTGCAGACCCTCGGAAAATTTTCAAACGCGCCCTTGAAAAAAATGCCTGTGCTATGGTTTTATGCCACAACCACCCTTCGGGAAATATACAACCCAGCGATGCCGATACCAAGCTCACTAAAAAGCTAAAAGAAGCAGGAAAACTTCTCGATATTGATGTTCTGGACCATATCATAATTGGGAATGAAAAATTCTTTAGTTTTGCTGACGAAGGCTTAATTTAATTTTAATTAAAGCATGATATCTATACTGACAATTATTGGTGCCCGTCCGCAAATCATAAAGGCTTCTGCACTTAGCAGAACCATTAGAAAAATGTTTTCTGATAAAATTTCAGAAATCATTGTACATACCGGACAACATTATGACAAGAATATGTCAGAAGTTTTTTTTAACGAACTTGAAATCCCTTTGCCTGATTATAATTTGAATGTGGGATCGGGACTTCATGGCCAGCAAACCGCTTTGATGATTAAGGGAATCGAGGAGCTGATACTTAAAGTAAAGCCAGATGTTGTGGTTTTATATGGTGATACAAATTCCACTCTTGCAGGATCTATAGCTTCCGCTAAACTCAGAACGCCTATTGTTCATATTGAAGCAGGATTGCGCTCATTTAATAAATCTATGCCCGAAGAAATAAACCGTATCGTTTGCGATCATGCATCAACTTTATTGTTTGTACCAACAGTTTCGGGAATTGATAATCTGAAAAAAGAAAGTATAAATGTTGGAAACGAACCCCCTTTTTCTATAGATAATCCGGGAGTTTTTCACTGTGGCGATGTGATGTACGATAACGCAGATTACTTTTCAGGAATTGCACAGGGAAAATGCGCTCAATTGTTGGCAGAACTTGGTGTGGAAAAAGATCGTTATATTCTGGCAACCATTCACCGCGATTCCAATACAGATAACCCTGTTAGGCTTAATGAAATATTTAATTCATTTATGAGTATTGTTGCCGAAAGCAATATGCCGATTGTTTTGCCTATACATCCGCGCACTTCAAAAATGTTGAAACTGCAATTGAAACCAGAATTGTATCATGAAATTAATAATTCTCCTTTGATAAAAATTCATGAGCCAGTTTCATTTTTAGAAATGATAGTGCTGGAATCAAATAGTTTTATGATAATTACAGATTCTGGTGGTGTGCAGAAGGAATCATATTTTTATAAAAAACCTTGTCTGATTATTCGGTCCGAAACCGAATGGGTTGAAATCGTGAATGCAGGAGCAGCTGAGGTTTGCGATGCTGACGAAAATAAAATATTGAATTCGTTTAAGCATTTTGTACTAAACAGACCTGCTGATTTTCCACTTATTTTTGGCAAAGGGAAAAGTGCCGAATTTATTTGCCAGCAAATAATATCATTAAAACTAAAGTGATGCTGTTGATCTATTCAAATAAAATTACAAACAGACTAAAATATATTGTCAATCTGATATTTACAGAACTGATTGGTGTCGAAAATAAATTAACCTCTAGTCAGGATGAATTTAATAAATGGAATCAGGCTAAAATTAACTATTCCTATCAATATTCTGAAGATGCAATAAATATTGTGCCTGTAAATTTACTTTTTGAATCTGAAATAAAACAGCAGCAAATTAATTCGGTTGAAATTGATGATATAAAATGCTTGTTTCCTGTATTTCAAAAATCAGATTTTCCATTTGATATTCTTGCTGCTTCATTTTATATGGTTTCTCGTTACGAGGAATATCTTCCTTTTAAAAAGGATAAATATGGGAGATTTTCAGCTTCAGAAAGCATTGCATTCAAACTTGGATTTTTAAATAAACCAGTAACTAATTTATGGGCAGAAATGCTTAAGCGGAATATTGAAGCCAAATTTCCAGCTACTTTTTTCAAAACAAAAAAGTATAAATTTCTCCCTACACTGGATATAGATGCAGCCTTTGCTTATCGGCAAAAAGGATTTTTTAGAACAGTTCTCGGAACTATCAAATCAATTTATGAACTTGATTTTAAAGATATTTCAGATCGGTTTAAAGTGCTGATGTCTTTTGATAAAGATCCTTTCGATACTTTTGATTATCAAAACAAAATATTCGAAAAATACAAAATCCACCCTTTGTATTTTATTCTTTTTGCCAATTACGGTAAATTCGACAAAAATATTCATGTCTTTAATCCTGCTTTTCAACGACTGGTTAAATCCATATCCGATTTTGCAGAAGTGGGAATTCATCCTTCGTTTGAATCGAATAGCGATTTTAAAATACTTGAGAAGGAAATATCCCGATTGTCGAATGTGTTGAATAAAGAAATAAAAAAAAGCAGACAACATTTTTTAAAACTGACATTCCCTTATACATACAGAAATTTGTTAAATGCAGGTATTGCTGAGGATTACAGTATGGGTTTTGCTTCGCAAACAGGATTTAGAGCTGGAATTTGCGATCCGTTTAATTTTTACGACCTCGATCTGGAATATGAAACTCAGTTAAAGGTTTATCCTTTTGCTGTTATGGAAGGCACTTTAAAGGATTACCTAAATTTATCAGCACTTGATGTGATCAATTATGTTAAACCCATTGTTAACGCTGTTAAAAATGTAAATGGCACATTTATCTGCCTTTGGCATAATGAGTCGCTTAGCAACAAGAAAAGATGGATAGGATGGCATAAGGTTTTTGAAGAAATGATTCAGATTTCAAGGCCTTAGTAAATTGATGGAAATATTATGATCAAATATTTAACACATAATCAAATAGATAAAGTAAAGTGGGATGCATGCATATATAATGCTTACAATGGAATTGTGTATGCATTTTCATGGTACCTCGATCTGGTAAGCCCCAGGTGGGACGCTTTGGTTACCGATGATTATTCTCAGGTCTTCCCTTTAACATGGAGGAAAAAGTCTGGCATTTTTTATCTCTATCAGCCACCTTTTACTCAACAATTGGGAGTGTTTTCAGCCAATCTGATGACAAAAGCCGATACTGCTTTGTTTTTAAAAAGCATTCCGGAAAAATTTCGTTTTGCTGAAATCAGTTTAAATGTTTTTAATAAAACTGAAGAATCAGATCTCGAGTTCAAACAGCAGTTAACTCACGAACTTGACCTGATTGAGCCCTACGAAAAAATATGTTCATCGTATACCGAAAACCTCAACAGAAACATTAAAAAAGCGCAGAAATCAGGATTGTGGATTCATGGCAATATAGCACCGGCTGACATTATTGATTTATTCAGAAAAAATAAAGGAAAAAGCATAAATACGCTCGAAGATAAAGATTTTATTGTGCTTAGTTATATTATGGAATATGCCCTTAAGGCACAGGTGGGTATTACATTAGGCGTATATGGAAAACACAATGAATTGTATGCTGGTGCTTTTTTTATTGCAACCCACTCAAAAGTAATTTTTCTTTTTTCCGGAACAGCAGATTTTGCAAAAAATTCAGGAGCGCTGCATTTTCTGATAGATCATTTTATCAAAGAAAATTCACAAAGAAACCTCACACTGGATTTTGAAGGGTCTAACAATAAAAACCTTGCAAGGTTTTATAAAAGCTTTGGCGCTTCAGAATGCATTTTTCAGATGCTTATAAAAAACGATCTTCCATGGATATTGAAGAAAGGTGTAAAAATTATTAAACAACTCAGAACATTAAAAGATTCCTAAAAAGTGTTAATTTAGCCAAAAATCTAAACACATGATACAGATACTTGGAAGCGGAAACTCCATACTCAATCAATTTATTGCTGAAATCAGAGACCAGGAAATTCAAAAGGACAGTATGCGTTTCCGTCGCAATATAGAACGTATTGGCGAAATTTTCGCTTACGAGATCAGTAAAAAATTAGAATACGAAACCAAAGAAGTTATTACTTCACTAGGTTCTGCCGAAGTACCTGTACTTAAAAATCAACCTGTTCTTGCTACTATTTTGCGTGCAGGTTTGCCTCTTCATCAGGGAATGCTAAATGTGTTTGATAAAGCTCAGAATGCATTTATTTCAGCTTATCGCAGGCATCATAAAAGCGGTAAGTTTGATATTCAAATTGAATACACATCAAGTCCTGACCTGACCGATAAAATTTTGATATTGTCAGATCCCATGCTTGCAACAGGAGCATCAATGCTGTTAACTTATAAGCAACTTTTGGAAAGCGGAAAGCCACAGCATACTCATTTTGTTTCAATTTTAGCAAGTGTTCAAGGTCTTGAATATCTTAAGCGAAATTTATCCAGCAACAACATTACCATTTGGTTGGGAGTAATTGACGACGAATTAACTGCGCAATCCTATATTGTTCCTGGCTTAGGTGATGCCGGAGATTTGGCTTACGGAAGCAAATTATAACAATAAGTTAATTTCGTCTTTTATTGAATGTGTTTCGTCATATTGCAAGTATATGTCAGTCTAATTTCTTGTTACGGTTGCAAAATAATGGTTTAAATATATACAACTAAGGGCGTTTGTTTCGTAATTTTGTATAGAAAATTTCTCCTTACATGATTCTTGTTATTCTCCTCCAAATAGGCAGCTTTTTAAAATTCATTCAGATTTTATTCATTAGCGGTATTAAATTTATTGTAGCTCCCCCGGTTTCAATAGAAATGGGCTTTTCCTGGTTTCAAACTATTCTGTTTACTACTGTTGGAGGGATAATTGGAGTAATTGTTTCTTATTACCTGAGCGAAATGTTGTTGAAATTATTCATGATATTCTATAAATCAACAAAAGCTTTTTTTACTCAAGTTAAATCACGTGAATCCATACAAAGAGTTCTTGTTTCTGATAATAGACCCGCCAAGAGAAATTTTACCAGAAAAAATAAATTTATTGCCAAAACAAAAATTAGATTCGGCTTATTTGGTATTGCTGCAATTACTCCCGTTATACTGTCAATTCCTTTGGGAACATTTTTGGCAAATAGATACTATTCCAACAAGAAAAAAGTTTTTTTTGCGCTTTCAGTATCAGTAGCTTGTTGGTCGCTCATTGTTTCTTCTATTTATTTTTTATTTTAATTATTCCTGTTCTGTTTTTTAGTTAATTTTGTTATTCGTAAATTCGGATGATGAAGCTGCACTTAAAGGAAAACCTTAGAATATCCCTTACCTCAATACGTTCACACTTGCTGCGTACTGTTCTTACAGTTCTAATTATAGCATTCGGTATAATGGCATTGGTGGGGATTCTTACATCCATTGATTCGCTTAAATATTCTATTAATAGTAATTTTACGCAAATGGGTGCAAATACCTTTTCCATCCGCAATAGGGAAATGCGCGTTGTAATGGGGAGCAATTCTAATAAACCAAAGCGTTTCGAATCAATTACATACCAAGAATCAAGTGACTTTAAAGAAGATTTCGATTTTCCTGCATTTGTTTCTGTTTCAACGTTTGCTTCTCATATATCAACACTTAAATTTAAATCCAACAAAACCAATCCAAACATTGGAGTAATAGGTGCTGACGAGAATTATTTGCTTACTTCCGGAAATGAACTTTCAAAAGGAAGGAATTTTACTATTCAGGAAGTTCAAAGCGGCGCCAATGTTGTAATAATAGGAAGCCAGCTGGTAAGTAATCTATTTAAAAATAGGGAAAACCCAACCGACCAAATCATTTCTATAGGACCTGGAAAATATAAAGTAATTGGGGTTTTAAAAGAAAAAGGATCGAGCATGGGGTTTAGTGGCGATAAAAATTGTGTGGTACCTCTTACCAACGTGCGACAGTATTTCTCCAAGCCAAACATGTCGTACACTATCAGTGTAATGACCAATGATGCACAAAATCTTAATGTTGCACTGGGCGAAGCTACTGGAATATTCAGGATTATCAGAAAATTAAGAATAGATGAAGAAAACAATTTCGAAGTTGTTAAAAGTGATAACCTTGCAAATATACTCATCGAAAATATTCAGTATGTAACTTTGGCAGCAACCATTATCGGATTGATTACTTTAATAGGAGCAGCAATTGGGTTGATGAATATCATGTTGGTTTCAGTTACTGAACGCACACGGGAAATAGGAATCAGAAAAGCAATGGGTGCAACAAAAAGCGATATTAAAAATCAGTTTTTGGTAGAAGCAATTGTTATTTGTCAGTTAGGCGGTTTGCTTGGTATTATTATCGGAATTCCTATCGGAAATATTATTTCAATTTTTGTTGGAGGTTCATTTATTATTCCATGGGTTTGGATTATCGGTGGCTTGATTCTTTGCTTTGTAGTTGGCGTAGTTTCAGGTTTGTATCCCGCGGCAAAAGCTTCTAACCTTGATCCCATCGAAGCATTAAGGTATGAATAAAAGTAGTTTATCGAGTTGAATATAAAAAAGTTATTTATATTTGTATTCGAATTTTGAACAATGGAAAAGATAAAAGTAATTATTGCCGATGATCATGATATTGTGATTATGGGATTAAAGCATTTGCTTTCCAAAGTACACAATATTGATGTAGTTGCTGTTACTTCTGATGGTCCGGAAACTTTAATGAAAATTGAAGAATTCAGGCCCGATGTAATTATTTTGGATATCGATCTTCCAAATATTTCAGGAATTTTAGTTACAGAACAAATTGTGAAAAAATTCCCCGAAACCAAAGTTATTCTTCATACAGCATACACTGACGAAGAACATATTGTTGCCGGGTTTGAAGCAGGAGCATTCGGGTATGTTCCTAAGAATTATAAAACAGAGGATCTTATTGATGCTATTTATGCTGTTTATAGAGGCCAGCGCTACATTAAAGGAGAAGTGTCGGAAACTTTTGTAAAAAGTTATTTTAAAACAAAGAAGCAAAGCGACGATCAAACGGAGGAAATAATTATTCCTCTTACCGAAAGAGAAATTGAAGTATTAAAGAATGTTTCTGAGGGGTTTTCAAATCAGGATATTGCAAATCGACTTAACATAAGTATTCGAACTGTTGAAACACATAAATCAAATATCATGAAAAAGCTCCAATTAGACAATACTGCAGAGCTTGTTAAATATGCGCTTAAAAATAACCTTATAAAACTTTGATAATTTTTCGTTTTTTGTAATTTTATTTTGGATATTTTTAAAATAAAGTTATCTTTGCAATCCAATTTTGGAAAATCATCAAATTAAAAAAGTTCATTAAAATATTGGAAGTTTAGCTCTCCCGATAGCTATCGGGAGGTTCAAAGCATCAAAAAAAAGTTCATTAAAATATTGGGAGTTTAGCTCTCCCGATAGTTATCGGGAGGTTCAGAGCATCTAAAAGGAGGTTCATTAAAATATTGGGAGTTTAGCTCTCCCGATAGTTATCGGGAGGTTCAAAGCATCAAAAGAAAGTTCATTAAAATATTGGGAGTTTAGCTCAGCTGGTTCAGAGCATCTGCCTTACAAGCAGAGGGTCGGCGGTTCGAACCCGTCAACTCCCACTTGAAAAATCAAGCACTTACAAAAAAAATGTAAGTGCTTTTTTTTTGTTGTTTTGAACATGGTTAAAACAAAACACAATTATCGCACCCAGTTGTGCGAAGTTTGTAACTTCGCACTTAACCATTTAACCAAACAAGCTTACTTCAATTACTCCGTCAAAGATATATTTTCTTAATCATTTTTTACCAAATGGATTGGAACCTGTTTTTCTAATTCTACCGTGTGTTTTGCTAGTCTAAATGGTCTTTCCAAATGTAGGCTATATTGTTGTTTTGTTGGCATCGGTAATTATAAGGGCTTTACAAAATAAAGTTATTTGCCAAAATACTCAATATGCCAATTAATATCATTTAACTCTTTTTCAGTAAAGGACAATTCCTTGAATAACCGCTTCGCTCTGATAGTATCGATATTATTGTATTTTAGCAAAGTATCATAATCATAAACA
>JBBQSF010000021.1:0-30160 GCA_038214085.1 Bacteroidales bacterium | reverse complement strand
AGCTGTCCGAAAACCGAGTTTCCAAAAAAAAATGTACTTTTATCCATTGTAGAATTCTTTAGCGAGACAAAACTACAAAAAGAAAGAAGCCATCCTATTTTGGCTTGGCTTCTTTCAATTTTTTTTATCGGACAACAGTGATTTCCAATAAAGTATTTGCAATAATATCAAATACTTTTGAATAAGTATAGCGTTTCGTCGAAAATATTTTAAAGAATTTTATGCCATCAATAACCTAAAACTAAAATTATTGCAGGATAAAATTTTGCAAGTATGTTAGACTTACCATCCCATAACATAATTTAATAGCGAACATAGGGACGTATAAACGCTATTTTAACAAAAAGTGTTACATGGCATAAAGTAGGTGTTACAAAACATATAAGTAAGTTTGTTAATTTGAAATTGAAATGAAATACCAAGAATAATTAATTACGAAAAATTGAGTTTCCTCAAAAGGTGTAACACTATTTAATTGTAGTGTTACGTGATAATTAAAATTTATGTTTTCAGTTCAGGAAATCAATTAATTATTCAATTTCAAGCAAATCCAAATTTAAGCCTGTGTTTATGCAAGTTTATTTGCGATGGGAAATAGCTTTCAATTTTTGGCTTTAGTATCTCTCTTTTCCGAAAAACTGGTTAATAGAATGTGAGGTTGAGTTTTCGATAAATTTACTGGAAACGAGCACCTTATATTCATTATCTATAGCTATTAATCCTCGGTCGAAAGCTCTGTGCATATTTGGGCACAACGCAATTCCATTGGTTATTGTATCATCAAAGCATTCGGCAAAAGGAACTATATGACAGGCATCTATCAATGAAATACTTGCAGAAGTTTCTAATCTCATTCCGGTAATTGCACATGTGTAATCATATAGTCGAGGGATCTGTCTTTTAAAGGCACCACCTCTTATAAAAACTTCTTCTTCGGGTGCTTCTTTATTTAATAAATTCTTAATTCTTCTTGAATAAGTATAAGGTGTATCGTGTATAATTTGTTGCTCAACTATACTTAAATAATCATTTTTATAATTAATTACTGTATTTGGGCTATTCGGAAAATACTTTTCTGAAATCAATACTCTGATTATATTTCTAGTATCAGTATTGAGAAGTTGTTCATAAAACCAAGTGTCTAAAATTGCGTAATCAGTTGCCTCATTCAATGATTTAAAACTACTGATTGAACTGGAGTTTGTTATCGAATATTCATATCCAGGTTTATTTACCAATGTCCAAATTCCTGATTTTTCATTTTTAAGGTGAAAAAAGGGTAATGCGAAATTCGCAGTATGATTTGAAAATACTAGATCATTCCAATAACTTCTGAAATAACTTACCCGTGAATTACAGGAAAAATAAAATAAATATTTTAAATTGTAGTAGGAATGTAGTAGTAAAATAAAAAAGGCCTTGAAAATCAAGGCCTTAAGTGTGTAATTGGTCGGGGTGGCAGGATTCGAACCTGCGACCTCCTGCTCCCAAAGCAGGCGCGATGAGCCGGGCTACGCTACACCCCGTTTTTAAAACGGTAATAAATAAATCAATGTTCGTTTTAGGGCTGCAAAGATATAAATTATTTGATAGCTTTTAATAAAAAATTGAAAAAAAGGATTAATTATGTTTTGAGGTGCTACAACTAAATAATAAGCGCTAATCTGTAATAGTAAAAGTCAATATTTCTTGATTCATTATTTTTACTGATTGCATTTTTTATTTTAGCATTTATAATTTCTGCAATAGCATAATAATACAAACATTCGTTTGCATTAAACTATTCGAATTTTTTTAAAATAAAATAAGGTTTTATAGGCGTTTCAGAGTATAATAACCTGATTAAGTTTCAAACTCAAGCTATAAATTATTTGATAGCTTTAAAAAGAATTAAAATCTAATGCATGATATTTTTTATAGTATTTTTGCATGCTAATGGTATATCAGACACATACATTAAAAAACGGATTACGACTGGTTCATAAGCATTCTTCGATGCAGGTGGCGCACTTTGGTATCATTATAAATGCTGGAAGTCGAGATGAAACTGAAGGGCAAAAAGGTGTGGCCCATTTTCTCGAACACCTCGTTTTTAAAGGAACTTCAAAGCGAAGGTCATATCATGTTTTAAGTTGCATGGAAAATGTCGGAGGCGAGTTGAACGCATATACATCAAAGGAAGATACTTGTATTTATGCCACTTTTTTGCACAGTTTTTATCCTAGGGCATTGGAACTAATTGCTGATATTACATTTAATTCAGTTTTCCCGGAAGCCGAAATTGCAAAGGAAAAAGAAGTTATTCTTGATGAGTTTAACTCATACAAGGACAACCCTTCGGAAGAAATATTTGATGAATACGAGGAGCTTTTTTTCGGGAAACACCCTTTGGGCAACTACATATTAGGCCAGCCTGAAGATATTCAATCTGTAAACCGAAAAAAACTTCAGGATTTTGTTAAGGCAAATTATTGCCCCAATCGTATGGTAATTACTTCTGTTGGAAATATTGAATTTTCTAAACTGTTAAAACTTGTTGAACATTATTTTTCTGATATTCCTTCACAAACTTGTGCCCTAAAAAGAAAAAGATTCAATAACTATAAGCCCTTTAATAAAGTTGTTGAGAAATCTGGTTTGCAAGCCCATTCTGTTATAGGTGCACTTTCTTATAGTGTTCGCAACGAAAAAAGAACAGCAATGGCCTTGCTGAATAATATTCTTGGTGGTCCTGGAATGAATTCCCGGCTAAATCTTGCTATTAGAGAGAAATACGGGTTTTGTTATTCTCTGGAATCATCATACAATCCTTTTACTGATACTGGTATTTTCCTTGTATATCTAGGCGCTGATAATGAACATATTCAAAAATCTATTGAGCTTGCACTGCGTGAAATGACTAAACTTACAAAGGAGCCATTGGGGATAATGCAGCTAAAACGTGCCAAAAAGCAACTTCAGGGGCAGATAGCTATTTCTCAGGAATCAAATCTGAATGAAATGTTATCAATTGGCAAAAGTTATTTGCTTTTTAACAAGGTGGATTCAATCGAAGATATTTACACAAAAATTGATTCGGTAACAGCTGTTGAATTGATTGAAATTGCACGTGAGATTTTTATTCCCGAACAATTCAGTTTCCTAACATATAAATCAGCAAACAATGGACACAATTGATGTTGAATCATATATTCTAGAGCATTCCTCGCCAGAACCAGAATTGTTGTACAAGTTATTTCGGGAAACAAATTTAAAAGTGCTTTATTCCCGCATGATGTCGGGGCATATTCAAGGCAGTGTTTTGAAAATGATGAGCTGCATGCTCCGCCCTGAGCGAATTCTTGAAATTGGAACCTTTACAGGTTATTCTGCTTTGTGTCTGGCCGAAGGCTTAACAGATAATGGTCGTATTGATACAATTGAAGTAAATGCTGAATTGGAAGATTTTATTCGGAAATATTTTAACCAATCGCCAAACGGCAATAAACTAAATCTTATTATTGGTGCAGCTCTAGAAGTATTGCCAACATTAAATGATACATACGATCTTGTTTTTATTGATGCGGACAAAGAAAATTATTCAAAATATTACGATATTGTTTTTAACAAAGTACGCATTGGTGGTTTTATACTTGCTGATAATGTGTTGTGGGATGGAAAAGTTCTCCTAAATCCTCCGCCTACGGATAAAGAAACGCAAGGAATAATTTTGTTTAACCAAAAAATAATGTCCGACATCAGGGTTGAAAAAGTCATTCTGCCATTGCGTGATGGCGTTTCAATTATCAGAAAAATCAGCAATTAGTGTAATTTTATTTTTCTACAATTTTGTTTTTACTATTGAAAACAATCAGATATCTGAAATATTGTTTGCATTTTGAGGGCACTTATTCTTATATTTGAAAAAAAATAAATATGAAAAAGATATTTTTCGGGCAATTTCTATTGCTCTCAATAATTATGTTTATGGCTTCATGCGTTTCAAATGAAACTGCAAATTCAGATACCGTTAAACAAAGCGAAATCTACCAAAGCTACACTGTAACCTACGATTCGGGCGACAAAGAATTGTCAGCCACTGCATCCTTCAGGTTTGGCGGGAGCACCGGAACTTCACTGGCTTTAACTACACCCAGTAAAGTGTTGTTTAACGATCAGGAAATGACTGTCGACAAGAATATGTTTACTGGAACATTTTATGAAATCAATAAACAGATCACAGCTTCTCCTTTGTCCTTTGATTTTTTATATACTGATAACGACAAGAAAACCTATAAAAATACTGCGTCCATTGATGCTATTGCTATTGATACTTATCCTACAAGTATTTCTAAAAATGAAGAGTTTGAAGTTTCATGGACGGGAAACCCTGTATTGAACGGAGAATCGGTTACTGTGACGCTTGAAGGAAAAGATTTTTTTTCGTCCTCCCAGAGCATTTCAACTGTTGGAGCTTCAAGTGTAAGATTTTCGAGGGAATTGCTAAAGGATGTTAAGTCTGGAAGTGCCGATATTGTTGTCAAAAGAACAAAAAACTTTTCATTAAAAGAATCCTCACATTTAGGCGGAAATTTTTCAGTTACTTATATCTCAGCAAAAGTAGGAACTACAATACAGCAATAATTTAGTTCTGATTGTTAACGTCATTGTTGCTTCGGGGCTTCGGATTTCCAATACTTTCGAGAATTGATGCAGTAATGGTCATAATAATACTGAAAGCCAATGCCCACCAAAATCCTTCTACATGAAACGATTCCACAATACGGCTTGCAATCAGTACAATTCCTGCGTTAATAACAAGCAAAAATAATCCAAGTGAAAAAACCGTGATCGGTATGGTTAATATGATTAGCAGTGGTTTAAGAAAGGTATTCAAAAAAGCGAAAACCAATGCCACAAGCAATGCTGTTGTAAATGTATCCACCTTAACACCCGGAAGTAAATAGGAAGCAATCATTACAGCAAATGCAGAAATAATTATTTTAACAAGAAATTTCATAATTTATAGTTTAAAATCCAGAAAAATCGACACTGAACAAGAATTGAAAATCATATTTATTTTCTGTTGGCAAATAAGAAGTGCGAACACCTAAGTACAAGGGAATAAAAAATCTTAGCACATTCACATTTGCCAGCAAATCTGCACCAATGGAGTTGAGCTTGGTTGTTTTGGAAAGCCTTTCAGCTTTAGCATAATCGTAAAAAACATTCGTCACAATTTTTTTAAAATACAGCAACGATCCAATATTAAAATCTGGATAGGCAAGTGGCATTTTGTAGTTAAAGGAAAGCGACCGAACTGTATCGAAATTCTGATCGTAATAACCTTTAGGGTATTGTATCTTGTCATTGAAACTATATGTGGATGGCTTTTTGTTTTGATAGCCGGCGTAAATCATAAAGCTATGATGCTTGCATAATCCCGGGAAAAGCAAATTTGTTTCTGCTGAAAAAATAGAGCCAAGATCATTATTTCCAAAGGGTGTATTCATGTAGTTGAACTCAATGCTCTGTCCCCAATGTGGACGCATATCACGTTCCACGGACTTTATCTGATTGTAGGCAAATAACCGGTATTCCATGGTTTGGATGTTTCCTTGAATATAATCAGCAGGAGTGGAAGTGTTGTGATTTACATTAATATAATTGGTATAAATTCCTGCATTAATTCCACGCAGGAATTGGTTGTGAATATATGACAAGGGTTGGCTTATTCCAAATTTTATATTGGTTAAATCGTAAGTAAACTTTATAGAATCGTTCTTATAACCTACGGATTTGCCTTGTTCATACGTGAGATTTAGAACGGGATAAAAGGCCTTGCAAGTGATGTCTGCATGATATCTTCCTTGCTGAGTGTTGCGGTCGTACTCCCAACCCAGAATTCCGTATGTATTGCTTAACAAATTCTGACTCATAATTGAAACTCCCGGTTTGGCTTTTATGTTATCCACATCAAGATAAAAAGGAGTCCAGCTGTGCGGGTGAAAAACGTGAGTTAATTTAGAATACTTTTTGCTTTCATAAATTTTTGATGGAATTGTTGTTTGATCAACTATTCCTTTTTCTTCTTTCAGATATGATTGGTAAACTTTTAACGAATTGTCATTTATTTCGGAAAATGGTTTCCACGTTGTTGGCTGAAAATCGGCTTCGGAAATCTGATAACCATCTGCAGTATAGTCGGCGTAAGAAATTTTTTCTTCGTTTAGCGAGATGCTTATATCCATTGCACCATATTTGGCTGAAGTAACCTGCAAAATATTTTTTGTGAGTGTATCTATTGCGTATATATTGTCGATTCCTGAATAATCGCCATTAAAAAAAACATAATTTTTCCATGCCAGCGGATTTGAAATTTCATGAAAGGATGGCTCAAGAATAGTGGTAAATTCATTATTTGAAAGAGAAATTTTTTGAATACTCTTACCTTTTTCACTTAAAGCGATACAAAGAATAAATTTCCCATCGCTGCTAACCGAAGGCGACATCAGGAATTGATTGTCGGGAGTGGCTATTTTCTTTATTTCTTTACCGGTTTTTGCATCAAGTATTGTAAGAAAATATTTATTGTCGGTAGTGATTTCAGAAACTACAATTTCAGATCCATCTGGGAAAAAATAAGGGGCAAAATATCTGGTTTTCTTAGTAATTTGGGAAGTTTTATCATTTGAAAAATCATAAATTTTAATTACTGAATAATCGCGTTGTGCCCAGCGCGGATCTATACTTCTTTCTGCCCAGCAAACCTTTCCTTTCGACACTGAAATATTATCGGTGGTATAGGAACCCGGACTGTTTTTAGCTTCTGAAGGAAACATACCCGTTGCAAGCGATATGCTTTCTGAAGTGTAGAATCCAGGAGTGAAAAGAATTTTTTCATTGCCATTCTGATCAACAGCAATTACACGACTGATGTCATCTTTCCCTGATTTTTCAGTTATTATAATACTGTCGTTTAAGTATCTTGGAAATTTATAATTGGTATAAATCTTTGGCTTTTTAGTAATTGCATAACTTTTTGTATAAATGATTTCATTTTGTTGTTTTTTCCATTGAATGGCAAGCGTATCCCAAATCAGATCATACATTTTTCGCTTTGATAAACCTGTCACTTTTTTCAACCCATGGTTAAAAGGAGTGATTGTAAAAGGATATTTCCCCGTATAATCTTCTGCGCTCTGAAATGCTTTTGCTCCCCAAAGCTTGCGCGAGTATGAAACAAAACTGTAACCGAACTGATACTGATCGGGAACATAATCTTTTGATGAACCCAGTTGTGCTTTTTCGAAAGAGAATTTCCCTTTTTCAATAACCTGAGTACGTATTTTCATTTCAAACGAAGGAATCCTGCCACGCCCTGAATGGCTCAAAGCTGTTTCTGTACAAACCGCATCGCCTTCCATAAACCACATGGGAATCATCAGTCCGAGAACTGTTATTGTTGAGTGTTGTCCAACAATATATGACAGCGCTTTTGTAAACCCCTGATTCAATTTATCCATTTGAATCATGTGCCGGTACTCATGAATAGCTAGTTGTTCGAGCCAGTCCTGGGCATAAGTGTTTTGAGGCGGTGTGGTAAAAAATTCTGTACGTTGCGGAGTCCAGAGAGAAAATGCGTTTGCAACTACAGATTTGTTATGCAGAATCACATTTATTTTTTTTGGTTTGTGATCAAGAGTAATAGTTCCATATTTATAAACAGTTTGCAGCGTGTTGGCAAGCTTTTGAATATTGTTATCAAAATCGGCAGGATAGATGATTTTAAAATTCTCTGTTTTTAGCACTTTCCACTTGGTGGAAGCGGGATCCTGACCGAGATCATAATATTGTGCAATGGCATAAGTTTTAAACAAAACTGCTATTGTAAGAATAATTATTTTTTTCATGAACAGTTGTTATTTAAAGAATTCCCACACATCACTTTTTGGTAAAGGCGCTTCAATTTTGATATTTTCGTGTATAACAGGGTGTTCAAATTCAATACTTCTCGCATGAAGACAAATGGAGCCATCAGTATTTGAACGGGGCGAACCGTATTTTAAATCGCCTTTAATGGGGCAGCCAATAGCAGCAAGTTGCGCTCTTATCTGGTGGTGTCGACCTGTATGTAATTCAATTTCCAATAAAAAAAAATTGTCGCTTTTACCAATTAATTTATAACTGAGTTCTGCTTTTTGAGCGCCTTTGCTTGTTTCATTCACGACAAATGATTTGTTTTTTTCTTCATTTTTTAGCAGAAAATGTTCGAGCCGACCTTCTTCAGCCTGAGGTTGATTGCGAACAATTGCATAATACATTTTTTTTATTTTGCGGTCGTGAATCAGTTTATTCATGCGCGAAAGTGCTTTGTCTGTCCTTGCAAAGAGAACTGCGCCACTTACCGGTCTATCAATACGGTGAATTACTCCAAGGTAAACATTGCCAGGTTTGTTGAATTTTTCTTTGATATAAATTTTTAAAGTTTCACTAAGAGGCATATCGCCAGTCTTGTCGCCCTGAACAATCTCAGAAGAAAGTTTGTTCACCGCAATTAAATGATTATCAGAATATAGAATTCTTTCAGAAACAGGGGTAAATATTTTATGTTCTTTTTGCATTTAATTTTATGGATCGGCTTTCAGTTCATCGTTTCAGGTCAATTCTAAACTCTAAACTCTAAATTCTAAACTCTAAATTCTGAACTTTTAACTCTAAATTTTCAACTCCTAATACTGCTCTTTTTGATTCGGGAAATCGAGTGATTTTACGTCATTGATATAAGCCTCTACCGAGCCTTTGATTTCTTCGTAAAGGTTGTGATAACGGCGTAAGAATCTAGGCGAAAATTCTTGTGTAATTCCAAGCATATCATGAAGCACGAGCACTTGACCGTCGCAACCACTGCCCGCACCAATTCCTATTGTTGGAACTTTGATCTGACGGGTAACTTCGGTAGCAAGTTTGGCTGGAATTTTTTCGAGAACAAGACTAAAAATTCCAGCTTTGTCAAGAATCAATGCATCATCAATGAGTCTGTTTGCTTCGTCTTCTTCAGTGGCTCTTACAACATAAGTTCCAAATTTGTGAATGGACTGTGGTGTAAGTCCGAGATGGCCCATTACGGGAATTCCTGCGGATAAAATCCTGTCAACTGATTCTAAAATTTCTCGACCACCTTCAAGTTTTACAGCATCAGCTCCCGATTCTTTCATTATTCGGATAGCAGAAGCCAGCGCTTCTTTTGAATTCCCCTGATAGGTTCCAAAGGGGAGATCCACCACCACTAGCGCCCTGTTAACTGCCCGTACAACTGATGATGCATGGTAGATCATTTCGTTTAGTGTAATGGGCAATGTGGTTTTGTGACCTGCCATAACATTTGAAGCGGAATCACCAACCAGAATAACATCTATCAAAGCGCTGTCGAGGATTTTCGCTGTAGAAAAGTCGTAAGCAGTAAGCATGGCAATTTTTTCGCCCTGATATTTCATTTCTCTTAAAACGTGGGTAGTAACTTTATTTACTACGCGATTGGCTGAACTCATAACATTGAATTAAATCCCTGAAGGAAATTTTCTTCAAAATTACGAAATAGTTTTCATTATAGATAATTACAGAATCTGTAATCTTTTTCTTGGCTTTTGAATGTCCTATTTTATACGAATAGATTATTTATCTCTTCTGTCCATCTCCCGTTGCGCATCCTTACCTTTCAGAGTTTCACGTTTATCGTAAAGCTTTTTTCCTTTTGCAAGGGCAATTTCAAGTTTCGCAAGACCTTTGTCGTTGATAAACAAAAGTAATGGCACAACTGTTAAGCCTTGTTCCTTTAATTTAGTACTTAGTTTTCTTAATTCCCTTTTTGTAATCAGCAATTTTCGGTCTCTTTTGGGAATATGATTGTTGTATGTTCCGTAGGTATATTCAGTAATATGCATGTTTCTAACATACAATTCACCATTAATAAATAAACAATATGCTTCAGCAATACTGGCTTTACTTTCTCTTACTGATTTTATTTCTGTTCCTGTCAGCTGAATTCCAGCCGATAATTTTTCGAGAATAAAATACTCAAAATAAGCTTTCTTGTTTTTTATGTTTACTGGATTCCCCATTTTTTTATTGCTTTTGCAAAGATAGCTAAAAAGTGTTTCACTGGCTTGTACTTATACACATTGAGGGTATAATTGGTTCAGAATTAATTTTGTACGTTGAATTTTAATGTTAATACATTGTTTCGATAAATTAATGACAGAAAATAATTTATTTATAAATTTGACAAAATTCCAAAATTATGGCTAAGTGCTTAAAAACAATCATTGTATTGCTGTTAATTACCCAAAACTCATTGTTTGCACAGGATTATTTGTTAAAAATTCAAGCAGACAGTGTAAGTGTGGCTTCTGTTGCAGTAAATTCCGATAATTCAAAAATTATCACGGCAGGCTGGGATAAATCCATTAAAATTTGGGATGCAGTTTCAGGCATTTGCACCGATACTTTGCTCTTTCATACAGGAACGGTATTATCAGTGGCTTGCAGCAGTGATGGAAAGTATATAGCGAGTGCAGGTTGGGATAAAAAACTTTGTATATGGGATGCCAAAAGCAAACAATTGCTTAAATATTTTAGCGATCATTCCGACCGCATTAATTCTGTTTGCTTCAGTCCTGATAATAAAATGTTGGCTACAGCCAGCGACGACAACACAATAATTGTTTATGATTTGTCATCACTTAGTATATTAAGAAAACTAACCGGTCACACTGATGTAGTAACGTCTATTTGTTTTACACCCGACGGTAAAAATCTTGTAAGTGGAAGTTGGGATAAAACAGTTAAATTATGGGATGTTTCTAGCGGAAATGTGCTTAATACTTTTAAAGGACATTTTGGAAATATAAATGCTGTTGCTGTTAGCCCTTTTGATAAAATAATTGCTTCGGTGAGCGACGACAATACAATAAAGTTTTGGAGTATACCTCAGAACGGTTTGATTCGGAGCATTGAAAAGGACAGTACTTCACTAAATACTGTATGTTTTAGTACTGATGGCAAATTGATTGCTGTTGCTGGTAGTGGGAATTATATTAAAATATGGAATGTTGCAACCGGAGTTTTAAATTCGATCATGAAATCAGCAGGTGGTGGTGTGCGTGGTCTTACTTTTAATTCTAGTGGAACGGTGCTTTACAGTGCATGTTCTGACGGATCCGTGAAATTTTGGGATATGACATATTACAAATATGAAAAATGCATTAAAGAAAAACTTGCCCAATATGCTTATCTAATTAAACCAAAAGATGAATTTGAAACTTCAGACCAGTACAATAAACGACTTGAAAAATTTATAGAACTCAAGGCTGGTCTTAAAGAAGAATGTGTTCGCGATGAAAAGACAAAATATAAAAATGTTGTCAAAGAATCATATCAGCTTATGGATTTAAAAATTTCTAGTATTAGCACTTACGATGCAGACATGGGACAATATCAAGTAACCATTGATAAAGTTCAGTATTCATTAACTATGCCGATTGACGATGCAAAAACATTTAAAACGAATTTTTTAAATGCAAAGACTTCCGGAATTAAACGCTATAATCCCAATTCGGAGAAATATGAGTACATTAATATTTCAATAATTCATCCTGTTTCTGGTCAGAAATATTTTGCGGGAAAACAGATAGATCCATCTAGCGATAGCGATTTAAAAGAGTTTTATTTGAAAAATAAAATTAAATAACAAAAATTATGTCTGGAAACCGAATTGGAAAATTGTTTTCATTAACATCATTTGGAGAATCGCATGGCGAAGCAGTGGGAGGAGTTATTGACGGATGCCCTTCGGGAATAATATTGGATTATATGTTTATTAATGCGGAAATGGCTCGCCGCAAGGCTTCTGGAGTATCTTATACAACAACTCGTATTGAAGAAGATAATGTGGAATTTCTTTCAGGCATTTTTGAAGGGAAAACACTAGGTACACCTATTGCATTTATAATTAAAAATAAAGCGCACCAAAGCTCCGATTACCAAAACATTTCGAATGTTTTCCGACCGTCTCATGCCGATTTTGTGTATCAGCAAAAATATGGAATTCGTGATGCTAGGGGAGGAGGCCGATCTTCGGCTCGGGAAACCGCTGTGAGAGTCGCTGCTGGAGCTATTGCGAAACTTTTTTTACAAAAACATGGAATAGAAATATTTTCTTATGTTTCTGCCGTTGGCGATATTAAAGTGGATAAAACCAAAGAATATAAATATTCCGATATTAATTCAAGTGAAATTTTTTGTCCTGATAAAGAGAAAGAAACTCAAATGCTTCAGCTATTAAAAAGCCTGAAAGATGAAGGTGATTCAATTGGTGCAGAAATTCATACCATTGTTAAAGGCGTTCCTGTGGGGCTTGGCGAACCTGTTTTTGATAAACTTCAGGCTGATTTGGCAAAAGCAATGATGAGTATTAATGCTGCAAAAGGATTTGAATATGGTGAAGGATTCAGCTCTGTTCAATTGAAAGGATCTGAAAATAATGATTCTTTTGTTGTGAGTAATAATAAAATATCCACGCTTACAAATCATTCAGGAGGCATTCAGGGCGGATTATCTAACGGTATGGATATTTATTTTAGTGTGGCTTTTAAACCCATTGCATCCATTTCAAAATCACAAACAACGGTAGATTCCGAATTAAATTCTGTTGAAGTTTCTGTGCCCGGACGGCACGATGTTTGTGTCGCTCCCCGCGTTGTTCCTGTGGTTGAAGCCATGACCGCTCTTATACTTGCCGATCATTTTTTACGTTATAATGCTTATAAGAATTTTGAATCATGAAAAGTAAATTTATTATCCAATACTTTTTTATACTTACGCTCTTGATTTTTTCGTCAGCAACTTATGCTCAGGACGATGAATCCGAACCATGCGCGGTTAATAACAAAAAAGCCACTAAACTTTATGAATCTGCAATGAGCGAATACAAGTCAGGAAAAATAACTGCTTCATTAAAAATTTTCAGAGAAGTTATTGAAGCCGAACCTGACTATGCAGATGCCTATTTTATGATTGGAAAAATTTACATGAGGCCAACCATGCTTAATTTGGTAACTGCCAAAAAGTATTTGAAAAGGGTATTGCAAATTTGTCCAGAATATAGTGATCCATACGTACATTTTTATCTTGGTGAAATTTATTATGCCGACGACAAGCTGGATACTGCTTACATATATATGAAAAATTTTATTAAAGATCCTGATAAAATAAAGAAAGTTGAAGATTATAACAGAGCTGATAGTATAATGTCATATACCAAGACTTATTCTTCTTTGATGAAATCTCCTGTTCCCTTCAATCCTATACCGATTAAGGGTGTGAATACCAAACTTCCTGAATATCTTCCAATCATATCGCCTGATAATGAATTGGTCTTGTTTACACGTAAGTACGAAGTTGAGCCCAAAAAAGATGATATGTTTAAAAAACTTACGTATAAAGAAAAGTTTATGTTTAGCGAACGGCAAAACGGCAATTTCAGCGAAGGTGAAGAAATGCCAAGTCCCTTTAATATCAATGACAATGAAGGAGGCGCCACACTAACTATCGATAATAAATATCTTATTTATACTGTTTGCAAGGAATTGAAAGATAAAACATACTTTAACTGTGATCTTTGTATTTCAGAAAATATTAACGGATCTTGGGGCGAAATAACAAATCTGGGAACAAAAATTAACGGAAACAAATCGTGGGAATCGCAGCCTTCAATTTCTTCTGATGGGAAAACCCTTTACTTTATCTCTGATCGTACTGGCGGTTATGGTGGATATGACATTTATAAAACTGTAAAAAATGAACTTGGCGAATGGGGTGTGCCGGAAAATATGGGAGCCGGAATAAATACTGCTGCAAATGAAAAAACTCCTTTTATTCATACCGATAACAATACATTTTATTTTTCATCGCAGGGCTGGTCAGGGCTTGGTGGATACGATATTTTCTATTGCCGCAAAGGAAAGGATGGCAAATGGGGAAAACCTCAGAATCTAGGTTACCCAATAAATAGCGTTGGCGACGATGTTGGATTTTTTGTGAGTACCGATGGTCATTACGGTTATTTTGCATCCAATGATTCAACACGTTTTAAAGGAGTTGGCAATTGGGATATTTATTCGTTTGAACTTTATAAAGAAGCAAGACCAGACACTGTTTTGTTTATAAAAGGAAATGTTAAGGATGAATTAAAATCAGATCCTGTTGCCAATGTTAAGGTTCAGCTTAAAAATGCTGTGACCAAACAGGTTACAGAAATTCCTGTGGATTCCGTAAGTGGAAAATATGTTATAGCCACTGCTTTTCGGAATGATTATGTGTTAACTGTAAAATCGGATGAATATGCGTACACTTCAAAATACATAAGCAAACAGGATACGGTTTATGATAAGCCAGCTACTGTTAATTTTGAAGTTAAGCAGCTTGAAGTTGGCGCATCATACCGACTAAACGATATTTATTTTGCATACGGCAAGTATGATCTTACTACCGAAAGCAAGAGAATCATTGATGATTTTGTGGAATATTTAAAAGACCATCCTACTTTTCAAATTGCTATTCATGGCCATACCGATAATGTGAGCGATGATACTTTTAACCAGATTTTATCCGAAAACAGAGCCAAATCAGTGTTTGATTATATGATTCAGGAAGGAGTTTCGAGCTCAAATCTGAGTTATCAGGGTTTTGGAGAATCCAAACCTATTGCTTCAAATTATACAGAGGAAGGTCGAGCAAAAAACAGGCGCACCGAATTTGTAATTGTAGCCAAATAATAAATTGAAAAAGAAAACCAAGCCACTGCTTTTTGAAAAGCCTTTGTTTATTGAAGGAATCAACGTTTTTTATCTTGTTTCTTTAGTTGTACTGCTTGCCTTGATAACATTTTATAGCGGTATTAAAAACGCATACACTAATTTTGATGATACCATTATTGTCTTCGGGAATCCACTGGTTACTCAATTTTCATTTTATAATTTCAATAAAGTTTTTACAACTTTCACAAATGGGATGTATCATCCAATTACCACAATTTTTCTTGCAATGGAATACAGCGTTTTTGCTGAATCAGCAAAAGGTTTTCATGCAGTAAGTTTGGGTTTGCATATTTGTAATTCTGTGCTTGTATTCTGGCTGATATACCTGATAAAACCCATAAAAACTGTAGCATTTATTGCCGCTTTATTGTTTGCATTACATCCAATGCATGCCGAATCGGTTTATTGGATTTCGGAAAGAAAAGGATTGCTTTGTGCGTTATTCCTGCTTTCTGGACTAATTTCTTACATTTTTTATCTTCGTTCCAGAAAAAATAAAAATTATTTATTTTCCCTCTTGTTTTTTTTATTGGCAGTATTGTCAAAGCCTTCAGGAATAGTTTTTCCTGCACTTATTATTCTTCTTGACTTTTATTTTCTAAGAAAAATTAATATCATCAATAAAATCCCATTTATTATTGTTTCGCTTATTGTTGTAATTGTCTCAATTTATGCAGCAAACAGCGTTGAAGGCATTAATTCGTTTGCAGATTACACTTTGCTTGATCGATTGGTTTTGGTTATGTATGCACCGTTTTTGTATGTCTTTAAAGCTATTGTACCTTATGCGCTTTCTGCAAAATATTTTTTTCCTGACAAATCAGAGGGTTTACTTCCTTTAGTAAATATGGCCGGTGCAGTTTTGTTCATGTTATTATTGGTTGTATTGTTTAAATTTCGAAAAAAAAGTAAGGAACTAAATTTCGGAATTTTATTTTTTCTTATTTCAGTAAGTGTTTACCTTCCTTTAATTTCTATTGGAGATTCAATAATAAGTGAACGACATTCCTATATCCCATATTTAGGATTATTTTTTATTGCTTCATATTTTTTTAATATTGCCATATCAAAATTCAGAAATCAAAAACATGTATTTTGGTTGCTGCTGATAATTATATTGGTATCAATGGGAGTGGCATCAAATCAGCGAAGTAAAACATGGGCAAATTCAGTTTCGCTTTGGGCTGACGTTGTTAAGACGAATCCTGGTTCTGCTCTTGCTTATGTAAACTTGGGCGATTCATATACAGAACTTGAGAAGTATGATATTGCTGAAACCAATTATACAAAGGCAATTTCATTAGATTCATTGTATGCTCCTGCATATATGAATCGGGGCTATGTAAGATTAAAAACTGAAGCATTTGTGCCTGCACTTCAGGATATGAATAAAGCTGTATCTTTAAATCCTGGGTTCTCTAAGGTGTTTTACAACAGAAGCTGTTTGTTTATTGAAACTTCTCAATGGCAAAATGCAATTGATGATTGCAACAAGGCCATTCAATTAAATCCTGCTTTCGGGCTTTCATATTACAATAGGGCGGTGGCATATTACAATATTAACCGATTTAAAGAAGCTTTAACGGATATTGATAAATCCATTGCACTTCAAAGCGAAAGCGCATTGTTGCTTTTAAATAAGGGGAAAATTCAAATTGCACTCGCCGATACATTAAGTGCCCAGATAGCATTTAGCAAGGCAGAAGAATTAAGTCCGGATAATGCTGATTATTCCTTTCAGATTGGGATGGCTTATTTTAAAAGCAAACATTTTATTGCTTCTGATAAATATTTTTCCAAAACAATAGACATTTCTCCTTCCTTTACTAAGGCCTTTTTCTATAGAGCAATGAGCAGAGAATCCTTATCTATGAATGATGAAGCCTTAGCGGATTATAACTTATGCATCAGGGGCGACAGCACATTTGCGCCTGCATTTTACGGAAAAGGTTTATTGCTTATCAAAACTGGAAATAATGAGGATGTTTGCAAATCCTTTAAGGTCGCGCTGAAATTGGGTTTTGAAGCAGCCAGAAGCATGACTGAAAAATATTGCAAATAAAAAAAGCCCGTTTATGACGGGCTCTTTGTGAAGTATGGTATAATTACATTCTTTTTTCTTTGATACGTGCTTTTTTACCTCTGAGTTCGCGAATGTAAAAAATTCGTGCTCTGCGAACAACTCCGCGTTTATTCAGGTCAATTTTTTCAATGAAGGGAGAAATAACCGGGAAAATTCTTTCAACACCGATATTTCCAGAAATTTTTCTTACTGTAAAAGTTTCAGTTGCACCAACTCCTGAGCGTTGTAAAACCACTCCCTGATATTGCTGAACGCGTTCTTTGTTTCCTTCAATAATTTTATAATGAACTGTAACAGTATCTCCTGCTTTGAATGCGGGTAATTCTTTGCCTTGTGTAAACTGGCTTTCAACGTATTTTATTAATTCTGAATTGCTCATGGCTTAATGTTTAATCGTTCTTAAAATGGAGTGCAAATTTAGACATTTATTTTTAATTACAAACATTGTTGGTAATTATTTTTAAATACTTTGTAACTGATTGTTAAAAGGCACCTCTTTTAGCAAAGATAGACGCTTTTTATAAATAGAATTATTTGCATTATTTTGTTCATTAAAAAGAATGAGGGTACAAATGAAAATTCAGAACCTTGTTTTATTAAGAGGTTGTTTAAATTTTGAAACATGAAATTATTGTGCCCCTATTCTCGATACTTTTTCTATCGTCACTTCGAGTCCGCTCCTAAAAAATAATCAATTACAAAAATGTATGCGGGTATCGAGAAGCGACGATAGAAAAACTCGAATTGACGGGGCATAATAAAAATTTTAGGTGAAATTTAAACAGATTCTAAGTTTGCAAAATAAAATTACTACATTTGCACTGAACTAAAAAAATCATCCAAAATGGACGAAGGACCTGCGAGTTACAAATATTATCAAATCATGCCATAGCAGGGTGCGTTCCTTTAGCATAAACACTTTGTTAGGTCAAAAATGGAGGCGTTTATGTTTTCTTTTATACTTGAAAAAGCATTAAAAAAATCCGGTTTTCTGAACCACCGGTTAAGTCATTATTCGTATAAGCCAAATACAGGCAAGTAAGTCTGCAATTAAAAAAACTTACAATTAATACAATGTTTAATGATTTAATATTTCCGATATGATTCAAATATATAAAAAGCAAAGTGGAACCTTGCATCAAATTCCTAGTTTTACAAGAAACTGCTGGATTAATGTTACCGACCCAAGCCCTGAAGAAATCGACAGCCTAAAAAAAGATTATTTAGTTCCCGATGAATTTATTGAGGATATCCTTGATATTGATGAGCGTTCTCGTACCGAAATAAGTGGTCGTTGGTTACTTATTGTTGTTCGTATTCCTGTATATGAACCAAAAGGTGACGCTACTTTTTTTACAGTTCCCTTAGGTATTTTGATCTCAAAAAATATGATCATCACGCTTTGCGACAATGAAAATGAAATTATTAATGATATTATTGAGCAAAAAGTAAAGGGAATTGATATTGAAAATATGCACAGTTTTGTATTGTACCTTTTTCAGTTATCTGCTTCCTATTATCTGCGGTTTATGAAAATCATTATTCGCCGTACCAATCAGATTGAAAAAGATATACGCAAATCTATTGAAAACAGTCAGTTGAATAACCTTCTGAAAATTCAGAAAACGCTGGTATATTTTCTTACTTCGCTACGTTCGAACGAATTGCTTATCAATAAACTTCAACGTTCTAAGCTTATTGATAACACTAAGCTTGATGAAGAACTTCTCGAAGATGTTCAGATTGAGTACAAACAGGCAATTGAAACAGCAACCATCCATAGCGACATTTTAACAGGAATGATGGATGCCTTTGCCAGCGTAATATCAAACAACCTGAATATCGTGATGAAGCGCCTCACCGTAATTACACTTTGTGTTATGATTCCTTCCATATTTTCCGGTTTATACGGAATGAATGTGCCCAATTTTTTAGAAGATAGTAAATATGCATTCTGGGGTGTGGTTTCTGCTTCATTGATACTTCCTACAATTGTTATTGTTATTCTTCGCAAAATTCATTGGTTTTGATTCTTTACAACTTGACATTTTGTCGTTGATTCGGATTAAATGTCTCAGTATTTTTTTTGGTAAATCAAAAAATAATGTAAATTTGAAAAAAAATAATCTTTATGCTTGAACTTTTAAATCTCGAAAACGTTCTATTCCTTGATATAGAAACTGTTCCCATGGTACCCACATACGATGAATTACCCGAAACATTTCGTAAGCATTGGGACAGAAAAGCCGATTTTATGCCTCGTCGCCCTGAAGATACACCAAAAGATATGTTTGCAAGAGCAGGTATTTTTTCGGAATTTGGAAAAATAATATGCATATCAGTTGGTTTTATGAAATATGTTGACGGTAAAAATACCTTCAAGCTAAAGTCATTCTATGGTTATGATGAAAAACAGCTGTTGACAGAATTTTGTGAAATGCTTTCAAAACACGGAAATCGTAAGGAACCATTGCTCTGCGGACATAATATAAAAGAATTCGACATTCCTTATATTTCCCGAAGATTGATGATAAATGGTATTAAATTCCCTGCGTTGTTGGATCTTGCCGGAAAAAAACCTTGGGAAGTTTCTCATCTCGACACTATGGAATTATGGAAATTCGGCGATCATAAAAATTACACGGCGCTTGAATTGCTGGCTACAGTTTTCAATATCCCTACACCTAAGGATGATATTGACGGAAGCGATGTAGCAAAGGTTTTTTATGAAGAAAAAAACCTTGAACGAATTGTTACATATTGCCAGAAAGATGTGATTACTGTTGCTCAGGTTATGTTGAAATATCAGGGCAAACCATTAATTGCCGACGAAAATATTTCTGCAGTATAACTTTAAGTTAATGCAAAAACCTGTATTATCAAAATCTTCTTTTGTCAGGGGTTTACAATGTCATAAATCCCTTTATCTGTATAAAAAAAACTATAAACTTCGCGATTACCTTTCTCCTGAACAACTTGCAAAGTTTAAAAGAGGCACTGATGTTGGCATTCTTGCCCAGCAGCTTTTCCCAGGTGGTAAAATGGCGTCAGCCGGATCCTATCACTTTCCATTTAAAAATGTTGAAAAAACAGCTCAGTTAATTGCTTCTGGTTGTAAAGTAATCTACGAAGCAGCTTTTATTGCCAACGATGTATATGTTGCACTTGATATTCTTGTTAAAAGCAGTGAAAATGGCTGGACGGCATATGAAGTGAAAAGTTCGGTGCAGTTATCACAAACTTATTATCTTGATGCAGCTCTTCAGCATTATGTGATTGCAAATAGCGGAGTGAAACTCGACGATTTTATTCTTATTCACATTAACGGTAGTTATCTCAGGCAGACAGGACTTGATTTGAAGAAATTATTTTCCGAAAAATCTGTACTCACATATTGCAAAGAACAAATGGATTTTGTGGAGGAGAATATTGTTGAAATGAAAAAAATTATTGATCAACCCGAAGCGCCTGTTATAGATATCGGAGTTCATTGTTCAAATCCTTATCCATGCGATTTTAGTGGCTTTTGCCGAAAAAATATTCCAGTTTCAGGCTCTATTTTTGAATTGACAGATGCCACTCCTGAACAACATTATGCCTTGTATTATAAAGGAATATTAAAGCTCACTGACATTCCTAAAGGATTTACTTTAACTAAAAAGCAAGAGATTCAGTTAAAATCCGAAGAATACATTGATAAAAAAAGAATTAAAGCTGTTGTTCCTGCTCAGCTTACAAAAAATAATATATTTGTTGACATTCTCAACTTCTTTCCTGCAGTTCCACTGTTTGGAAACTCGCATCCTTATCAGGTTATTCCTTTTTTAGTTACACTTATTGAAGTAGATCCCTCGGGTAATATTATCAGGCAAACTCAACACTTTTCTGAAGCGGGAAACGATAACCGTCAGAAATTGTTTGATCTGTTGAAAGATATTTTTACAGAAAACAACGAAATTTATATTTACAATAAACAAAAATTGTTAAGCATTTTAAAACAAAATAAAATGTTTTTGCCAGTTAATTTCTCTTCAAGGATTGATCAGGTTTCATTAAAAGATATTAAAAGTATTTTCCAGGATATGGCATACTATAATCCTGTTTCCGGGTTTATTTCTGATGAAGTTATTTTGTACAATAAGTTGAGCGCAAAAAGGGGTAATAAGCCGGTTTTTGCATCTGAGATAGTTGCTGGCGGCGCTTATCAATCCTTGTTTTACAGTAATGATATTTTTGAGACCCTCGAAATTAAAGAAAATTTGCTTTCTTATTCTCTTCAAAGATCCTTTGCTGTTAAGGATTTAATGTATCTGCTTGTAGCTAAAATTCAGATGTGAATTGTTGAAAACTATTTTCGAGTTGAAATAAAATTCGAAATTTTAGTTTGTATTTTTGCAGCATGGATGCAACATCGAATTCAAAGAAAAAACAACAAAAATCAATTTCCGACAGTACCGTTTTTGAACACGGCAAAATTCCGCCTCAAGCAATAGATCTTGAAGAAGCAGTATTGGGCGCAATAATGCTCGAAAAGGATGCTCTTACAGCAGTATTGGACATTCTGAAAGCTGAAATGTTTTACAAAGAAGCACATCAGAAAATTTATAAAGCAATTCTTGGACTGTTCGAGAAATCAGAATCCATAGATATTCTCACTGTTACCAATCAGTTAAAGAAAAACGGCGAACTTGAAATCGTTGGAGGCGCATATTATATTACGCAACTCACTTCCAGAGTGGCCTCCTCGGCAAATATTGAATACCATACCAGAATAATTTCTCAGAAATATTTGCAAAGAGAATTGATCCGTTCTTCAACCGAAATTATTAAAGAAGCATTCAATGATAGTACAGATGTTTTTGAATTGCTTGATACTGCTGAGCAAAACCTTTTTGCAATTGGGGAGGGAAACTTAAAAAGTAAGTTTTCGATGATGAAGGATTCTGTGGTGGAATCAATCAGGCAAATTAAAGCCGCATCGCGTCAAGAAGGTGGTTTTAATGGAGTTCCAACAGGTTTTATGGCATTGGATCGTATTACAGGAGGCTGGCAGAAATCAGATCTTGTTGTTATTGCCGCTCGTCCAGGCATGGGAAAAACGGCATTAATGCTTACTATGGCTCGTAATATTGCAGTTGATTTTAAAAAACCTGTAGCATTTTTTTCACTTGAAATGAACACTACTCAGCTGGTTACCCGTTTAATATCTAGCGAAACAGAACTTCCTGCCGAAAAACTGAAGAAAGGCACTCTTGAAAACCACGAGTGGGCTCAATTGGAATCACGTGTTACCAGACTTAGTGATGCACCGCTTATTATTGACGATTCTCCTGCACTCACCATTTTTGACCTTCGCGCCAAAGCCCGTCGTCTCAAACAACAACACAAAATTGAACTGATTGTAATCGACTATTTGCAGTTAATGTCTGGAAGTGGCGATAACCGAGGCAACCGTGAACAGGAGATCAGTAATATTTCAAGATCGCTTAAAAGTCTTGCAAAAGAGCTTAATATTCCTATTATTGCGCTGTCTCAGTTAAGCCGTGAAGTTGAAAAACGTGGAGGTACCAAGCGTCCTATTCTTTCCGATTTACGTGAATCGGGAGCTATAGAGCAGGACGCCGATATGGTAATATTTATATACCGCGCTGAGTATTATAAAATTGAATTGGACGAACGCAATCAGCCAACAAAAGGTATGGCCGAAATTATAATTGCTAAGCACCGTAACGGCCCTACTGCTGATGTACCACTGAAATTTATTGATCGTTTTGCTAAATTTGTAGATGTTGACGACACTACTTACGATTCTTCTTACAGCGTTTCACAACCATACAGTGATCGCGATTTTCCTGATACTCCTCATACAGTTACAATGCCTTCTAAGATGAACGAAATGAAGGATGAGGATCCGCAGCAGCCTTTTTAGCTATGTGAAATATTGTTAATGAAATATTATTTCTGCTAAAATTTCGTTAATTTTATACTTAATTTTTAATACAATGAAATTCAGGTCTTTAATTATAGCAATGATTCTAGTTGCCAGTTCTTTGTTTGCTAAGGCAAGCTATATACTGATACCAATGGATACGGATCAGAAAAACCACCTGAAAGCATACGGTATAACATATTGGGTAGTGGCAAAAGAAATAGAAGTAAGCTGGCTTTTAAATTACCGTGGTGGAAGTTTTATGTGTGCTTATTTTGAAGATATGGAAAAAGAATGCAAAATAAGAGGAGTAAGCTATGAAATTATTGCAGACGCCATGGCAGCCTCCATACTTACAGAAATTGCTGATCCAGCTGTAAACGAGGATGAAGTTAAACTGGTTAAAGCTCCTAAAATTGCAGTGTATTCACCCAAGAACAAACAACCCTGGGATGATGCTGTTGTTCTAGCACTTGATTATGCCGAAATTCCATACGAATTGGTTTACGATACCGAAGTGATTGAAGGAAATCTTCCTCTCTACGATTGGCTTCACTTGCATCATGAAGACTTTACAGGACAATACGGGAAATTCTGGTATGCTTATCAAAATGCTGCATGGTATAAGGAAGATGTAAAATATAACGAAGATCTTGCACGTAAACTTGGTTTTAAAAAAGTTTCAGAGATGAAACTGGCAGTTGCAAAAAAAATCAGAGATTTTGTTGCAGGGGGAGGGTTTTTATTCACTATGTGTTCTGCTCCTGATAGCTACGATATTTCTTTGGCTGCCGATGGTGTTGATATTTGCCAGAGCATGTTTGATGGCGATGCAGCAGATGCTGATTATCAGAAAAAGCTTAATTACGACAATTGTTTTGCATTTACTGATTTTAAATTGAGCAACAATCCTTACGAGTATGAAGTTTCGGATATTGATGTTACTCAAACCCGCAAGGTGACTGCCGCAAACGATTATTTTTCACTGTTTGAATTTTCCGCAAAATGGGATCAAGTTCCCAGTATGTTATGCCAAAACCATACTCAAATAATAAAAGGTTTTATGGGGCAGACAACCGCATTTAATGAGAAGCTGATAAAATCAAATATTCTGATAATGGGCGAAAATAAAGGCGCCGGAGAAGCCAAATACATTCATGGTGAATATGGAAAAGGAACTTGGACATTTTATGGTGGGCACGATCCCGAAGATTATCAGCACATGGTTGGCGATCCCAAAACTGATTTGAGCCTATTTCCAAATTCCCCTGGATATCGATTAATTTTGAATAATGTTTTATTCCCAGCAGCTAAAAAGAAAAAGCAGAAAACCTAGTCGCGAAGTTTTAAAAATAAATCTGAATCTTAAAATCTGAATCCTAAATTCTGCATTCTGCATTCTGCATTCTACATTCTGCATTTAAAATTCTGCATTCTGAAATCTGCATTCTAAAATCTAAAAGCATCCTAGTGACTAACTTCACCAATTGCTTTAGGATCGTGTTTGTGCCGGAACAACAAAGCAAAAGCAAGTGCGATAAATAAAGCATAAATTGCAAACATTATCCATATGCTTTGCCAGTCCTTGTTATCACCCTTTGTAAAGTAGTTTTGAATAACATAGCCACTAACTGAGCTTCCTATAATTGCACCAAATCCGTTGGTCATCATCATAAATAAACCTTGCGCACTTGAACGAATCGAAGGATCTGTGGTAGTTTCAACAAACAGGGATCCTGAAATATTAAAGAAATCAAATGCCATTCCGTAAACAATGCACGAAAGAATAATCATCCATAAACCAGAACCCGGATCACCATACGCAAAAAGCCCAAAACGCAATACCCATGCAAACATACTAATCAGCATAACTTTTTTAATACCAAACCTTTTTAAGAAGAAAGGAATGGCAAGAATAAACAAGGTTTCCGACATTTGAGAAATCGACATAATAATAGTTGAGTATTTTACTACAATCGAATCAAGGTATTCGGGGACTTTAGCAAAATCAGATAAGAAAGCATCACCATACATATTGGTCAATTGCAATGCTCCACCTAAAAACATTGAAAAAATAAAAAACATTGCCATTTTATAGTTGGCAAATAATTTAAAAGCATTTAAACCTAATGATTCCAGCAAAGATGCTTTTTTTGATGCCAGTTTTTCGGGAGGGCAATTGGGTAAGGTAAACGAATACAAACCTAATAAAACTGCAGCAGCAGCAGCAATGTAAAACTGATTTGCATTGGCTTTGTTACCTGTTAAATTTGTAAGCCACATGGCCGCAATAAAACCAATAGTGCCCCAAACTCTAATTGGCGGAAACACTTTAACCACATCATAATTGTGTTTTTTAAGAATATTGTAAGCTATTGAGTTTGACAATGAAATTGTAGGCATGTAACAAATCATTGCTAAAAATATTACCCAAAAAAATGTGTCCGGATCATTTACTTGTGGAATAAAAGCTAGGCAAATTCCACCTAAAATATGCAATATCCCGTACAACTTTTCTGCACTTACCCATTTGTCGGCGATTATTCCAATTAATGCTGGCATAAAAAGAGAAGAAAGACCTAAAGTTGAAAATACTGCTCCAAAATCAGAACCACTCCAATGCTTTGTAGCAAACCAATAATTACCAACAGTAATCAACCATGCTCCCCAAATAAAAAACTGGAGAAAACTCATTAATGTCAAACGATTTTTAAGTCCCATAATGCTCTTTTTTATTTAAAAGTAAAAGTATAAAAAAAAGTTTCCCAAAAGGAATTATTAAAATATAAATTATTTTTTTGTACTTTTTTTTCTTGTACTTTTTTACTTAATAAGGATATTTTCGTAAATAGTTCTGTTAATAATTGATCGCCCTAGGGTAATTTCGTCAGTATATTCCAGATTATCGCCAACAGCAACGCCTCTGGCAATTGTTGAAAGTATGATATTATATTCTTTAATTTTCTTATAAATAAAAAAATTGGTTGTATCGCCTTCCATTGTTGCGCTTAATGCCATAATAATTTCGTTTACCCCTCCGGAAGAAACTTTAATAACCAGCGATTCAATATTCAAGTCGTTGGGTCCAATGCCATCCATTGGTGATATAATCCCACCTAAAACGTGATAAACGCCATTGAATTGATTTGTATTTTCAATGGCAATTACATCGCGTATGTCTTCAACCACACATATAAGCGAATGATTTCGTTTAGGATTTCTGCATATTTCGCAATGTTCTGTGTCGGAAATATTATGACAAATTTTGCAATATTGTATTTTTTTTCTCAGATCAATTATTGAATTTCCTAGCGAAGAAGCCTCTTGTTCGTCTTCTTTAAGAATATGAAGTACCAGTCGTAATGCTGTTTTTCTGCCTATACCCGGAAGTTTGGATAAAGCATTAACTGCATTTTCAACAATTTTTGAAGGATATGAAATCACTAATTTTTTTTTGCAAAATTAAACAATCCTTAGGAATCTTTGTAAATTCCTTCCAAAAGATTTATTTTGATTGTAAAACGAAAAGATTATTTTTGCTTCAATATATTAAAGTTCAATATGTCGCCTGTATTATTGTTTTTATTTGTTACCGGCTATTTTATCCTTTTACTGGTTGTGGCCTGGCTCACTTCCCGCAATTCCAACAACGATTCTTTTTTTATAGGAAATCGCAAAAGCAACTGGATGCTCGTGGCTTTCGGAATGATTGGCACTTCGCTCAGCGGGGTTACATTTGTAAGCGTTCCGGGCGGAGTAGGAGCAACCAATTTTTTTTATTTTCAAGTCGTTCTTGGCTATTTGCTGGGATATATTGTCATTGCATTTGTACTGCTCCCGCTCTATTACCGAATGAATCTTACAAGTATATATACTTATCTTGAAAAGCGTTTTGGTGTAAGTGCCCATAAAGCAGGAGCATTTTTTTTTATATTGTCACGTTCTGTTGGTGCAACTGCACGATTGTATCTTGTGATCAGTGTGCTACAGATTTTTATTTTCAATAAACTTGGAATTCCCTTCGAAATGACCGCTCTGGTTATTCTTGTACTCATTTTACTATACACATTCGAAGGAGGGGTTAAAACAATTATTTACACTGATACTTTACAAACTACAGGAATGCTGCTGGGGCTTGTTGTATGTATAATTGTAATTATTAAAATGTTGGGAACTGACTTTAGCGGCGCTATGTCGTTAATGACCGACAGGGGTTATACTCAGATTTTTAACTGGGATTATAAAGCCGGATCATTTGCACTTAAACATATTTTGGGAGGAATGTTTATAGCAATTGCAATGACTGGCCTCGATCAGGAAATGATGCAGAAAAATATAAGTGTAAAAACCTTAAAGGGTTCTCAGAAAAACATGATGACATTTACAGCAGTCCTGATGTTTGTGAATTTTCTGTTTCTCGTTCTTGGAGGTGTTTTGTATCTTTACGCAGAAACAAAGGGAATTAAAGTGCCTCCTGACGACTTATTCCCAACTATTGCTCTGAGTGACGCATTTGCAGGCTCGATTGGAATTATTTTTATTTTAGCCATAATTTCCGCGCTTTTTCCTAGTGTTGATGGCGCTATAACATCTCTGACTTCTTGTTTTTGTATTGATATTTTAAACCTGAAAGACAAAGAAGGCAGCGAAAAAGAAAAAAAACGCAAACGGTTAAAAGTGCATTTTTCATTTGCACTTTTGTTTTTTATCATGGTGCTCATTTTTAAATGGATCAATGATAAAATGATTATTGATTTTATTCTGAAGTTTGCCGGTATTACTTACGGTCCATTGTTGGGCTTGTTTGCCTTTGGAATACTCACAAAGCGAAATCTTAAAGACAATCGGATTTGGGCTGTTTCTATAATAGCTCCGTTGATTGCTCTTGCAACCGATTTGCTCAGCAATCCTGCATGGTATGAAGCAAAACTTCATGTAGCACTTGGACTTAATGCGGTATCGGAAAGTATTTTTTCTGGTTATAAAATAGGAAATGAACTTATCTTGATAAATGGAATTCTTACTTTTATCGGCTTGTGGCTTATCTCAACTAAAAGTGATGAAAAAGCAATTGTTGATTTAACATAAAACTTCTACATTTTTGACTTCTAAGAAACTGTTTAAATTTCATATAAAATTTTTAATATGCCCCGTCAATTCGAGTTTTTCTTTCGTCGTTTCTCGATACTCGCATACATTTTTATAATTGATTAATATATAGGAGCGGACTCGAAGTGACGATAGAAAAGTATCGAGAATAGGGGCTTGATAATTTTGTGTTTTAAAATTTAAACAACCTCTAAGGCAGACATTTTAACAGGATTTTAACCAATTTTTAATCGTACATTATACTGCTATTATGTATATTTGCATCAAACTTTTCAATATGAAAAAAATATTTTGGATATTTGTTGTCAGTGCTTTATTTACAGGTTGTTCCATAATAAATGTTAGGCATATTACAAGCGATACTTCGTTGACTAAAAAAAGTGGATTTTTTTATAATTTACCTAAAACGGTTGTTACTGTTGATATTGCTGTGGATAAAATTTATAAAATTAAAGGGCCTTATTCAGCTTATGCTGATAAATTTCTGGGTTTAAAAAGTGTTATCCAAACCAATTCTACTTATTTTGAAATCTCTGACATTAAGCTAAATTCTTATTCTATGCCTGATGCCGATCAGTATTATTTTGTGGAAACAGGAAAAGGATTTAAAAACACCATACCACTTCAGTTTCAGTTGACTGAGGCTGGTTATATGGTTGGTGTAAATAATTTGGATATTGAATTTAATGAGCAAAGCACTGACAATACTGGTGTAAATACTATGGCTGATGGTGACGATATCAATGCAAATTTTTCAATCAATTACAACCTGATAGAGAAAATTGATACTATAATTCAAAAAGTTACCCTTGATACTGCAATTATTGAGAAAAAGACACTTCAAAAAATAATGGTTGAAAAAACGCTTGAACAAAAAGCAAAAGAAGCTGCCGATTTTATAATGAGTGTTAAGGAATCAAGATATAATCTGCTAAACGGACAGAACGAAGTGCCATACAGCAAGGAAGCAATTGCTTTTATGATTGAAGAACTTGATAAAACGGAACAAGAATACCTGAGCCTATTTATAGGAAAAACAGCTACTCAATCTTTCCATTACTATTATACTTACTGCCCGAAAAATTCAGGGTTGGATTCAGCAAAATTACTTGGTAGGTTCTCTGTTTCTGAAGGAGTTCTCGACTCAACCAGATTTATTGGAAAAGATATCGTAATAGCGTTTGCGCCATCAAAAGATACTGAATATGTTGGCAAGTTTATAACGGATAACATAAATCCCAAGCAAAAAAAGCACAGTTTTGTATATCGTATTCCCGAATATGCTGAAGTTGTTGTAAAAGTGAATAATGAAGAATTCACAAAATCACAGTTTATTATCAACCAGTTTGGATATATTGCCGAAATGCCTTATTCTAAAGGAATGCAGTTGAATTTTTATCCCAAATCAGGGGCGCTGAAAATGATAAAAAGCAAGTAGGGAAAGGGTTTTCTTACTTATTTTCCCAGATGATAGATTGGAAAACTGCATTAGAAAATTCCTCTCCATTAATTTTTGTATTGCCGCTAATTCCGCCAAGAAAGCCCAGACTGTTGCAATCGGAATCCATTACTTCTGATGTCATATCTGCGCCACAGGTCCCTGGATCAAATACAAAAACTGTTTCATTTTGAAACGAATATTCTTTCACGCTGGCACCGGAATCGCAGGCAGTTTTTTCAAAATCTCTAATTTTGCTTTTGATACATGATGGTGCGCTTTTTTTTATGTCGAGATGGCTGCAATTCTGCAAAACAAAAATAGGTAACAGAATAAGAAATACGAGTTTTTTCATTTTAAAATATTTTCCTAATTATTGGTTTTGACAAACTTTCCAGAAAAGCTATTGCCATCAGTTATAATGTGCAAAAAATACATTCCAGGTTTCAGAAAACCAATGTCAGCTTTATTGATTTCATTCTTGTGCTTTTCAAATACCAATAATCCGTTGATGTCAAATATTCTAATCATTGTATACCTTTCAGGAAGATTTTCAATTGAAGAACTTACAGGATTAGGAAATACAGGGGAGTTCTAAAAATTCATTTTTTACAAAAAATTCAAGTAAGCATGAACTCCCTTTAATGCTTTTTGGATTTTTATCTTGCGAAGTTATAAATTTATTTTACATTTTACCTAATTTTTTTAATTATATTTTTCAAAACTAACTAACTAACTAACTAACT
>JBBQSF010000020.1:0-30192 GCA_038214085.1 Bacteroidales bacterium | reverse complement strand
TTGTTGGCTTTTATTTTATTGTTTTATTACTATGGAAAGCCGCTGCGATCCATAAATCATGTGTATTTCAGCACTTCCGGCGACGGGTTGCAAAGTTATTACAACACGCTTTACCATATAAAATACGACAGCACCTATTCGGTTTTTCAAGGAATGAATTACCCTTATGGCGAACATGTAATGTACACCAATTGCCAGCCGGCGCTTTCGAATACCATTAAATTTATTTCAAATAATATTGTTGATATTTCAAATTATACTGTTGGTATTATCAACCTTATGATGCTGTTATCGCTGGTGCTTGCTGCCGTTTTTTTATATCTTATTTTTCGCGAACTCAAAGTAAACAGATATTACGCTGCCATTGTTGCTGTAGGTATTGCGTTTTTATCGCCACTGGTTCACCGTTTTTCAGGGCATTATTCGTTAAGTTATGTTTTTACGATTCCTGCAATAATTTATTTTTTGTTTCTGTTTAACCGGAAAAAAAGCTGGAAAATAAGTTTGGTTATTGGATTGTTTTTACTGCTGATGTCGAGTTTTCACGCATATAACTTCGCTTTTAGCGCAATAATATTATTGTTTTACTGGCTGGTCATGTTAATCAGCGATAAGTCGTTACGCAACTTTCGCTTTATTTTAGTGAATATTTTATTGCAAATTATTTTACCCATTGTGATACTAAATTTATGGGTAATGTTGAGCGATACCGCTACTGACCGCACTGCATATCCGTGGGGATTGCTGGTGTATAAATCAGGTTGGGAAGGAATATTTTTACAAGATCAAACCATTGCATCACCTTTTTTACGGACATTTATTCACACCAACCCTATTGAATGGGAAGGCTGGGCTTACACGGGGCATATTGCAGGTTATTTGTTTGTTCTACTTTTTGGCGCATTTGCGGCGGTTCCTTTTTTCAGCACAACAAACTTTGGCTTCTTTTTAATTGTACTTCTTTCGGGAATTATCATTCATTTGATTTTTAAGCGACGCTGGAATTTCTTTAAAATTACCGACAACAAAACGCTGAATATACTGATGTGGGCAGGTTTCCTCTCTTTGCTTTTTTCGTTTGCTTGGCCACTGGTATTAATGGAAGATTACATCCCATACCTTGGTCCGCTCAAGCAATTCCGTGGTATTGGCCGCTTTTCGTGGGTATTTTATTTCGCACTGAATATCGGTGTGTTTTATTATTTGTGGAAAGTTTTATCTACAAAAAAGAAATGCCTCTATTATCCCTTGCTAACACTGGCTGTGATGGTTTTGTTTGTTGATGCAAATCAGAACAACAAAGACCAAAATACAATATTGAGTGGAAGCGTTCCCGAACTAGACGATAAGGAAAATACTACTGAAGCCAATGCTTGGGTAAAACAGATCAATCCGCAGGATTATCAGGCCATTATTCCACTTCCTTACTTTCATGTGGGTTCGGAAAATGTGTGGATCGATTTGAAATGCAATATCCATTATTACGCATTCATTGCTTCATTAAAAACCGGATTGCCATTGAATGCAGTACTTTTAAGCAGAACATCCATTTCGCAGACGTATGCAAACCTATCCATAGTATTGGAACCATACCGCAAATCAGCATTCTTAAATAACATTAAGTCAGCAAAACCCTTTTTAGTGTTGGTAAGAAATTGTGATGAGTTAAAGGAAAGCGAGAGAAATATCATAAACAAATCAAAACAAATATTCACTTCTGAGAATTTCTCTTTATACAATTTATCTTTAAACACACTGGAAAGTCTTACCGATTCTTTATATCAAAAAACAGAAAATGAATTTTCTACTATTGGCGCAAAAGCACAAAATAGCATTATTAGAAGTGACAGCACAAAAACTTTTGAATATATAGATTTTGAGGAAAATCAGTCTTCTCCCGGGTATTTTTCTCAAAGTTCGTATAAAGGTAAGATTAGGGAATTTAACAGGATTTTTGAAGGTCCACTTTTATCTAAAGGAAAAGATACAGCATTTGTTCTGTCGTTCTGGCTCGGAAACATCACAAAAGATCTTATTCCCAGAACCACAATTGAACTCATTTACTCGAATGCTGCAGGCGAAAATTATTTTGTCGATTACAAAAGTCTTCACAATTTAATTGTTACCATTGATAGTTCCTGGGCCTTGCTTGAATACCCTGCCAATGTTAAAAAATCCGATGATAAATTAACGGTAACTCTATGGAACAAAGACATGAAATCATCGGACAGCCTTGTAATTGATGGCTTCATGATTCGACCAAAAGAATTATCTGTTTACAAAAAAACGAATTCTTACATCATGAAAAACAACCGGTATTATCCTGTAAATAAATAATTATCGGTTTCTTTATAAAACACTATTTGCTCAATTATGTTATTTATATAAAACATTACATTGTCTAAGTGAAAATGTTCATGCACTTAGCTTGATTTTTGAATCGGCAAAATGTGTGAAAAATTCTTCCTACTTTTGCGTTATGTACAGAAAAACACAAGAAAAACGCACCGAAATTGCAGATCTGGGAGAATTCGGTTTGATAAAACACCTTTCAAAATATGTTGAGATCAATAATGAATCAACACTTAAAGGAATTGGCGACGATGCTGCAGTGATAAAATCAGACGAAAGAGAAATGCTGATTTCAACGGATCTTCTAATCGAAGGCGTTCATTTTGATTTAAGTTATACCCCATTAAAACATTTAGGTTATAAAGCTGTGGTGGTAAATGTTTCCGACATAGCCGCAATGAATGGAGTTGCAGAGCAAATAACTGTATGTGTTGCTATCTCAAACCGCTTTTCGTTGCAGGCACTGGAAGAGTTGTACGAAGGCATCAATATGGCTTGCAAAAAATACAAAGTAGATTTTGTTGGAGGAGATACATCTACGAGTACTTCTGGGCTTTTTTTATCACTTACAGTAATTGGCAGGGCGAAAAATGAAGATATTACCTACAGAAGCGCAGCCAACGAAGACGACCTTATTTTTGTAAGCGGAAATTTAGGCGCAGCATATATGGGATTGTTATTGCTGGAAAGGGAGAAAAAAGTTTATGAAGCTGATCCTTCTATGCAGCCCGATCTTGAAGGCAACGATTACATTTTGGAGCGCATGTTAAAGCCTGAAGCCAGAACCGATATCATTTCATTGTTGAAATCAAAAGGAGTTAAACCCTCTGCAATGATTGATATTTCCGATGGACTTGCCTCGGAACTTCTACATATCTGCCACGATTCGGAAGTAGGTTGTGCAATTTATACGGAGAAAATTCCTATTGACCCCGCAACCGTGATAATGGCTGAAACATTTAAAATGGATCCGCTGATTGCTGCACTTAGTGGCGGAGAAGATTATGAACTGTTGTTTACCATTAAGCAAATTGATTTTGAAAAAATAAAAAACCTTTCCGAAATTTCTCCCATTGGCCATATTACTCATAAAAACGGCGGCTGTAACTTGATTTCGAGCGGAGGAACCTCGATACCTATCACTGCTCAAGGGTGGGATGCCTTTTTGAATAAGTAAATTTACGGATTGATAAGAAATAACATTTCCATTTAGAATTGTTCTTTTGGTAATTTTCGGCGTTACAAATTTCGCAAAGAGTCGCAAGCTGTCATCCTCAGTTCGTGCCATTAAAAATAATAAAATTCCTGCGCCAATTCTGTAAACGCTATTCCTTGACGAACCCTTATTATATATAGCGTGTAATTTTTTATAAAGACTATAAAATCAATGTCGTTGAATTTGATTATTTTTGTTTTTTAATAAAACATCAAACCCAAACTTGTATATTATCTTAATTATAACAACTGCATTTTTAAATCCCATTAACTCAGGGGCTGTATTCGGAATTTTGGCTATGGCTGTTTTACTGGTTTGTTCAGCGATTTTTTCCGCATCCGAAATAGCATTTTTTTCACTTAATGCTTCTGATGTTCATGACATACGTAGAAAAAAAACAGGCAGAAGCAAAGCGGTGATTCATTTACTGGAACAGCCCAAACGTCTGCTGGCAACTATTTTAATTGCAAATAATTTTGTAAATGTTGGTATTGTTGTCATTTCAACGTATGTAGTTTCTGTATTGTTTAATTTTATCGATTATCCAGTTTTTGGATTTGTGTTGCAGGTTGTACTGATTACTTTTTTAATTTTATTATTAGGCGAAATTATGCCTAAAATATATACTTCGCACTACCCCATTAAATTTGCATTGTTTATTTCACAGCCCATAAAAGTTCTTGTAGCGCTTTCATATCCACTGAGCTCATTGCTGATGTTTTCAACTTCATTTATTGATAAAAGAATTTCAAAAAAAGGACACAATATTTCTATTGATGAACTTTCGCAAGCACTCGATATTACTGAAGATACGAGCGCAACAGCTGAAGATAGAAAATTGCTGAAAGGAATTGTAAATTTTGGTGAAATTGATGTAAAGGAAATCATGGGTTCTAGGCTTGATATTGTAGCTGTTGACTTTGAAACGAATTTTGAAGAACTCATGAAGATCATACTTGATGCTGGATATTCACGAATGCCTGTGTTTAAAGAAGATCTAGACCATATTTATGGCGTTTTGTACATCAAAGATATTCTCCCGCATATTGGAGAAACCCAGGATTTTAAATGGCAGGAAAAAACAAGAACTCCTTTTTTTGTTCCTGAAAGCAAGAAAATTAATGATCTTCTTCAGGATTTTAGAGAAAAGAAAATACACATGGCCATTGTGGTTGATGAATATGGCGGAACTTCGGGTATTGTTACTTTTGAGGACATTATTGAAGAAATTGTTGGTGAAATTAACGACGAATTTGATACTGACGAATCAGGTTATTCAAAAATTGATGATGCTAACTTTATTTTTGAAGGAAAAACTTTGCTGAATGATTTTTACAAGATTACTGGCGTGGAAAACGATTTTTTTGATGAAGAAAAAGGGGAATCAGATACACTAGCCGGACTATTACTCGAACTTGAAGGAAAAATTCCAGAAAAAAACCAAAGGATTTATTACCGTAATTTTGTTTTCAAAATAGAATCTGTTGATAAAAGAAAAATCAAGCGAATTAAAGTAATTATTAAAAAAAGTCAACATGAAGAAAAGGGCAATTAGCGCGATATTACCGATTATCATTCTGTTTATGTTTTCATGTGGCGATTCTAATCCGTTACCTAAACCAAGAGCTTTTTTCCGAATCTCACTCCCTGAGCATACATACCGCATGTTTGATTCTGTTTATCCTTATTCCTTCGAATATCCTACCTATGCAGTAATTGTTCCGGATACCGTTAAGTCGGCTGAACCTTACTGGATTAATCTGGATTTTCCTAAATTTAAAGGACGCCTGCATATCAGTTATAAATTTGTAAAAAACAACTTGCGTACATTCACGGAAGATGCCAGAACCATGGCAATGAAGCATATTTCTATGTCCAACGAAATTAATGAAGACATAATAATTGATAATCCGGCACAAAAAGTATACGGTCAGGTTTATGAAATAGGAGGAACCGGCGCTGCTTCGCCATACCAGTTCTATGTAACCGATAGTGCCTCTTCTTTTGTAAGAGCTGCGTTGTATTTTAATATTAAACCAAATAACGATTCACTTGCTCCTGTAATTAAATTTATTAAACAGGATATCAATCACATGATCAGCACCTTTAAGTGGAAGAAAAACTAACTCACTTAACGCATAATGTAAAAATTAACCTTCTTGCCTTCCTTGCGTAACATAAGTTACTAATAAACTTATGATACGCTGAACGGGAATAAATAGTTATATTTGCATTACCATGGATATTAAGCAAATAAAAGAGCAAATAGATTCTTTCAGGCAAAATGGAAAACGAATGTTTACAAGCACTTCGTTACAATCTCACAGCCTTGTTTTGCTGCATATTTTGAAACAAATAGCACCCGAAATTCCTACATATTTTATAAACACTGGATTTCATTTTCCTGAAACCATTTCATTTAAAGATCAGGTTTCACAAGAACTCGGAATAGAAATAAAAATGCTGAATTCGCCTGTTTCAAAGCATTTGCAGCGCGATTCCAAAGGAAATCTATTGTTTACAGTAGATCCGGATTTATGCTGCCACTATAACAAAGTGCAACCTGTGGATAATTTATTGCTTTCGTATGATATATGGATTAACGGAGTAAGGGCTTCGCAAAGCAAACACAGGAAGTTGTTTCATACCCAGGAACATTCAGCGCATGGAACACTGAGGTTCCATCCTTTGCTCGACTGGACAGACCAAATGATAAACGATTACATTTCTGAAAATAAATTACCACGCCATCCTTTGGAAGAGAAGGGCTATTCAAGTATTGGATGCGAGCCTTGTACACGCAAGCAATTAAGTGAGAATATTCGCGACAGCAGGTGGTTTGGTATGAATAAAACGGAATGTGGACTCAACACCGAATTAATTGATAAGCCATGAATATATTGATAACGGGAGGAGCAGGGTATGTGGGAAACGAACTTACGTTTCAACTGCTTAACGATCCTGAGGTAAAAAGTATTGTAATTTACGACAATTTAAGTCGCAAAAATTATAATCTTTTTCTTGATACAAAATTCAATCCCGACAAGGTTAGATTTGTTCAGGGCGAATTGCTCGATTCTAGAAAAATAAGAGAAGTATTGAAGGATATTGATGTGGTATATCATCTTGCAGCGCGCGTATCTACTCCGTTTGCCAGCGAAGATGCCCATTTGTTTGAACAAACCAATCACTGGGGAACTGCTGAACTTATTTATGCGGTGGAAGAAAGTAAAGTGAAAAAATTTGTTTACCTCAGCAGTACATCTGTTTATGGAGCTTCAGATGATGTTATTGACATCAATACATTTCCTAACCCGAAAACATTTTATGGAACATCAAAGTACAGAGCGGAATCGCACGTGCAAAGGCTGTTTTCGAAGATTCCTTCCTATATTTTTCGTTGTGGAAATATCTACGGATATAGCCCAAGCGTAAGGTTTGATGCAGTAATAAACCGCTTTTTGTTCGAAGCAAACTTTGTGGGACGAATTCAGATTACCGGTAATGGCGAGCAATCCAGAGCTTTTATTCATGTGGACAAGGTAGTGAAATTAATGTGCAATTTGTTGCACAACGAACTGCCTTCAGATATTTATAACCTCGTTGATAAAAACCTCTCCGTGCTCGAAATAGCAGGCTGCATTAAAGAACTGTATCCTAATCTGGAAATAATTTTTATAAACCAACATTTAATGTTGCGTGAGCTCAAAATAAAAAAAGATCTGCGCTTAAATCATTTGATAACATTGCCAGATAAAGAGCTAAAAGAAGAATTGTATTCCTTTAAAGAACATTTTGCTTTTACTTCTTAAACACGAATTATTTCTCTGTAATTTCAGAAATTTCTTTTTCAATCTTCTGCAAGCCGGCATGAGATTTTTCCCATAATTCCATTTGCAATTCAATGTCTTTTTTTAGCTTGTTGTACTTTGTGTACAAATCTGCAGAATCAAGAATGGTTTTATACGTTTCTGGATTAATAAGGGCTTTATCCATTTCGCTGATTTCACTTTCGAGGCGTTCTATTTCCGATTCCGATTTTTCTATTTCGCCACGTACCCTTCGTGCATCTTTATCAAGCAATTTTTTCTTTTCCCAATTCAGCTTTTGTCCGGTGTTTTTCTCTTCTTTAGTGCCTTGCTTTATTTTTCCGGAAATCTCCAACTGGCGCAATGTGTCAATTTTTCTGGAGTTCAAAAATTCATAAATATCTCCAATATACTGACGGATTTTTTGTTGTTTAAATTCAAATATTTTTGTTGCTAAACCGTGAAGAAAATAACGGTCGTGGGAAACAATTACCAGTGTTCCGTTATAATGGAGTAATGCCTGCTTTAGGATATCTTTCGAGCGCATGTCAAGGTGGTTTGTGGGCTCGTCAAGAACAAGAAGATTCACTGGTTTGAGCAATAGTTTTGCAATGGCAAGTCTTGACTTTTCACCGCCAGAAAGCACTTTCACTTTTTTCATGATATCATCTTCTGCAAAAAGAAACGACCCAAGTATTGCCCTGATGCGTTTTCTGACATCGCCAACGGCTACATCGTCAATAGTTTCAAAAACTGTTTTCTCTGGATCAAGAAGTTCCGATTGATTTTGCGCATAATATCCAATGGATACGTTATGCCCTTGTTCGCATTTGCCCGTATATTCAAGATCTTTGATAATAATTCGTGAAAGCGTAGTTTTCCCTTCTCCGTTTTTTCCTACAAAAGCAATCCTGTCGTTTTTATCTATCAAAAATGAAATATCAGAAAGAACAGTATGTTCGCCATATTTTTTTGTAATATGATCGGCTTCAATAACCACTCTGCCAGGCGATGGAGCAGGAGGAAAACGAAAATGAATGCTTGATTCATCTATGTCTTCTACTTCAATGCGATCAAGCTTATCAAGCAATTTTATTCTTGACTGAACCTGCCGCGACTTAGTAGATTTATAACGAAAACGTTCTATGAATTTTTCTGATTGTTCAATTTGCTTTTGTTGGTTGTTAAATGAAGCGATCTGGTTTTCTCTTCGATCGGCTCGAAGTGTTTCGTATGTAGAATAATTGGCTTTGTAATCGTAAATTTTCCCAAGCGAAATTTCTATAGTTCGTGTAGTAATGTTGTCGAGAAAAATTCTGTCGTGAGAAACAAGAATAACAGCACCTTCGTATGATGATAAAAAATCTTCAAGCCATTGAATAGACTCAATATCCAGATGATTTGTAGGTTCATCAAGGAGAATTACACTCGGTTTTTGTAAAAGAATTTTTGCAAGTTCAACGCGCATCTGCCATCCACCACTGAATTCCGCTACCTGCCGGTTAAAATCAGATGCAGAAAAGCCAAGTCCGGAAAGTATTTTTTCAGTATTTCCCTGAATGTCGTGACCACCCAAAATCTGAAAACGGTCATTTGCTTCGGTTAAACTCTGTAATAATTTGTAATAACTGTCCGTTTCAAAGTCGGTACGTTTTGAAATTTCTAAAGTAATATGTTTTATTTCGTTTTCAATTTTCAATGCTTCCGAAAAAGCTTTGATGGCTTCTTCAAAAACTGTTTTCCCCGTATTTTTAAAAGCCATTTCCTGCGGGAGATAGCCCACTGTGGTTCCCGAAGGAATGATCACAATTCCTGTTTCTGGTTCCTGTGTGCCGCAAATAATACGCATTAACGTGGTTTTTCCGGCTCCGTTTTTCCCAACAAGACCAATTCTGTCCTTATCGCCAACAACAAAAGTTACATCCTCAAAAAGGGGATTGCCTGTAAAATGAATGGACAGATTGTTAATGCTTATCATCAGAAAAAATTAAAAATGCAAACCTACACAAAATTTTTGACCAAAATTTTAGGTTCCAACATATCCATTATTGCATATTTAACTCCTTCGCGGCCAAGCCCGGAATCCTTGATGCCACCGTAAGGCATGTGATCTACACGAAAAGTTGGTATATCATTAATAATTACTCCGCCAACTTCTAGTTTGCTGAAAGCATAATTCATTTCATCAATGTTGTTTGTGAAAACGCCCGATTGCAGACCAAAATCAGAATCATTTACCATTTCCACAGCATGTTTAAAATCAGTGTAAGGTTCAATGGTAACAACCGGACCAAATACTTCCATTCCGGAAACTTTCATGCTTTTATTTGTATTTGTAAGAATAGTTGGTTCAACCACGGATCCAGTGCGTTTTCCTCCGGTAATAATTTGTGCTCCTTGTTCAGCAGCTTCCTTAACCCATTCCACCACTCTGATTGCATTTTGTTCATCAATCATTGCAGTAATGTCTGTGGTAAGGTCAAGAGGTTTTCCGATCTGAAGTTTTTTTGTTGCTGAAACAAATTCTCGGGTAAATTCTTCAAAAATTTCTGATTCTACATACAATCGCTGTGCATGAATACAAATCTGCCCCGAATAAGCAAATGCCCCGGTAATACATCTTTTTACAGCATGTTTCAAATCGCAGGAAGCAGAAATAATTGTACCCGCATTTCCTCCAAGTTCTAGCACCACTTTTTTCTTTCCGGCATCATTCTTCATTTTCCAGCCAACCTGTGGTGAGCCTGTAAAAGTAAGTAACTTGAAGCGTTCATCTGTAACCAGTAAATTGCCGACTGTTCTATTCATGGGTAGAATGGAAATAGCGCCTTTGGGCAATGTTGTTTTATCAATAATTCGTGCAAGTTCAAGGTTAGAAAGTGGAGTTGCAGTGGCCGGTTTAAGAATAATTGGACAACCTGCGGCAATTGCTGGTGCGATTTTATGAACGGCAAGGTTCATCGGGAAATTAAATGGAGAAATTCCAGAAATCAATCCTATAGGAAAATATTTTACAAGCCCTTCTCTGTTTTTACCAGTACTTTCCCAGTCAAGCCGCATGTATTCCATAGGTGGGCGTTTGGCTTCTTCGGCAGCAGCTATAAAAGTAGATATTGCCCGTCCTATTTCTGACTGTGCATATCTCAAAGGCTTGGAGGCTTCCAATGCCAACAATTCGGCCAAATTATCTTTCTGAATTTTCATTTCGTTGGCAATGAACATCAGAATCTCATATTTTTCGTATGCTGTTATCAAAGCCAGTTCGTCTTTAACGCTCAAAGCTTTTTGAATACATTTTTCCAACACAGATTCGTTGGCATAAAATGTTTCAGCTATAATTTCTCCCGAATAAGAAGAAATTACCTGAAATTTATTTTCCGTTGTTATAAATTCACCGGCAGCATAAATGGGATAGCTTATCATATTTTTTTCACAAAAGTATAAAAGGAAATGATTAAAAAAAAACCGACATCTTAGACGTGTCGGGTTTTTTGAAATCAATGTGGACTAAAATAAACCTATAATATTGCCATTTTCATCAATATCCATGGTCTCAGATGCCGGATGTTCGGGCAAGCCTGGCATACGCATAATGTCACCAGTAATTGGAATAATAAATCCTGCACCCGATGCAATTTCGATTTCCCTCACAGTAACAACAAAATCCTTAGGTCTTCCGATAAGATCAGGGTTATCAGATAGTGATTTTTGAGTTTTTGCAATACATACAGGCAGCTTATCCAATCCCAGACTAATGATTTTTGCAATATCTTTTTTTGCTTTTGCTGAATAATCAACATGTTCAGCTCCATAGATTTTTTTAGCTATAGCTTCAATTTTTTGTTCAATCGGCCATTCCCATTCGTACATTGGTTTAAATCCACATTCGCATCTTTCAGCTACTTTTGAAACAAGTTCAGCCAGTTCTATAGTGCCATCTCCACCTTTTCCCCAAACATTGGCAAGGGCAACAGGCACGCCAAGTTCAGCACATTTTGCTTTTACAACTTCAATTTCTTCGGGTGTATCAAATGTAAACTGATTGATTGCAACTACCGGGCAAATATGAAATTGCTTCATATTTTCTATATGTTTTTCGAGGTTTGCCAGGCCTTTCTTAACTTTTTCAACATCAGGCTGGTTTAATTCTTTTAAACTGGCTCCTCCATGATATCTCAAGGCTCTTATTGTTGCAACAAGAACTACGGCATTGGGTTGAAGATTTGCATAACGACATTTAATATCTAGAAACTTTTCTGCACCAAGGTCGAAACCAAATCCTGCTTCGGTAACAACATAGTCGCTTAAGCTTAGACCCATGCGGGTTGCAATAATTGAGTTGGTTCCCTGAGCTATGTTTGCAAATGGTCCTCCGTGAATAATAGCTGGTGTACCTTCAATAGTTTGAACGAGGTTTGGCATAATTGCATCTTTGAGAAGGACTGCCATTGCTCCGTTTGCTTTTAAATCTCTGGAGTAAATAGGTTTTTTATCGTAAGTATATCCTATAAAAATATTTCCAAGTTTTTCTTTAAGGTGCTGCAAATTGTCCGAAAGACAAAGAATTGCCATTATTTCGGAAGCAGCTACAATATCGAATCCTGTTTCGCGAGGAACTCCTGACATGGTGCCTCCAAGCCCAACAATAATTTTACGCAACGAGCGGTCGTTCATATCCATCACGCGTTTCCACGTAACAGTTCTTGGATCAAGACCAATATTATTTTTTTTGTTTTGAATATTGTTATCAATGATTGCCGAAAGTAAATTGTGTGCTTTTTCAATTGCAGAAAAATCTCCTGTAAAATGAAGATTTATATCTTCCATTGGCAATACTTGCGAATATCCACCTCCAGTGGCACCGCCTTTAATTCCGAAAACAGGACCCAATGAAGGTTCGCGCAAAACTACTGTTGTTTTTTTGCCTATTTTATTCAGGCCCAAACTCAACCCAATTGATACCGTTGTTTTCCCTTCGCCGGCAGGAGTTGGTGAAATGGCTGAAACCAATATCAAATGACTCTTCTTCACTTTTTCCAAATCAATAAGATGTAGCGGAAGTTTTGCTTTATACTTTCCGTAAAGCACTAAATCGTCTTCCAAAACATTGAGTTTGGCTGCTATATCCTTTATGTGTAATAATTTTACCTCACGGGCAATTTCAATATCTGTAGCCATAATTAAATCATTTAGGTAATTAAATAATTTTCAAAGTTAGTGTTTTTTCAACAAATAAAAACTTACTGAATTATTGATTAATAAAACAATAATTTAACTCAAATTATGAAATAATAAGAAATTTGAAATTCAGAAGAAAATATTAGGAAAATATTCTCAGGAATTACAGGAATTTAAAAGATATCTCCAAATACGCTTCCATAACCTTCAGCGTGGTCGCCAAAAGAAGTAATGTTGTTAGATTTAACTTGATACGTACATTTTTCACCAACAATTTTAGAGAAAATAACAGTTGATTCTTTACCATCTTCTTCTTGCATAATTACTTTTGCAAGATTTTTATCGTATTCTTCTGCATCAAGATTTTCGTAGCAAATAGGACAAATAAAGTTAACCACTTCGCCTTCTTCAAAGTTGTTATAAGTGGGATGCATTTTCACGCTGTAATCACCCAACTCAGAACTGACAAGGAGTAAGCCAGATTTGCCTTTATCGGTTTTAGTCAAAAAGATAATGCTGTTTGACACTCGGAGATGGCCTCTGCAATGCGGACATAGAAAATTGGTTTTCATGGCGTGTTGTTTAGTGATTTCGTTCATCAAATATCCGAATTTTTTTCGAAACAATATTAAAAAAAGAACAAAAAAATTAGCTTTTTAGCTGTAATCAATGTTTTTGAGGATTAATATTAGGCAAAAACCCATTTAACAAAACAATTTACAGCATTAAGTGTTTTATTTGGAGCTTCAAGATAGCCCATGTGTGCAATATCTCCCAGTAAAAGAGAAAAAGATTGGTTTGGGATTGCAATTTGTTCTATAACTTTATCAAAGGGTAATCTAGAGTCTTTTTTGCCAGCAATAAATAAGTATGGAACATCAAGTGTTTTCAGTAAATCTATCTTGCTTTTGCGCTCCATCATTCCTTTTTGTGCAGCAATTATAGATTCTTCGGTCATTTGGTTTGCAATATCAATCAGCTGTGAAATTTCTTTTTCTAGAGGTTTCCTGTTTTCGGGCGCAAATAGATCCGGGATAAAACTTGTAATAAAGTTGCTGTGATTTGAGCGGATAATTTCTATTGCACGCACCCGATTTGCTTTTCCCTCAGGAGTGTCGGGCAAGGCAGATGAATGAAACAATCCGATACCACGAATCATATCCTTATATAATTCAGCAAAAGCAAGTGTAACATATCCGCCCATTGAATGACCTATCATTATGCATTCATTAACTTTTTGTGCATCAAGAACTGCTTTTACGCATTCTGCCATTAACTCCATAGTATGTGTTTCGGCAATGCATTCGCTTTTACCATGACCAGGCAAATCAATTAAAATAACTTTGTGTTCAAGGCTTAATATATCGCCAAAATACTCCCATATATCAAGCGATTCGGTGAATCCATGGAGTAAAACAACAGCGTTTCCTTTTCCTATTGTAGTGTAGTGTATTTCTGATTGATTGAATTGAATTGTGTGTTCCATGAATTTTAAATTATATGAGTGGCTGCGTAGTTTTTAATTTTTTTATGGCTTTTAAAGCTCTGAAAAGGTAAACTATAAATAGAATTCTTATAATGATCCATACTGTTGCCGAATGATTGTTGGAGATAGAAAGAAAATAAATGCTTGCCAAAGCATCTGAAATCAGCAATGCTATTGCAATAATTAATGCCGTAATAGATTTTGCTTTTACACCAAAAGATAATCCTCCTAATATAATCCCGAAGATAATCAGACCCAATCCAATCCCAGCACCAAAAATCATTAAACCAGAAGCGAGAATTATTGTTCCTACAACAAGGTTTAAAATTCCAAGAAAAAGCAATATTCCATACGCAATTTTGATATGCAAATATGGATCTGAATCCGACCCACCCACTATTATTCCATTATGAAATAATTCCAGACCAACTGATAATATAGTAACTTTAAGCCTGACAGTGAGGGTAGAGCCATCGCAAAGTAAAAAACTTCTTCCTTCTTTTAATTCCTTCTGGTTTGGAATAGTACCAACCAATACACCGTTATGAAAAATTGAAAAATTTTTCCAGGCAAAACCCCATGAACAAACTATTTCTTTGGGGCCGCCTTTGGTCAGCGAAAATGATTTTTTTGGCATTTTTCAGGAGTATTTTTTTTCTAGAGACCTATTTTATTACCAATTTCTTTCATTGCATTTACACAAATTTCCGCAAATTCGCTTAGCGGAATCCCGATTTTTTCACATTCCAGTATGTTTTCCCTTTTTACCGATGCAGCAAAAGATTTTTCTTTCATTCGTTTTACAACAGATGTGGGTTTTACCGAAGATATTTTTCTGTCGGGATAAACATAAGTGGTTGCAGTAATAAGCCCAGTAATGGTTTCGCCAGCAGCAAGAGCATGTTGAAAAATAGTATTGCGCACTCCAACTCCCTCGGCATCTTCGTTATGGTGTTTTATGGCATCAATAATTTCAGGGTCAATATTTTTTTCGGTAAGAATCCTCACGGTTTCAAGGCCATGTATTTTGGGATCCGCATTGGTTATTTCAACATCAAGATCGTGTAAAAGTCCAGCCATTGCCCATTGCTCAGAATTTTTACCCAGTTTAACTGCAATAGCTCTCATCACAGCTTCAGAGGCAAGGCTGTGGGCAATCATGCGTTCGTTTTTTACGTTTTCAATAAGTAAGTTCAGGGCTTCGTCGCGGTTCATTAATAATAATTTTTTGTAAGGGTTTTCAAAATTAATGGGCATCTATCCCAAAGCGCATTAAAAACAAATGATCCAGCACTTTTAATATTTCAGCGCAATATTCATCAACGGCTTTCACACTTCCAGGAAGTGCAAACACAAAGGTGTCTTTTATTAATCCGGCAACAGAACGGCTGATCAATGCACTGGGTTTGTCCGCACCATATTTCATGCGGATAAAGTCCATGATTCCTGGGATTTCCTGATCCAACATAGGTTTTAGTACGTCAACGGTAATGTCCCGTTTTCCAATCCCGGTTCCGCCAGTTGTGAATATGATGTCGGCACCAACCTGAATTGCAAAACTTATCATACTTTCGAGTTGTGAAGCATCATCGGAAATAATGGTATTGGTTGCTTCAAAAAGTCTTCCACTTTTTTTGTAAAAGTCCGAAAGGTGTTCTGTAATTTTAGGACCACTTTTATCGGCATATTCTCCTCGACTGGCGCGATCACTAAGTGTAATAATATGGGCTTTAAAAATTTTAGGATGATATTCAAGAGCGTCGCCGGCTTTAAGTTTTCCACCGCTGATAACTCTACAGAAAATCCCTTCTTTAGGCATTACACAATTTCCAACTTCTCTAAAAATTGCACAAGAAGATCCGTGGCACTCTTTTCCTATTTGTGTTACTTCTAAAATAATTTTTTCAGAAATAAATTTATCAAAAGGATGGGTATTGTATAACAAAAGGCCTGATGTTGTAATGTTTTCGGCAAATTCGCCGTATTCAATTTTTCGTTTTGCTTTTTTTGAAAATTTTTCTACACTTTCATTTCCCAGTAAGCTAACCTGACGATGCCATTTGCCCGAATGTGCATCTTTCAATACTCCGTTTTCGTCAAGAATAATGTTTTTTACAGGCTTTTTGATCGTGCCTTTTTTTTCTGATATATTTACGGAGAGAATTTTTATTTTTTTCATGAATGTTTTTTTTGATTGCCTTCGGAATCTTATTGAATGTCGGTTTTTGTTTTTTCAAGTAAGCTGATTTTTTCAATAACCATTTTTTTGTCAGCAGCTTTGCACATATCATAAATGGTAAGCAAACCTACTGATACTGCTGTTAATGCTTCCATTTCGATGCCCGTTTGTCCTGTGCATTTTACTTCTGAATTTATGGAAACGCCCGTTTTTGTCAAAACAGCTTTAACATCAATTTTTGTAATTGCAAGCGGATGACATAAAGGTATTAATTCAGACGTTTTTTTTGCAGCTTGAATTCCTGCAATTTCAGCAATTGTAAGCACATCACCTTTTTTAATTTCATTCTCTTTAATAAGTTTTATTGTAGCAGGAGAGAGTATAATATTTCCCGATGCTGAAGCTGTCCGCAACTGAATTGATTTGTGGCCTACATCCACCATGTTTGCTTTACCCTTGGAATTGATATGTGATAATTTTTGAACCATATTATCCTCCTATACTGTTAAATTTGTTGGTAATACTAAATGTTCCGCATTCCGGTTTCTCGGAAACGGCTTGTTTCAACGCTTCTTCATATCCAAGTTCGCGAATATTGTATGCGATGTCGCTAAACAAGCAAGGACGTAACAATCCGTTGGCAGATAACCTTAAACGGTTGCAAATTTTGCAATTTCCACCTGTTCCACCTTCCACTACCGAAAATTCACCTGATTCCAGATCCATACGGTGAATAAAACGAACAGCCAGCCCTGTACTCTTGCAAAAATCATGAACGCCTTTAGCATCTGGTTCTTCGGGCGACTGATCAATTACGCAATTTATTTTTATGGGTGAAAGTCCCGCAAACTGAGCAGCAATAATTCCTTTTACAACATCACGAATATCGCCTCCTCTGGTAATTTCTCTGTATTTGTCGGGATTTACGGTGTCGAGGCTGATGTTGATGCGTTGCAGTCCTGCCTCAGCTAATGGTTCGGCCATATTTTCAAGCAGGGTGGCGTTGGTTGTCATGGAAAGGTCTGTTATTTCTTTTATTGAAGACAAAAGAGAAATCAAATGCACAATATTCTTTCGTACCAGCGGTTCGCCGCCGGTAATTCGTACCTTGTTGATTCCAAAAAGTACAGCTGTTTTTGTAAATTCGTAAATGTCCTCGAGCGAAAGAATTTCCTTGTGATCCATGGGTTTTACGCCTTCTGCAGGCATACAATATACGCAACGAAGATTACACTTATCCGTTACTGAAATTCTAAGATAGTTTATTTTCCGATTAAATGAGTCGTACATGAACTTTTTCGCCTTTCTTAATTTCAGTAGTATTTTCAGCAACAGCTATAATTCCATCGGCAAAGCAAAGAGAATGTACATGTGCTGAGCCGTGATATTCGATAAATTCAGCTTCACCTGCATTGTTTATTTTTATGGGCAGCCATTCCAGTCGTTCAGGTTTTTTTCTGGTAAATGATTTTGCAAGAGGCAGCAATATATCTAAAGGCTGGTAATTATACCCCATCATTTTATACAACAATGGTTTGGTAAGTGTTTCAAAAGATATAAAAGCTGAAACAGGATTTCCTGGTAAACCAAAAACAAAACAATCTTTGTTGTGCCCAAATACAGTTGGCTTTCCTGGTTTTACAAGAAGTTTTTCAAAAAGAAGATCAATATTATTTTTTTTCAAAACAGAAGGAACAAAGTCAAAATCGCCCATTGACACTCCTCCCGTGAGTAAAAGAACATCATTTTGAACAATAGCATCATGAATCATTTTTTCTGTTTCATCTGGAGAATCCTTTGCTATTCCACAATAAACTGGAATTGCCCCTGCTTTTTTAACTTGCGCGATCAGCTGCCAGGCATTGCTATTTCTTATTTGTGTGGGATCAGGGAAAGCATTAGGCTCTACAAGCTCATCTCCAGTTGAAATAATTGCAACCCGAGGCTGTTTGTAAACTTCCGGATTAGAAATTCCAACAGATGCCAGAATTGCTATATGCTGGGGTTGCAACATCAAACCTTTTTCTAAAACAACATTGCCCTTTTTAATGTCTTCGGCTTTGTATGAAATATTATTTGCAGTAATATTCCCTAAGAATTGAATTTCAGAATTACTGATTTTTTTAGTTTGTTCAACCATGATCACACAATCAGCTCCTTCGGGAATCACGGCTCCTGTCATGATTTTTGAGCACTGACCTTTTATGATTTTTTTTGATGGCATCGAACCTGCAGCAATCACTTCCATTACCTGCAAAGGAAAAGGAATATCTTCTCGTCGGCAAGCATAGCCATCCATTGCTGATTTGTCGAAAGGTGGCATATCCATGTCTGCAGCAATGTCGTGTGCCAATATCCTGCCAATAGAATCAGGCAAAGCAACCTTTTCAGCAGAAAGAGATCTTGCAGATGAAATTACAATATTATATGCTTGTTTGTATGTAATCATTTGTTAAGAATCCATTTATTATTTTCAATTTTTATTCTTTCCAACTCAAAATCCAGCATATTTCCATTGAATGGAATAAGGCAATCAGCAAATTCAATAACTTCGGAGGCTGTTATTTTAACTGGCATTCCAAGGTTATTTTGTATCATAAGAAACAGTCCTGGGTTGATTGTTTTGCGCAAACTGTTTGATTCGCAAACCACCAAGCAATCATTTCCAATTTGCTTCATAAATTCCAGTGAAGCTTCTTCTAAAAAAGAATCTTTTGAACGCAGCCAGTAAACACTTTTTGCACCTGAAACAAGCATTCGTGCTGTGTTTTTATCTGTTTTATGGTTGGTGTCGTTAAATAGGGTATAGTTTTCGTTGAGTGGATTTTCGTTTTTTCCGTGAAACTGAATATCTCCTTCATAATAGGTGCTTACTTTTAGCCCAACAATGGTATGTTTTTTCGAAAACTTTGATATAATAAGTGAAGCAAGTTCGGTTTTCCCTGAATTTCTTCCGGTTGCTCCTACCATTAGCATATTATCAAAAAGTATCACCCGATTAATATTTTAAGTACTATGCAAAATTAGGCAATTATAAAGAGTTAAAAAAAGAAATGATTGGAAACATGAATATTAAAATATAAAGTTATATTTTTGTGAAATTAACAATTCGGAAACTTATAAAAAGATTTCTGTTATGAATAAAAATTCACAGGCAAAACAGTATATCCAGCAGCTTAAAGCAAAAATCCAGCATCTTGAAAGTGAAGAGATTTCAATTGAAGATGTAGTAGAAATAGAATGTACAATAGAGGCCATGAAACAAAATGTTTTTCCTGAACATGAATTTGATACCCGAATTTTTGATGATTTCCGCAATCCAGAAGAACAGTTACTTTTGGAAAAAATTATTGAAAAAAATCCCTATGCAATTGGAATTGCAGATAAACACGCACGAATTCACAGGATAAACAAAGCATTTTTGGAACTGTTCGGCTCAGCGCCACCTAAAGAAATGAGTTTCTTTGATGATCCTACACTTTTAGCCTGTGAATATGCTGCTGAAATTGAAAAAGCAAAACAAGGAATACCAGCTTTTATTCCCGAACTTTGGTATAATCCTCACAAATATTTTCCGGAATACCCTTCAAAAGATGTTTGTGTTAAAAGTTCAATTATTCCGATACATAACGACAATGATGAAATATCTAATTATATCGTTATACATCAGGATATAACTGAAATTAAGCATGCTGAAAATGCATTGATTCAAAGCGAAAAAAAATACAAACAAATATATGAAAACATTCAGAATGTATATTATGAATGTAATTTAAATGGAATAATTACAGAAATTAGCCCTTCGTCAGAAATCTCATCAGGCTATAAACGTGAAGAACTTATTGGAATGAATGTACTTGATATTTATTCTGATGTTAGCCAAAGAGCAGATGTGTTGGATATACTGCACCGCGAAGGTGTTATGAAGAACTATCTGATTGATATTAATCAGAAAAATGGTAAAAAACTAAAATGCCTTGTTAACAGCAGGATTGTTAAGGATGATGCTGGCATTCCTACAGGAATTATAGGTTCTTTGGTGGATATATCTGAACGTTTCAGGATAGAAGAAGCATTAAAAGAAAGCGAAGAAAAATTCAGGGATTTGTTTGAAAAAGCCGATGATTTGATATGTACCTTAGACTTTGAAGGTAACATCACTTCTGTAAATTCTGTAGCTCAAGAAAAGCTTGGGTGGGTATGGAAAACAGAATCAGAACGCAATATTTTAAAATATGTTACTCAGGAGTCAAGCAATAGAATTAAGGAACATATTAAAATGAAACTTGCAGATTATAATGATCGTTCAAGATATGAAGTTGAAGCAATTGCAAAGAATGGGCAGCATTTTATTTTTGAAGTTACAAGCTTTCTCAGGCGTAAAAATGATAAACCCTGCGAAATATTTGGAATAGCAAGAGATATTACCGAACGGAAAAGAATTGAAGAAGAGTTAAGCAAAACACGGGAGCGCTATCAGGAATTGTTTGAGTCAACAAGTGATATAATTTATACCATGGATTTTCAGGGCAATGTCACTACTATAAATCCTGCAGTTGAAAAAGTTCTGGGATATAAATTTGACGAAATCTCAAGTTGGAACATGGCTGATTATGTTTCGCCCGAAACCAATAAAAGAGCAACAGAATTTATTTATAAAAAACTGGCAGGAAATGCTGATCATACTACTTATGAGGCCGAATTTCTGAGGAAGGATGGAACTTATACGGTTTTTGAAATCAATAGTTTTTTGCGATTTAAAGATGGTAAACCTTCTGAAGTATTTGGAATAGCCAGGGACATTTCTGAAAGAAAAAAGATGGAGGAAGAGTTAAAGCTGAGTGAAGAAAAGTACAAGATGATTTTTGAAAATGCACCTCTTGGAATTATGATTGCTGACAATCATGGCGATGTTATTGAGATTAACCCTACTTTACTCCAAATGCTTGGCTCCAGCTCCCTAGAAGAAACAAAAAAAATTAATATTCTTAAATACCCACCTCTTGTTAAATCTGGAGTAGTTGAAAATTTTAAACAATGCATGAAAAACGGCGAATCCATGTGTTCAGAGCATGAGTATATTTCAAAGTGGGGCAAACAATTAACATCGCGTGTTTATACCAAGCCAATTTGCAACAATGACGATATAATTCAGGGTTTTCAGGTAATAATTGAAGATATTACCGAAGAGAAAGTTGCAGAAAAATTACTTACAAATAGCGTTCTTGAAAAGGAAGCTTTGCTTCGTGAAGTGCATCACCGGGTTAAAAACAACATGCAGATTATTATATCGCTTATCAATATGCAGATAATGGATATTGAAGAAGATAGGTATAAGCAAAAATTTATGGAGCTGCAACAGAGGGTAAGAACAATGTCGATTATACACGAAGATCTTTATATGTCGAAAGATCTGGCTCATGTTAATTTCGGCAATTACATACAGCGGCTCACTGTAAATCTTAAGCAAATTTACCATAATGCCGATAAGGTTGACCTTCATTTTTCACTTAATGATAACTCTTTAGAGATCGACACAGCCATTCCGCTTGGGCTGGTAATAAACGAATTGGTGAGTAATTCATTTAAACATGCATTTCCTGATGAATTTATTGCAAATAAAAGTGTACAAAAATTTTCTATTTCTGTTGAATTTACTGCGGATGAAAAAGAGTATAAAGTAATTGTGGCCGATAATGGAATCGGATTTTCAATCGAGAATATAAATAAAGAAATGGAAACACTTGGCCTTTCATTGGTCCAAATCCTCGTTTCCCAGTTACACGGACAATATTCCCATACCAATAAACAGGGAACCCGCTATGACATCAGAATACCGTTTAAACAATAGAATTAAATTATTTGTCGATAACATTCCTTATCTTAGAGGTTGTTTAAATTTTAAAACATGAAATTATTTTGCCCCTATTCTCGATACTTTTTCTATCGTCACTTCGAGTCCGCTCCTAAAAAATAATCAATTACAAAAATGTATGCGGGTATCGAGAAGCGACGATAGAAAAACTCAAATTGACGGGGCATAATAAAAATTTTATATGAAATTTGAACAGATTCTTAACAAATTCCAAAATATTTTGCAATAGAAATGAAACTCAATATTCCCAACTCAAATCTTCCGCGAATTATTATTGTAGGTGCTGGCTTTGCCGGATTAAAACTGGCACAAAAATTAAACAGCAATAAATATCAGATTGTATTAATTGATAAAAACAATTATCATCAGTTTCAACCATTGTTTTATCAAGTTGCAACTGCTAGTTTGGAGGCCAGTTCTATTACGTTTCCACTTAGGCGAATATTTCGGAAAAAAAAGAATATTCATATTCGGTATGCTGAACTGATAGATGTCAAATCAGAAGATAATGAAATCAATACCAGTCTTGGCGTTTTAAAATATAATCATCTGGTTTTATGCATGGGACTTGAAACCAATTATTACAACCTGGATAATGTCAAGGAATTTTCATATCCTATGAAATCGGTTACAGAAGCTATGCAACTGCGGAACGCAATTCTTGAAAACTTTGAAAAGGCACTAACTGCTGAGTCTGAAGAAGAACGAAGTGGCATGATGAATATTGCTGTTATTGGCGGAGGGCCAACAGGAGTTGAGCTTTCAGGAGCTCTTGCTGAGATGAAAAAATATATTTTACCAAAAGATTTTCCTGAATTAAATTTCAATGACTCTCATATTTATCTTATTGAAGGATCAAACAGAATACTTCATTCTTTTTCCGAGCCATCCTCGATAAAAGCTGAAAAATACCTTAATAAACTAGGCGTAAAAGTGTTTACAAATTCGGTTGTTAAGGATTATGATGGAAAAGTGTTGATGCTGATAGATGGAAGATGTATAAATGTTAAAACACTTATTTGGGCGGCAGGCGTTACAGTTTCTCCAGTTAATGGTATTGATACCGCCGTTTACACTAAAGGAAACCGCATTAAAGTGAACAACTGCAATTTGATTTTAGGATTGCAAAATATTTATGCTATTGGGGATATTGCATTTTTAACCGAAGAAAAATTTCCCAATGGGCATCCTCAGGTAGCACAGGTTGCGCTTCAACAAGCTAAAAATCTTGCAAAAAATTTCAACAAGTTTTCAGATTGCTCAAAATTTTTACCTTTCAAATATAAGGATCGTGGATCAATGGCCACAATTGGGCGAAATCGGGCTGTTGCAGAGTTTCCTTTTGCAAAATTTGGAGGGTTTCTGGCTTGGCTAATTTGGACATTTATTCACCTAATGGCCATTGTTGGTGTTAAAAACAGATTGCTTATTTTTATCAACTGGGCATGGAGCTATTTCAGCTCCGACAAGTCATTCAGGCTTATTTATAAAATCAGAAACAGGGAATAATTTATAAAATCCGATTATTGTTTTCTTTTCATGGGCAAACAATACCTACGAATTCCGTCGAAGTCAGTGAGTGCATTAGCCACAGCAGCTGCAGTAGGAACAAGACCTATTTCTCCTAAACCTTTAGCACCATAAGGTCCAACAGGGTCTTCTACTTCCACTCCAAGTACAACAATATCAGGTGTATCTTTCGCTTTCAAGATTCCCAGATCACGCATTTTATATGAGACTACTTGGCCGTTTTCCATTGGAAGGTCTTCAGTCAGAGCATATCCCAAACCCATGTGAACTGCGCCTTCTATCTGACCTTCAAACATTATCGGATTCATGATTTTTCCAGCATCATGAGCCGCATAAACAGTTTCAATTTCTCCTTCATCATTCAAAACAACAAGTTGGGCAGCGTATCCGTAAGAATAATGAGTAATTACTTCTTTTACATCTGCACCAGGTTTAGTGGTCCAGTCGCAAGTGTAATTTCCTTTATAAGTCTTGCCAACCAATTGTTCTAGGGATTTATTTTTAAGTTCTTTTTTGATTTTTAGTGAAACATCAATAATTGCATTTCCAAGCAGAGCGGTGGCTCTTGAAGATGTTGTCATTCCCGTAGGAATTCCTGCAGCTGTATCCACAAACACATCAACAAAGTCGGCATTGATGCCTGTTTCGCGATTTAGTGTTTGAATAGCCATGTTGTGAATTCCCTGACCCATTTCTGTCCAGCCATGGTGTATTTCGATTTTATTTTCTGAAATTATTTTTACAAGAACATCACTGCTATCAATCATACCATTGCCAACGCCAGAATTTTTTAAACCACATGCAATGCCTTTAAATTTTGCTTTATCATAAAAAGGTTTCAACTTTTCGAGGCATGCTTTAACACCAACTCCTGATTTAAGAATCTGGCCGGTTGCGGTCATTTTTCCATTTTCCAGCGCATTGTTGTAGCGGATTTGCCAACGATCGAAACCTCCTGTTTTGCAAAGTTCATCAATACAGCTCTCAAGCGCAAATGCAGCCTGGTTAGCGCCAAATCCGCGCATTGCACCACATGGAATATTGTTGGTGTAAACTGTAAGTGATTCCAGATTTACCGTTTGAAAATGATATCCGCCTGTAGCATGACCGGCAACACGTTCCATTACTTTTGTGCCAACAGAAGCATAAGCTCCGCTATCGCCTACAGCCATTAATTTTGCAGCAGTAAATTTGCCATTTTTATCGCATCCAATGGCGATATCCATAAATACCGGATGGCGTTTGGGGTGCATTCGAATAGAATCTTCGCGCGAAAGCACCAATTTTACTGGTATTTGCATCAGATATGCAAACAATGAAACATGTCCCTGAACTGTCATGTCTTCTTTGCCACCAAAACCCCCGCCAGTAGGCACAAGTGTAACATGAATTTTATCCAAAGCCAGTCCAAGAATCTTTGCAACCTGCTTGCGGTCTTCATAAATTCCTTGACTGTTGGTATAAAGGTGAATGCCTTTTCCTTCTGGTAGTGCAATGGCTGCTTCGGTTTCAAGAAAGGCATGTTCAATTCTTTGAGTAGTATAAAAACCTTTGGCTACAAATGCAGATTCTTTTAAAACTTTTTCTGCATCGCCACCACGAAAAACTTTACAATTATCAAGTAAATTAGAATGGTCTGGATGAACCTGAGGAGCGCCTTCCTTTAAGGCGTCAAAAGGATCGGTAACGGGTTCTAAAACTTCAAAATCAACTTTTATAAGCTTTAATGCTTGTCGTGCAATTTCTTCGGAATCTGCAACTACACCAGCTATTACATCACCAATATAGCGTGTAATTTCTCCTTCACCAATCATAAGTGGCCAGTCCTGATAAATTAAACCAACCATTTTATTACCCGGAACATCCCTGCTGGTAAAAATTCTTTGAACTCCATGCAAATTAAGTGCTTCAGAAGAATCTATCTTAACGATTTTAGCTCTTGGATGTTCGCTGAAAAGCAATGCAGCATGCGCCATTCCTTCGAAGGACATGTCGTCTACAAATTTTCTATTGCCTATTGCAGTTTCCAACGCCTGATATTTGGGATAAGAGGAACCTACATCTCCTGAATTATCTGAGAATTCAATGGTTTTGCCTTCGTGAAGTGTTTTAGCTGCAAATGCAATGGCTTCAATAATTTTAGTGTATCCTGTACAGCGACATAAATTTAGCGTTAATGCCTGTTTTATTTCATCTTTAGTTGGCATAGGATTTTTCTGCAGCAAAACCTTGGTGCGCATTAAAAATCCAGGTGTGCAGAAACCGCATTGCACCGCTCCTTTTTCAACAAAAGCTTTTGCAAGAATATCTTTCATTGGTTCGGGAATTCCTTCCATAGTGGTTACTTCGGCACCTTCAAGTTTTTTAATCAAAGTAACACAGGCTAATTTTGCTTCTCCGTTTATTTCTACCATGCAGGCACCGCAAGCCGATTGTGCTGAGCAACCATTTTTTGCAGAAGTGATTCCTAGTTCGAGCCGAAGAAAATTTAACAAAGAAGTATTTTCGTCACCGGAAAATTTGATTTTTTCCCCGTTTAAAATAAATGATATCATAGCAAGTAAATTGAAGTTAAAGGTAGTAAAAAATAATTCAGCAATGTTTTTTTACATTTTTAGAAATGAAATAACGCTTTGAATATCGGGTTTTACCGGATTTGGAATTTCAATAATTTTTTGTACAGAATTCAGATCCTTAAGTCCGCTGCCTGTAAGTAAAACTACAACTTTTTCATTTTCCTGAATTTTGTTTTCCTGTTTGTATTTTAACATTCCTGCAAATGCAGCTGTCGCGGCAGGTTCTGCAAAAATGCCGGTATTCCTACTTAATACAGCAGAAGCATTTAGAATTTCTTCATCTGACACCAAACAAGTTTCGCCAGAATATTTTTTTAAGAAGCTTTTTGCCATGAAAAAATTTCGAGGAATATCAACTGAAATCGAGTCGGCAAGGGTATTGGAAGGAATTGATTCAAATTTTTCAGTATTCATATTGCGTACAATATTGCAGCTTCCTTCTGCCTGAACGGCAACAATAACAGGTATTTTGTCGATAAAACCAAGATGAAGTAAGTCTTCAAATCCTTTGTACACACCCGAAATAATTACACCATCGCCAACTGGCACAAAAATCTTGTCAGGAATTTGTTGATTCAGTTGGGCAAACAATTCAAGAGAAACAGTTTTTTTTCCTTCAATAGTAAAGGGATTGTAAGCAGTGTTTCGGTTGTACCAACCAAATTTTTTAGTAGCTTCAATAGTTAGATCAAAAGCATTATCGTAAGTCCCGTCAATAGGAACAATGGTTGCACCATACATTACAATTTGGGTTAGTTTTGCTTTTGGAGCTGCAGCAGGAACAAAAATAACGGCTTTTTGTTTTTGTGAAGCACAGAGCCCTGCTAGTGAAGAGCCAGCATTTCCGGTAGATGCAGCAACAATTGTGGATATATTATTTTCTTTGGCGAATGCCGAAACAACCGCAGAAGCCCTGTCCTTAAAAGAAAATGTTGGGTTCTGTGAATCGTCTTTTAAATAAAGTTGGAAACCCAGATTGTTATTATTGAGTTGATTTATGCAGTAAAGCGGCGTGTTTCCGGTTTTTAAAAATGGCAATGATCTTGCTGAATTTATTGGAAGAATGTCAATAAAATTATTCTGATGCATCAATTGAAAATCCTTTGTCTTTTTTAAAGCATCAAAATCGTAAATGGTTTTTAAAACGCCTTTTGGAGGTTCAGTTGTATTGGTGCTTTCTGAGCATTTTGGGCAGAGGTACAGGGTTTCAGAAATTGAATATTTTGCACCGCAATCATTACATAAAAAAAAGTATTTTTCTTGCATGTATTTATTTTTGATATTACAAATTTGCTAATTATCGTGGATATAAAAAAACAAAGACATCAAAATCAGTTTTGATGTCTTTGTTTAAAAGTTTTTTTATTAATGGGATAAGCCGCGCTTCACATCTCTGTTGTGATACTTCATTGATCTGCATGTTTTTCTTTGGCATGAAAATGACAACATCAGAATGGAGAGAATCAGAATGACAGGCAAAATTTTAGATAGCTTTTTCATAATTATTTAACGCTAATGTTTGGATTGATATTGTGCCTTTGAGGTTGTTTGAATTTTAAAACACGAAATTATTTTGCCCCTATTCTCGATACTTTTTCTATCGTCACTTCGAGTCCGCTCCTAAAAATTAATCAATTACAAAAATGTAATCTGGTATCGAGGAGCGACGATAGAAAAACTCGAATTGACGGGGCATAATAAAAATTTTATATGAAATTTAAACAGTTTCTTAAAGATTTTTCAGAACTCCGGTTTCTTCATTGAATGCGTTAATCATTTCGTCCCATTTTTCAGCCTGTTGAAGCATATCACTCCATATTTGACGGTCGTACCACAGTTGATTCAGGTCTTCCACATCCTTTGCTTGTTGCTCAACCCATGTAAAATATTTCAGATTGTGAATTGCTTTACGGTCGGTATAGGTGAGTTCTTTTAGATTATCAGTTCCCTGACCAAAAATACATTTTTCCATATCTTTGGCAGCCTGCATGGTATTGTAAGAACCTTTTTCTGCAGTTAATTCTTCTAAGCGCGATTGATACATTTCGGCAGAATCAGTAGCAAGAGTAATAATTACATCATCTTCTGTCATTTCATAATATTTTGCAGCTTTTATAGCCGAAAGCATATTTGAAACACCTGAAATGCCCAATAAATATAGTCTTTCAATGGTTTCTTCATCAACGCCACACGATTTCAAGTAATCTTTTCCTTCCTTTTCACTGAATAGTCTGAAAATACGCATACAGTCTTCATCATCAATAGCTGTAATCATGTCGGTATTTTTGGAATTGTGTACCCAAGGAACATGTTTGTCGCCAATACCTTCGATGCGATGACCTCCAAATCCGTTATTCAGAAGCGTTGGACATTGCAGGGCTTCTGAAGCTACAATTTTCATTTCAGGGAATTGCTTTTTCAAATAATCGCCTGCACCAATAGTGCCTGCAGAACCTGTTGCTGAAACAAAAGCTGCAAGTTTTCCATTGGGAGATTTAACTTTATTGAAAACTTCTTCCATGGCAGGAGCAGTTACATTGTAGTGCCAGCAAGGGTTTCCGAATTCGTCAAACTGATTAAAGATAACACAGTCGGGGCGATTTTTTCGGATATCCCAACAAGCATCATAAATTTCTTTAACATTTGATTCGCAACCGTGAGTAGCAATAATTTCTGATCCAATTTCTTTGAGCCATTCAAAGCGTTCACGACTCATTTCTTCTGGAAGAATTGCTACAGCTGTTACACCCATAAGATAAGAATCAAAAGCGCCTCCGCGGCAATAATTTCCAGTACTTGGCCAAACAGCTTTGTTGTATGTTGGGTCAAATTCGCCTGTAATGATGCGGGGTGCAAGACAACCGTATGCGGCGCCAACTTTGTGCGCACCCGTTGGGAAATATTTTCCAGCAAGTAAAATAATTCTGGCTTTTACACCAGTTATTGCCGATGGAATTTCAATGTAATTCACACCGCCATACAAACCCCCTTTTGCAACAGGTTCATTTTTCCATGTAATACGAAAAAGGTTTGCAGGGTGCAAATCCCATAGTCCAATATTTTTTAAAGTTGCTTTTATTTTTTCGGGAACAAGTTCCGGATTACGCATTTGTGCGAATGTTGGAAGAACTATTCCTTTTTCACGGAAACGTTCAATTGCTTTCTTCCGATTTTCTGGGTTTACGATTTTATCGCTAATCTTAATCATATCAATGTGTTTTTCAAATATTGTGTTACAAAAGTACTTAATTATTTTATTTCCAATACATAAGATTTCTTTAATCTTTGATAACCCTTGTAAATCATGTGTTATAAAGAAAATTGAATCAATTGTTTTTTACATTTTCTAATCCGGTAGCATTAAACAATACATACATTTCTGCAGCTTCTGAAAATTCTGCTTCGGTTTTGTTTCCCAGATCTGCCTTGATCAATTTAAACCCATCTTTTTCAAAAACTGCTTTTATATCAGGTGTTTCAAACAAATAATTTTCTCCCTCAAATTTAAGGCTCTTGATTTCATTGCCTGTTTTCTTCAGCAGTTTTTTTGCTGATTCAAAATAATATGCATTTTCTTCATTGTTAAAACTCTCCAAAGTGAGCATGAATCGTGGTTTATCCCTGAAAGGTGCGCCAGATGTAGGACAGAACGTTGTGCAATTTCCACATTCATTACAGAAATTCCCTATATTAAATACCTGAAATTTCTGGGTTAGGATAAATTTTTTATCTTCAACAAGAGCAATTCCTTCTGGAGTTTTTAATGCTTTTTTCAGGTCAATTTCTACAGGTGAAATTTCGTAAGTATTATTGGCTCTGTTTGGACATACCGTAACACAAATGCTGCAAAGTTCGTCGCAATATAAACAGCGGGATGCTTCCAGAACAGCTTGTTCTTCGGTAAGCGCACGGTTAACTAAATTAAATGAAATTCTCTCTTTCAGGCTCAGTTCTTCAGGTTCAACACCAAAAACGCGTTTTGATTTTTTAA
>JBBQSF010000019.1:0-30866 GCA_038214085.1 Bacteroidales bacterium | reverse complement strand
GTATTTCATTGTTATTATTATTTTTTTATTTTGTATCCCTTGTTCAATTCAATGATAATTTCATTGGTTATATTTAGGCTATCGTTAGCGTATAAAATTCCGCTTCCCTTTGAGAATCCGAGTATGTAATCGAAGTTGTATTTTTTATTGTAACGTTTCAAACAACTCATAATGCTGTCCTGCAAAACAGTATTAAGTTCCATTTCCTGATCACCCAATTTAGTTGTGAGCTCCTCTTTCATTGCAACAAGATTTTCCTGAAGTTTGGTTAGTGTTTTTTCTGTTGCAGTGGCTTGCTCTATGGAGAGCGTATTGTCTTTAACTTTTTTCTGATACGCCAAAACCTGCGATTCAAAAGAACTTTGAGCCGAAGTAAATTGAGCTTCATAAACTTTTGTTTGTGCCACCAAAGAATCTTTCATGTGCTCCACCAGTTCGTAATTTGCCATTATGGAATCGGAATTCACATAACCAACAGTAACTGATTTATTGCTTTTTTGTAAAGTATTCTTGTCAATTCCAGAAGAATTCCCTCCCATAAAATGCAAGATATACAATACAACCAAACCGGCAAAAAGCACCAGATTCATCATCAAACTCAGGCGACAATTGCACTTGTGGGTATCATCACATTTTTTTATTTCAGTAGTTTCTGTTGTGAAACCCTCAGCAGGATTGTTAAGTTCTTCCATAATCAATTATTATTTTTGACAAAGTTTATTTTAAATTAATTTAATAAGACCAGAATATTTATATGCAAAATATTATCTGTAAAAAATATTCTAGTCCAGCGTCAGTCTCATTATTAATTTCCAAGTTCCGACATAAATTTGATGCGCATCAATCGGATTTCTTCTTGCGAATATATATTTTCGCCAAGATCTACTAATGCCTCGTTTATTGAATCAGATTCGGCTTGTTTAAAATACTCAAAAATCTCTTCCTGATTATCCTTGTCAATCATATCATTGATGTAATAATTCAGATCAATTTTTGTTCCCGAAGCCACAATGCTTTCAATTTCAGTAAGGAGTTCGTCCATTGTAATTCCTTTTGCAACAGCAATATCATCTAATGCAACCTTGCGATCGACACTTTGGATAATATATACTTTTAGCCCGGATTTGTTTACTACAGAGCGCACTACCATATCAATGGGGCGTTCAATTTCATTTTCCTTTACATATTTGGAAATCAATTCGGCAAAAGGTTTTCCGTAACGTATGGCTTTACCTGAACCAACACCGGTAACCTGTTTCATTTCCTCAATGTTTATCGGATATTGTATTGCCATATCTTCAAGCGAAGGATCCTGAAAAATCACAAACGGGGGAAGGTTTTGTTTTTTTGCAATATCCTTCCTCAAATCCTTCAGCATAGCATAAAGTATCTTATCGGTTGCACTTGTTTTCTGACCTCCGCCTTGGAAAAACTCATCATCGCCACCACCTTCATAATCATGATCGAGTGTCATCATTATCGGATATGGTTCTTCGAGAAAATCGAGACCTTCCTGTGAAATTTTTAATAAGCCATAATTGTCTATATCTTTAACAAGCAATCGTTCTATAAGTGTCTGACGAACCACTGAATTCCAGAAACGTTCATCTTTTTCCTGTCCTTTTCCAAAAACTTCAAGTTTATTGTGCCTGCACGATTTAATGGTTGCAGAATTTTTACCAATAAGAACATTGATAATATGTTTGGCTTTAAAAAGTTGCTTAACAGCAATCACTGCATCCAGCACCATTGTAACATAATCTCTTGCTTCAAATTTTGTTCTAGGATGCAAACAATTGTCACAATTCTGACAGTTTTCTTCGGTATAAACTTCGCCAAAATAATGAAGCAACTGTTTTCTGCGGCAAACACTTGATTCGGCATAAGCAACAGTTTCCAGCAGTAATTGCTTACCAATTTCCTGTTCCGCAACTGGCTTTCCTTTCATGAACTTTTCAAGTTTCTGGATATCGTCGTAACTGTAAAATGCAATACAGTTGCCTTCGCCATCGTCACGTCCCGATCTTCCCGTTTCCTGATAATAACCTTCAAGGCTTTTGGGTATATCATAATGGATCACAAAACGAACGTCAGGTTTGTCGATTCCCATTCCAAAAGCAATAGTAGCAACAATTACGTCAACTTCTTCCATCAGGAATTTATCCTGATTTTCAACCCTTGTTTGAGATTCGAGTCCGGCATGATAAGGAAGTGCTTTGATACCATTTACCACAAGAGTTTCCGCAAGCTCTTCAACTCTTTTACGGCTCAAACAATAGATTATCCCAGATTTGCCATGATTGGATTTAACAAATTTAATTACTTCTCTGTTTACATCTTCATTTTTCTGGCGTACTTCATAATAAAGATTCGGCCTATTAAAAGAGGATTTAAAAATTGCAGCATCAAGCATATTGAGGTTTTTGAGAATATCATGCTGCACTTTAGGCGTTGCCGTTGCAGTTAATGCAATTATAGGCACCCTCTTTTCAATAGCTTCGATAATAGGTCTGAGGCGACGGTATTCCGGACGAAAGTCATGACCCCATTCAGAAATACAATGTGCTTCGTCAATAGCAAAAAAAGAAATATCAATATCTTTTAAAAAATCTATGTTTTCATCTTTATTTAGTGATTCGGGGGCAAGGTAGAGCAATTTTGTTTTTCCCTGACTAAGATCCCGCTTTACATTTGCTATTTCAACTTTACTCAATGAAGAATTCATTACGTGGGCAATTCCGTCTTCGGCACCAAAATTCCTGATGGCATCCACCTGGTTTTTCATGAGCGAAATTAACGGGGACACAATAATTGCAGTACCTTTACTTATTAACGCAGGCAATTGGTAACACATTGATTTACCACCTCCAGTAGGCATAATTACAAACGTATCCTTGCCGGCCATAACACTCTTAATAATATCTTCCTGATTTCCTTTAAATGAATCAAACCCGAATATTTTCTTCAACAGATCATGCAGGTTTTTATCAGTTGTTTTTAACGCCATTTATTTGTTTGTTTAATAATTTTAATTTTTGCTTTTGTAAAAATACTATACTTTTTCTCGATTTGTATGCAAATTTAATTTTTTTAATAAAGAAACAAGCGCTAATAAAAAAATTGTAATGTATTGATTCAATTGCAATAGAACATACTTTAAGATTTTAGTAGGCAATACAAAATAATAAATCGATAACTTTGAGTTTTGCCTCGTTAAGTCAAAGGTACTAAAAAAAATATTTTTTTTGATTTTAATTTAAATTAATATTGACCGGATAAATGAAATAGATATTTATATTGCTGTTTGCTCTTTTTTTGATATTGATTCAATATTGTACTTTTGTATTTTATTGCTTTTCTTTTAGAAATGAATATTCTGATAAATCCAATTTCAATTAGGGGAACTGTTTCAGCTCCACCTTCAAAAAGCTATACAATAAGAGCTCTAGTAGCCGCTTTATTAGCGAACGGTAAATCAAGAATTTTAAAAGCTTCTGATTGCGAAGATGTAAAAGCTACAATTGGAGCCATCAGTAATTTTGGCGCAGAAGTAAACATTTTGGAAAATTCTCTTGAAGTTATCAGCAATGGCCTTCAATTAAAACAAAACATTATCAACTGTGGCGAATCCGGACTTCTGGCAAGAATCAGCACTTGTATCGCTGCCCATTTTGATGAACAAATAATCATAAATGCAGGGAGCAGTTTGTTAAACCGTCCGCCCCTTGTTTCCGAAAGCGTTTTAAATTTATTGGGTGTAAAGTTGATGGATTATTCCGGTAAATTCCCCATTTGCATTCAAGGTCCTATGAAAGCCGGAAACATAAGCATTGATGGATCACAAAGTTCACAATTTATTTCAGGTCTGTTTTTAACTCTGCCATTGCTTGATTCCGATTCAGCCATTGTTATAAACAACCCTGTGAGTAAGCCATATATTCAAATGACCATTGACATTATGAAGCAATTTGGAGTTGCTGTTGATGGCAATATGTTGCATGGTTTTTCAATAAAAGGCCGGCAAAATTATACGCCCTGCAATTATTCGGTAGAAGGAGACTGGAGCGGTGCTGCATTTTTGCTTGTAGCAGGAGCATTATGTGGGGAAATAACCATAACAGGTTTAAATCTGAATTCCCTTCAGGCCGACCGCAAAATAATTGAAGTACTGGCTCAGGCAGGAGCGTATATAGAAGAAAAAAACAATTCAGTTTTTATAAAGCAGCGCAAACTTCAGGCCTTTTCTTTTGATGCAGGAGATTGCCCAGATCTTATTCCACCGCTGGCAGTTCTGGCTTCCGGTTGCAACGGAACATCTCAAATAATAGGCGTTGAACGCTTAATTTACAAAGAAAGTAACAGAGCGAAAAGTCTGGTTGAAGTTTTAACAAAACTCGGAGTTAATATCTTAGAAAAGAACAATTCATTTTATATTTCGGCAGGGCAACTGCCCGAAAAAAAGGTTACAATTAATCCTGCTGGTGATCACAGAATTGCAATGGCTGCTGCAATACGAGCATTTTGTTTAAAAACTCCGGTTGAAATTTCCGACTCAGCATGTGTGAACAAATCGTTTCCAAATTTTTTTGAACAATTTAACTTGTTAAAAGGATGATTCATTTATTGAAACCATACAACCTTTGTGCGTCGGATTACAATCTTAAACAGGATTATTTCGATCACAAAAGTGAACTTCATGGCATTGACCACACTTACCGTGTAATGGTAAATACTTTAATAATAGGAATCAACGAAAATTTGATTTCTGAAGCACGATTGGCATTTTTTGGAGCATTTATCCACGACATGTCACGCAAACACGATGGTATCTGCAATCAGCACGGAAGTGATTCTGCCCGCGAAAAACTTCCAAAATTTTCTTCCTTCTTCGAAAAAATGGGTGTCAATACCCTTGAATTGTCAAGCATTGCGAATGCAGTTAAGTTTCACAGCAAATCCAATGAAATTAATAAGAGCGATAAAGATTTTACAATAACTTCGATTTTAAAGGATGCAGATGCGCTTGACAGAGTAAGACTTGGTTATGGAGAACCAAATGAAAAATACTTGCGTTTTCCTGAAACAAAAAGGTATATTTATTTTGCACATCAGTTGCTGGAAGCTACTCCTGATAATGGATTTAAATCATTTGAAGAAACTGTGCAAATTGCCGAAAATTTACTGAATACTAATACTTACTGGTAATTTTAATTTCTGTACGGCGGTTTTTCTGACGACCCAGATCCGTGAGATTTGTTGCAATTGGCAAGGTAAATCCATACCCTTTAAATGTCATTCTGTCCGCTGCTATACCATTGCTAATAAAATAGTCTGTTACAACTCCCGCACGGTCTCCTGAGAGTTTATCATTATAGGCAGAAGTCCCTCTACTATCAGTATGTCCGGAGATTTCAATCTTCAAAGTCGGGTTTTCCTTTAAAAAAGCCAGCCATTTATTAAGTTCAACTTTGGATTCCTCGCGCAGTTCAGATTTATCAAAATCAAACAACACGTTGTTAAGTACAATACGCTCACCGACAACAATTTCCTTGTTATCAAACAAAATTTTTTCTTTTACCACCACCTGAGCATTCCTCATGATAATGGCTTTGTTTATTTCGGGTACATCAATGGTTTGGGCTACTTCAAATGTTTCTTCGTAAGGAATATATTTTTCAGCCGTTACAGTAAGTTTATATTTTTTCCCTGTTGGGAGCGACACATAATAATCACCAGTAGTTTTATCTGATGAAAAACTAGCGATCACGATGTTTTTACTAACGTCAGTAATCTGAATTTTGGATTCAAGTGGTTTGTACGAAACATTGTCGAAAATAATTCCCTTTAGAATTGCAACCATTTTTTTCTTGTTTACAATTGTAAGTTTATAGATGTCGAGATCTCCCAGACCGCCTAATTTTGCTGAAGAATAATAGGCATGTTTTTCGTCTTTTGTAGGAACATAAAACACATCGTCATCGGTAGTATTAATAGGGTATCCGATATTTTCGGGCGACGACCAAAACCCATCCTCTGATAATGTAGAAGAAAAAACATCAAACCCACCCATGCTTTCATGACCTTTTGATGCAAAATATAAAGTAACTCCATCGGGAAGTATAAAAGGAGATTCTTCATCATATTCTGTATTTATCTTCGCACCGAGATTTATAGCTTTTGCCCATTTCCCATTTGCAAGTTTTTCGCTCATATATATATCTAAGCCACCAAAACCACCGGATCGGTTGCTGGTAAAATACAAAGTATTACCGTCGGGACTTAATGTTGCATGCGTTTCCCATGCTTTTGAATTGATTTCTGAGGACAGTTTTTCAGGCTTTGACCATTCATCATTTTTGTAATTACTAACGTATATATTTCCATCGCCGTTATCGTCCTGATAAATAAATAATTGTTTTCCGTCGGAAGACAAACTGATACTGGCTTCATGCCCGTTTGAATTTATATTTGCACCAATTTTACGAAAATTAGTCCAGCTTTTCTCATCGGCTTTAAGGCTTGCAATATAAATATCCTCAAAATATTTTCCATCAACATCTTTCTTTTCTCCTGTTGAACCCTCACGACGTGAAGTAAAAATCAAAGTAGATTCATCTGCAGAAATTACAGGCGAATAATCAGGATAAATAGAATTGATAGTGGCACCCAGATTTTCAATTTTTATTTCCACAGGATTTGCCATAATTTTCTTTGCATTGTAACACATTTCAATCTGCCGGTTCACATCTGCTAGCAAATCAATATCATTATCGGTTAAATAATATTTAAACTTATCAAAATAGCCAAGTGCATCATCAATTTTATAATCAATTGCGTATGCTTTTCCAAGATAATAAAAAGCAAAAATTGGTGCGGTAGTTTCGCTGTACAAACCCACATAATCTGTTGAAATTTCCTTAATCGCTTTTTCAAGATAAGGAATGGCCTTTGATTTATCCTGCATAGAATTAATATAACAAACCCCTATGTTAAAATTTATGTTTGGGTTTGAAGGATTTATTGAGTCGAGGAATAAAAAAAGCGGAAGCGCATCCTGAAAATTTCCTTCATTCACATATGCGTCAGCCTGAATGTACTTATTTTTAAATTGTTCCGAAAATTGGGAAAATACACAAAATGGCAAACTTATTACAAGTAGAAATATCAGTAGGAATGTTTTTTTCATATATCTTATTAATAGTTGAAATTCACGAATAAACAAATGCTATTTTACCACAAAAATAGAAAATTAATTTTAACCGATTAAAACAAAATCAGGAAATTGAAATCAAGCCAATTTTCCCGACCAAACAAAATGGCCAGGATACTTTTTTTCAACAACTTGCTCCTTATCAAAAACACCAAATACTGCTGATCCGCTCCCACTCATTGCAGCATAAAAGGCGCCATTGGCATATAATTTATTGATCAGCTCCCCAATTAAAGGATATCGAGTAACTGCACCTTCCTGAAAATTATTAACAATTTTACTTTTCCATGAACCAATCAACAGATCAGACAAATTTCGAAGATTAAATATTGGTGCAAATGGCAAAACCATAGAGTATGCTTCAGCAGTATTAATATGAATATTTGGTTTTAATATTGTGATGTACTTCCCTTTCAGTGAGAGATTGATGTCTTGAAAAATGTCTCCCTTTTCAAAAGCAAAAACCGGCTTGTTTTTTATAAAAAAGGCACAGTCGCTGCCAAGTTGTGATGCGTAAATTTCAAGTTCATTAACACTGAGTTTTAGTCCGAATAATGTGTTCAGCGTTTTTAGCATAAATGCAGCATCCGAAGAACCTCCGCCCAAACCGGCACCAGTAGGGATTACTTTATGTAAATAAATATCTACCGGCGAAATATCAAACCTTTCCTTTAATAAATTGTAAGCTTTAATACAGAGATTTGATTCCATATTCCCTTCGATATTTAAACCACTTAAATGAAATGACAACTCGGATGATTCGACAACTTCGAGCACATCACATAAAGCTACAGGGTAAAAAACCGTTTCAATGTCATGATAATTATCTTCCCGCTTGGAAATAATATTTAATCCAATATTGATTTTGGCATTTGGAAAACAAATCATAAAACCACTTTTGAGTTTCAAAAGTACGCAATTCGTTTGAAATGATTCTATTCATTATGATTTTAAGATTTTCGTTTGAAAACAAAATTTTGAAGATTTGCAATTTTGTTATATCTTTGAAAATGATTACAAAATCTCTTATTATGAAATTATTTCATGCAAAATTTTTAGTATTCGTGCTGATCTCAACTTCATTAATTATTTCTTGTTGCAAAGATCCTGTTGACGAACCAGATCCACCAGATACGGGTAAAATTGTACTAAAATTTGCGCATTTTGTGGATGGTCTTCCTTTGCAGAAGGATACACAAAAATACACGAATGCTGCCGGAAATCCTTACGAAATCAACGAGGTAAAGTATTTTATTTCTGAGCTTACACTTCACAATACCGATGGTACTTCATTCGTAATCAACGACATGAAGGAAATAAATTATATCGACATTGATATTGCGTCTACTCTTACTTGGAATGTTTACGATGCTATCCCTGCCGGTTCTTACAGTTCTATTTCGTTCCGTTTCGGAATTGAAAGCAGTAAAAACCAATCATTTATGTTTGTAAATGCACCAGAAGTTAATATGATGTGGCCCGATTTTCTTGGAGGTGGATACCATTACATGATGATCAACGGAAAATGGAAAAATACAGCCATGCAATTATCTCCATTCAATTGCCACCTCGGAATTGGGAGAGTTATTTCCGGCAGCGACACTACTTATACAGACAATAGCTTTATTGCAAATCTACCTTCTTCAGCATTTACTGTTTCAAAAGATCAGACAAAAGAAATTCAACTCGTTATGAATATCGAAAGTTGGTTTAGCTCTCCTAACATATACAACCACAATACTTATGGTGGAGACATCATGGAAAATCAAGCAGCAATGCACCTTATAGCTCAAAATGGTTCTGATGTATTTACGGTAGGATATATTCATTAATTCTTTATTTGTTCGAATTGTAATTTATTTTAATTTTAAATTAGGCTCTTTATGGAATAGTATCAAGGTATTACAATTTGCAGTTTTTTACAATTTTAATTAAAACTTTGATATTCTTATTGTTACTATTGTGTCTTTTTTTGTGTCAGGATTTTTTTTTATTTGAATTTCGTTATATATTTGCATGATATTCAATTTTATGTATCTATATACATTTTTATATATGTCAAATTAATTTTTAGGCATGAAAACCCGTAGGCAGTTCATTAAAATATCAGCAATTGGAGTGGGCGCTGCAGCAATTGTAGGCACCGGATTTTCGCTGTTATCTTTAGGCAAAAATTCTGATGCTTCAGCTGACGCTAAAAAAACGCTGGAAAAATACAAATCAAAACGCTTCCCTACTTATTGTGAAATATGTTTCTGGAAATGTGCCGGGTGGGCATATACCAATGAAGAAGGAAAAATATGGAAAATTATTGGCAACGATGATGATCCGCATTGCAATGGAAGGCTATGCCCCAGAGGAACCGGAGGCGTTGGAATGTATTATGACCAAGACCGTTTAAAAACGCCATTAATTAGAACATCAGCAAGAGGAAAGCAAACTTTTCGCGAAGCAACATGGGAGGAAGCATTTACATACATTGCAGATAAAATGAAAGCCATTGCCAAAACCTATGGACCAGAAACAATGGCATTAATTACCCACGGCTCGGGCGGAAAACTTCTCACCACATTAATGAAGGCTTATGGAAGCAATAGTATTGCCGGCCCATCGTATGCGCAATGTAAAGGCCCCCGTGAAGTGGCTTTTTCCACAACTTTCGGCGATGTACTTGAATCTCCAGAGCCAACGGATATCAGGGATACCAAATGCCTTGTGCTTATTGGCTCCCATATTGGAGAGAATATGCACAATGGTCAGGTGCAGGAAATGAGCGACGCCATTGATAAAAAAGCTACTATAATTACTGTTGACCCCCGTTTTTCAACTGCTGCAAGCAAATCAACTTTCTGGCTACCTATCAAACCTGCAACCGACACTGCTTTACTTCTTGCCTGGATTCGTGAAATTATTTATAACGAATGGTACGACAAAAAATATGTTGAAAAATATACCAAGGGCTTTGATAAACTCAAAGAAAGTGTAAATAAATACACTACGGAATGGGCATATGGAATCACGACCATTGATCCTGATACCATTACCAAAACGGCCAAAGCAATGGCGAATGCCTCTCCAGCTGTTATTATTCACCCAGGAAGACATGCCACTTGGTATGGCGACGATACCCAAAGAATAAGGTGTATTGCTATTCTTAATGCACTGTTGGGCTCATGGGGCCGAAGGGGCGGATTCTACAAACCTGAAGCGGCAAACATTCCAGAGTATCCACATCCTGAATTCCCTACACCTGCTAAATCGTGGCGCGATGCTCACAAAGATCTTTATCCCCTTGCTGAAATGCCACTGGCAAATGCAATTATTGATGCCTCTATTCCTGAAAAAGCAAAGGACCTTCGATACCGAGGTTGGATTGTTAATGGCAGCAATTTGAACCTTACTATTCCGGATAGTAAAAATACTGAAAAAGCAATTCAAAGCCTCGATTTGCTTGTTGTAATTGATACCATGCCAATGGAAATTACAGGCTGGGCTGATGTGGTTTTGCCCGAATGTACGTATTTGGAACGTTACGACATGCTGCGCAGCGATCACCATAGAGTGCCCAACATTGCACTCCGCATGCCTGCAGCAGAGCCCTTACACAATACAAAACCAGCCTGGTGGATGACTGTTGAGCTAGCAAAAAAACTTGGCCTTCAGGACTATTTTGCATGGGGTGATGTTGAAACCCTTCTCGATTGGAAACTAAAAAAGATGGGTTCTTCTTTAAAAGAAATGCAAAAATTAGGTATAAAAAAATTCGACCGCGAAACAGAACTGTATTTTGGCGAAGGCGAAGATATTGAGTTTTTTACTGATAGCGGAAAAATAGAATTGTACTCTGACCTTTTAGAGCAAAATGGATTCGATCCTATACCAAAATATACTGCTAACGAGCAAACACCCGAAGGATTTTACCGGCTTATTTATGGTCGGGCTCCGGCACATACTTTCAGCCGCACCTGCAACAACCCTAATCTTACAGATATCATGGAAGAAAATTCTGTTTGGATCAACCCAAAGGTTGCCAAGGAATGGGGAATCATAAACGGACAATATATTAAATTAAAAAATCAAGACGACATTGTTTCAACCTTTTCAATTAAAGTAAGAGTAACCGAAAGAATACGGTGGGACTCTGTATACATGGTTCACGGATTCGGTCATGCTGATAAGCGACTAAAACGCTGTTTTGGCAAAGGCGCAAACGATACTGAGCTTATAACAAAAGTTCATATCGACCCAATTATGGGTGGTACGGGTATGAGAGGCAACTTTGTAACATTTGTAATAACTGATGAAAAAAAGGAGGTTAAATCATGAGATATGCTATGGCCGCCGATACCAAAAAATGCGTTGGTTGCAGCGATTGTGTGGTGGCATGCCAAACCGAAAACAATGTTCCAATAGGTTATTGCCGCGACTGGATTGTTGAAAACACCGATGGCACTTACCCACAACTTGAAATAGAAATTCGTTCCGAAAGATGTAATCACTGCGAAAACGCTCCTTGTGTACGTTGTTGCCCCACAGGAGCAAGTCATTACGAAGAAGGCGGTATTGTAACTGTAACTCACAATAAATGTATCGGTTGTGGCGCTTGTATTGCTTCCTGTCCTTATGATGCCAGATATCCACACCCTGATGGCTATGTTGATAAATGCACCTTTTGCATTCACAGAGTTGAAAAGGGGTTAAAACCTGCCTGCGTCATGGTTTGCCCTACCAAATGTCTTTATTTTGGCGACCTTGACAACCCAAATAGCGATGTTTCTGTTGCTTTGAAAAAAAGAAAACACAAAACCCTTATCCCTGAAGCAGGAACAAACCCTCAACATTATTTCTTAATCTGATAAGCCATGAAAGAAGAATTAATTGTTAGCGGAAGAATGAACCATTTGGTTGACCCGCAATTGCATATCTGGCACTGGCAGATTCCTTTATATCTCTTTGTTGGCGGCCTTGCTGCTGGAATTTTATTTTTTGCTGCTCTTTATACCATCAGGGGGAAGGAAAGTGAATTTAAGGCTGCTGTGAAATGGGCACCATTCCTCACTCCTGCCCTGCTTATAATTGGTCTGATAGCACTTTTTATCGATCTGAACCATAAGATGTTTTTCTGGAGACTTTATACCACCATCCGAATTGAATCACCAATGTCGTGGGGTGCATGGACTTTAATGGTGGTTACACCCGTTTCGATTATCTGGAGTGCATTAAACATTAGAGATATTTTTCCTCGTTGGGATTGGAAATTTAAAATAATGAAAGATATTGAAGCTTTTTTCAATAGGTATAAAATTGCTCTAGCATGGGTAACATTGGTTTTTAGTGTTATTCTGGGGATATATACTGGCATTTTGTTTTCTGCCTTTAATGCACGTCCCTTATGGAATACATCAATCCTTGGCCCTCTCTTTCTTGCTTCAGGATTATCCGCAGGAGCAGCAGCCATAATGCTGATGTCTCGGGCAAAACTAGAGCGTGACACTTTTGCGAAAATCGATCTTATTGTTATTGGAATTGAATTGTTCCTGATTATTCATATGTTTATGGGTTTTCTTGCGAGTACGCAAGTTCAGATTGATGCTGCAAACTTATTTCTTGGCGGACCTTATACAGTTGTTTTCTGGGTTTTTGCAATCGGAATAGGCATGGTTCTTCCTGCTACCCTAGAAATTATGGAATTGCGAGGGTTTCATGTTCCCGCTTACCTCCCTCCGTCACTTGTTCTTTTTGGAAGCTTGATGCTTAGATTCACCATTGCTTATGCCGGACAAGAAAGTCGCTGGCTATATTAATTATACTAACATTTAAAATCAATATCATGACTGAACATTCAACAAAAGAAGTCAGAAAAACCCGATACATGAATCCTTACCTTGGAGGAGTATTATTGGGCTTGGTGCTTTTGGCAGCCAACTTTATTTCGGGGCGTGGCCTCGGCGCAAGTGGCGCCATTAAAAGTGCAGTAGTAACTGCAGTTGAAACAGTTGCGCCTGCACATACCGAAAACACTACTTTTTATACTGAATATAAAAAAGAACATACTGGCAGCCCAATGAAATCGTGGCTGGTTTTTGAAATGCTCGGTGTTATTGTCGGGGGTTTCCTTTCCGGAGCTCTTGCACGTCGTTTAACATGGAAAACAGAGCATTCGCCTAAAATAACTTCCAAAAGGCGTTTAATATTTGCACTTATGGGCGGAATTCTTTTCGGATTCGGTTCCCAATTGGGAAGAGGGTGCACTAGTGGTTCTGCGCTATCAGGTATGGCAGTGCTTTCGCTGGGTGGTTTTATTACCATGATGGCCATTTTCGGAACGGCCTTTGCGTTAGCCTACTTTTTCCGTAAAAACTGGATTTAAAAAACAACCATTCTAAAATTTAGATGTTATGGGACCATTAATTGTAAATGAAATTATTAGCGAAAACACCAATATGTTTCTCGCATTCCTTATAGGTATTGCTTTCGGGTTTGTGCTCGAGCAATCCGGATTTTCCTCAAGCCGCAAACTTGCTGGTGTATTTTATGGCTACGACATGGTTGTTCTCAAGGTATTTTTTACCGGGGCAATCACGGCCATGCTCGGGCTGCTTTTTTTCAGTTTGTTTGGCTGGGTTGACTTGAGCATGATTTACATTAACCCAACATTCCTTTGGTCGGCAATTTCAGGAGGCGTAATTATGGGGGCTGGTTTTATCATGGGTGGTTTTTGCCCGGGAACAAGTTTTTGTGGCGCTGCAATTGGGAAAAAAGATGCAATGGTATTTATTGTCGGATTGTTTATCGGAGTATTTATTTTTGCTGAAGGGTATCCTATCTGGCAAGATCACTTTGTAGCAGGACTTATGAAAACATCAGCAGGTACAAATCCGAAAATATCAGAAATGCTGGGCATGGCCGATGGCGTGTTTGCTTTTCTTTTAATTATTGTTGCACTCATGATGTTCAAATTTGCTGAATGGTCGGAAAAAAAATTCGCCAAAGAAGAATATTAATTATTAAAAATACTTATTATGAAACCACTGACAATACTTGCCGCACCACTACTTATTCTAGGATTTATAATTGCCATGGTACCCCAGAACACCACCAGGCCTTATAAACTTACCTCCGAAGATGTTCTGAAAGAAATTCAGGAAGGAAGCCAGCTCGTTACCCCTGATGTGGTAGCAGATATGCTTGTGAAAAAAGATCCCTCTCTACTGTTAATTGATGTTCGCACGCCGGTTGAATTTGAAAAATACAGCCTGGATGGCGCTATTAACATTCCTTTATCAGAAATCCTTTCCGAAAAATGGACAGAAACTCTTGACCAAGGAGTAAAAATGAATGTGTTTTATTCCAACAGCACACTCGAAGCCAACGAAGCCTGGATGCTGACCCGTCAGCTTGGATTTCAAAACAATTACGTTTTACAGGGCGGATTGAACTATTGGGCCGAAGCAATTCTCAACCCTTTTCCTCCGGCAAATACCAACGCTGACGAAGAAATTGCAAAATACAATTTCAGAAAAGCAGCTGGCAAAGCTCTGGGCGCTTCGGACAGCCTGACTACAGAATCATCCGCCGATTCGAAACCCTCAACTTCAAAGCCGGCAGTTAGTCCAAAGAAGAAGAAAAAAGGCGTATCAGGTGGTTGTTAACAAGAAATAAATTTCACAAACGCTGCATTTGGTTGGATATATATTCGTTTTTATCTGTTAAAACATAAAACAGACCAGTTCTAATTGAATACATTTTATTCTATTAACCAACAATAGCAAGTTGTTTAATATTATCAGAAAAATATTTAAAGGAATTATTTCTATTTTTTTTAGCTAATTGCTAGAATTTCATATATTTGTCGATTATTAAAAAGCAATAGTAATCGATATCTTTCGCTAAACTATTTTAAATTATGAAAAACGCAATCATTACATTCATTACTGCAATTATAATAATAACCGGACAACAAGCACGTGCCGATGAAGGCGTTTGGCTTCCACTACTTGTTGAGCGCCTCAACTATGTTGACATGCAGAAAATGGGATTGAAGCTTACTGCTGATGAAATATACAGCATCAACCATTCCAGCATTAAGGATGCCATAGTATCATTAAACAATGGATACTGTAGCGGTGAAATGATTTCGGGCGAAGGATTAATGCTTACCAACCATCACTGCGCATACACTTACATTCAAAACCACAGTACCGTTGATAAAGATTATCTTACCACTGGTTTCTGGGCAACCGAAAAAATTGAAGAACTTCGCAACGATAAACTTTCAGCAGCTTTTCTCATTAGTATTGAAGATGTTTCTGGAAAAATTCTTCCCTATCTCAATGATAAAATGTCAGAAACAGAGAGAAATAGTGCAATCGATTCTATTTCATCATTACTTGAAAAAGCAGCTACCAAAGGAACCAACTATACAGCAAAGGTTTCCAGCTTTTTTGAGGGAAACGAGTTTTATCTTTTTATTACTGAAGTCTACAAAGATGTTCGTTTGGTTGGCGCTCCTCCATCATCAATTGGAAAATTTGGATCTGATGCTGACAACTGGATGTGGCCTCGTGAAACTGGCGACTTTGCACTGCTAAGGGTTTATATGTCACCCACAGGCGAACCGGCTGAATATTCAAAGAAAAATATTCCTTATAAACCAAAATACCATTTGCCCATTTCTTTAAAAGGAATAAAAAAAGATGACTTTGCAATGGTTCTTGGGTTTCCGGGAACTACCGACCGTTTTATGACTTCGTTTGGTGTTAAACTCGCTCTTGATGAACTTAACCCTTCATTGGTTAAAATTCGCGAAAAGAAACTTTCGCTCATGAAAGAAGACATGAACTCAAGCGATGCTATCAGAATTCAATATGCTTCTAAATATGCTGTTTCCTCTAACTATTATAAATACTACATCGGGCAAAGCGAAAACCTAAATAAATTAAAAATTTACGACAAAAAGGTGCAAATTGAAAAGGATTTTACTACATGGGTAAATGCTGATGCTACTCGTAAAGCAAAATACGGAACTGCATTGAGTGAAATTGAAAAGGCTTATGCTAATGTTAAAAAATATACCAAAGCATATATTTACTTCAAAGAAGCAATACTCAGAGGTCCCGAATTAATCAGCTATGCCAATACTTTTGAAGAATTGCACAAACAACTTAAACTTAATGTTGACGAAGAAGCCGTTAACAAACTCACGCAAACACTTACGTATTCGGCAAAGCAGTATTTTAAAAATTACAATCTCGAAACTGATAAAAAGATTTTAATTGCTTTGCTGGAAATGTTTTTCGAAGATGTTGACAAGGAATTCCACCCTGATATTTATAATTCTACCATTGTAAAAAAATACAAAAGCGATGTTAAACTTTTTACAGAGGATATCTTTGCCAAATCATTTTTTGCAAGTAAGGATAAAATTCTTGAATTCTTAATGAAACCTGATTATAAAAAATTAGACAAGGACCTGGGATATATGACCATGATTTCATTTTACAACAAATACAAGGATATTGCTGATCTTTATAATAATGCAAAACTGGAACTCATCAAAGGAAATCGCCTGTTTGTTGCCGGTATTATGGAAATGGATAATACCAAGAAATATTATCCGAATGCCAATTCAACAATGAGGCTTACCTACGGAAAAGTTACAGATTATTCACCAAGTGCAACTACCAGCTACACCTATTTTACCACGCTCGATGATATGATGAAAAAGGAAGATTCGAAGAATCCGGATTTTGAAGTACCATCAAAGCTAAAACTATTATATGAGAGCAAGGATTATGGAAAATATGCTACCAATGGCAAAATGATTGTTAATTTCATTACCAATAATGATGTAACAGGTGGTGTTTCGGGTGCTCCAGTAATTAACGGCGAAGGCGAACTCATCGGTTTGGTATTCGATATCAACTGGGAAGCTACAAGTGTTCCCATTCTGTTTGATCCCAACCTTCAGCGAACCATTAACGTGGATATTAAATACGTGCTGTTTATTATTGATAAATACGCCGGGGCTTCAAATATCATAAAAGAACTAACGATAAAAGAATAGTTTATTCAAGTTCTTTTTTGTTTACCACTAAAAAGTAAAACTCGTTATCAAGAGGTAAATAACCTTGCTCGTAGCAAAAGTAATACGACGAACCTTTTTGTGTGGTGTAGATACTGGTAAAATAATTAAAATTAAAACCTTTATCGCTAAGCTTAGTGCGGTGTACTTTTGTTTTTTCCGATTTATTGAGCTCCGTAAGAATTCTTCGGTTTTTACGTAAAATGTTATTGATGTTTCTTACCGTTGTTGTGGAATCGCTGTTCTGCCGGTTGTTGTATGTGTTTCGGCACTGGTCGGAACAAAAGCGCTTGTCCACTCTGCCAGTGAATTCTTCAGCACATTCTAAACATTTACGTTTCTGCATTTTATTAAATTAATGATTTAAGAATAGGCAAAAATAGGAAATTTTTGAAAACATTTATTTCAGTATATTAAACAAGAATAGCCCTATTGTTATTTTTCCAAATTATGGTTCATTACAATCAATTTGTTTCGTATTGATAAATAATTTTTTAAATTCTTTCAACACTAAATTTCTGTCGAAAAACTCAACATATATTACCGCACAGTTCCACCATCCAAAAGTAGTAACATCAACCTTTGCAAAAAGAAATTTGTTTTCGGATGATAGATTTTGATAATATTTTTTCCAGATATTTTCAGGTGAACCATTGTTTTGGGCAAGTTCAGTTGTAATATCGTACCAGTTGTTCAGCAAACTGTCCCCACCGGCAATCAAAGCGCTTGAATGCTTTTGCAGACAAGTGTCAGAAGAATTATATTTGCTGAGTGCGTTATAATCATCACTAAGATAAGCCACGTAAACAATTCGTGATAAAGTATAAAGTTGATCCAACTCAATAAGAATTTTGTTTCTAATATTTTCCCATTCTTTTGTCTTTGGAATATCAAGCGTTTTTAATCTGAGACTTTTAGTTTTGAATTCCTGATCAAGCGTATCCAAATTAAGACTTTTAATATCCTCAGGGTTGAAAACAGAAGGTGTATTGGCAATTCTGAATACATCATCTTGTGTAAGCAGATAACAATTATTGATTTGTGTTTCTGTATATAGATTTGTTTTATACTTGCTCTCGTGTTCACAAGTTAAGTCAGACCATTTGAATTTTGCCGTTTGCCCGAAAAGCATCATGACCATTATTGAAAATAAAATAGTTAGTTTAATCTTCATAATATTGGATATTTTTAAAATTAAATGACATTTCTCTTTTGTATAAATTATTAAATTGTATTGTTCACATTGCATCTCCGTATCGCCCAGTATAATTTGATTTCTGGTTTCTTTTTTATCATAGACACCAGCGTTTGCGGCCTAGCTAAGATGTGCGAATTTATTCTATTTTTTGTGAATATGCAAAATTCTAAATCATTCTTAAATACTTTTAATGGCAATGATTTTGTTAAAGCAAAGACTACAACATTTGTTTTGCTTTATCCACAGTAATTTCAAATACTCTGGTTAAGAAATTAAACTTTTTTTTCATCATATCATATTCATTACCCGACTCAATATAACGAGCATTCCCTGTTACTATAAACCCGGTTCCGGGATAATCTTTATAGCCAAGAACATTTTTACTCCCAACAGAGAGCTTAATTTGACTATTTATGTCAATATTCTTTTCGGTTTTTCTGAATCCGTAAGCGGGAATTAAAATCCTTTCGTCGTCGGTAATAACAATATACGAATTCCATGTATTTACAATATGTGGCTCAATACCCCACGACATAATTGAAACAACACCTTCGTGTGCCAATACTTCATGAAATTTATCGCTAAGCTTTGATTCATGTGTCATAATTAAATTTTTAATTTATATTTTTCACTTTCAATATATTCGATTTAGAAACTGATTACAAATGTAATATTTGCTCCAGAATGTTTTTCTTCGAGACTTTTAACGTTAAAAAAAGCGGAGTTTACTTCGTTAATGCAGGCATCGAACATTATAGACAGACTCTATTTAGGTTGCCAAAAACACCTTTTAGGCGATACAATGGCATCTTCTTTTTTTAATTGCTCCATGGCTTTGTCAACAACTTTACGGTCAAGGCCAGTTAACTCTACAATTTTACCTGCATTTAAAGGCGATCCATCTTTTTTCATTGCCTCTAATACTTGTTTTTTAGCTTCCATGTTTTTAATTTTTTAAATTATTATTTGATACTACAAATTTCAGAAAAATAAACCGATTTAAGAAATTAAAATTGTTCTTTCTGCTGTGGCGATGTGTTGTTTTGTGTGGTGGATAGACAAAATAATCAAAGCAATTCGATAAAATTTTATTTTGCAACTGTTAGTGCAGATGCATTAGGATACTCCCAACAAAATTTCTTCTTAGATATTATACGGAATTTGTGAGTTACGGCCTATTTGTTCTTACCTTTCAGCATATAAATTGCTAAAAAAATTGACCCAATAAAGCATATTGCCGATGCGGTTGGATAGGTACCTGCCGCTGAACCACCTTGGTCAAACACAAATAAACCTCTTAGAAATGCTGCAACAATGCTTGCATAAATAATTATCTCAATTGCCTTTTTCATTGATGTTTGTTTAATATTTTTATGTTGATTTTAATATTTTAAAGTTTTTGCTAAACTTTTTTATTGTTTATCCTCATTTTATTGTTTGTCGTTTTACAATAACCAACAACGCACATTGTAGGCGGTTCGGCGGCGGCGATAAAAGCACTTTCCTATAACTTCACCAGCAGTAAAGTAAATTGAAAAAAACTGCACTGTACGAAAACCCACACCTTCTGATTACCGCTGATACAATGTTATTTGCAACCAATCTTATCTTTGAATTAATAGTTTTTGTTTTCCAATCAAACCATTGGATTTGATTTCTACCATGTATATTCCGCTGATTAAGTCACTAACATTAATTTGTTGTTGATTTTGTTTAAGCGTCTCTGTCCTCACCAACGAACCAATAACATTGTAAATAGTCAAGCTTGCAGCATCATTATTATTTCCGTCAAAATTTAATGTAATCACATCAGAAGCGGGGTTAGGAAAAATATTTATTTTAGCTTCCGATTCATTTTCTTTTATATCGGATCCTCCATTTGTAGTTTTTAAAATTGTTCCATCCTGGCCTGCAATGAAACCTGTAACGGAATCAATGAAAAATATTGATTGTAAAACACTGAAAGATCCACTTGCTTGCGTTGTCCATGTTAATCCGGCATCGGTTGTTTTCAAAATCATACCAACCACACCAACAGCATAACCTATATTGGAATCGGTGAAATAGACAGAGGTTAAAGGAGTTATTGTTCCGCTAGATTGGGCTGTCCAGTTCAATCCGCCATTGCTGGTTTTAAGAATATTTCCGTAATATCCCACAATATAACCGGAATTTGTATCTGTGAAATATACATTGTAATATGAAGTGGCAGTATCGCCGGTTTGTGAGGTCCAGTTAAGCCCGCCATTGCTGGTTTTAATTATTGCTCCAAGATCGCCCACGGCATAACCAGTATTGGTATCGACAAAATAAACCGAATGCATATAATTTGAAATCCCACTTGATTGTATTGTCCAATTAAGCCCTGCATTTATTGTTTTTAAAACTTCACCACTCTCTCCAACGGCATAACCTGTGTTTGCATCAATAAAAAAAACGGAGCTCAAGTGTTTATACGTTCCACTTGACAATGGCGCCCATGTTGATCCGCCATTGGTTGTTTTAAGAATTTTTCCATCATTTCCTGCAATATAAGCCGTGTTTGGATCAATACAATAAACGGAACTTAAAATAACATTTGTTCCGCTCGATTGAGCAATCCAGTTGGTTCCGCCATTAATTGTTTTTATAATTGTTCCATTCTGACCTACAGCATAGCCTGTATTTGCATCAGCAAAATGAACCGAATATAAGTGTTCATTAGTGTTACTCACTTGCGATGTCCATTGTGCCTGTGTGTTAATTGCCGAAGCAAATAAAGTGGTCAAAATTATTATAAATATTTTCATTTTATTTTTGTCATTGATTATAGTGCTGACTTCGCACTTTTAATTATTATTGACTATCTCTTACTAAGTATTGGTATAATATACAACGGAAACAGACTTGCAATTTACGAATAAAAGCGAGCATAAAGGAAAATAAATTTTGTCAAAGTTGAAATGAGCGATAAATACTAAAAAAATAAAAAATGCTACAAACCTTATTTCGCATCCGTCAAATAGATGGCATTATTTCGGTTGCTTCTCCGTATGCTTTTCCGGTAACTTTACCCCTTTATTTTCAGCCATCGACTGCAATTGACTTTGGTATTTAAAATACAGTAAATGAGCATTCAACCTATCTGCTTCGGCTTGGTATTTTCGGGTAATTTCATCCGCTTTTTTATCTAACAGAAAATAATAAACATGCTGCTGTTCATGGAGCAATATATCTTCAATGCTTTTATCTGTTAAAACTTCGTTAAATAATATTTCTCTCATCACTTCAATATTTTGCGGATCAAGCACTTGTCTTATTCGCCCATTAATATCGAGGTTAACAGGTACCAACAACCATAATTTCATCCATTCGTCATTCACAAAGTATTCAAAATCCCATCCAAAAGTATTTTGAAAAAGTTCGTATGTGTTCCTGACAGCTTGCCGTTGCGCGATTAGTGCCAATAAATCGGATTGCGGTTGCTGCCATGTTCTGAATTTTATTTTGCAAAGAATATATCCAAGAATAGCTCCTGACAAGATGATGGGAGCAGTTATTCTCGAAATAAAGCAGTATTGAAATTTTTGATTTTCTTGCACAGCGATATCCGTTCTAAAGCTAAGTTCTTCATCGCTTTCAGCGCTAGCACAAATATGCATCAATTTCTCAAATTGCTTTACTACGCCTGTGTTTAATGGGTCGGTGGCTGCTAAAATGGGTTCATAAATATCTAATAAATCTTCGGTAACAATTTTCCAGAGGAGTTTTTCTTTTTCTAAGATGATATTCATTTCTAGCAAATCTTCTGTTCGCTCGGCTACTGCAAAAATATTTTCATATGCTTTTTGAGCACGCAAGCGAAAACCTCCGTTTAATACAGCATTATAGGATGGCCGGTATTGTTCAAGAAATTCCTTTACTGTGGGCAGTTTTTTTTCAGAAACGCTTTTACTTTCCTCAGCATCACCACTAGAAGTCGCTGGTGATGTGATGTTGGCTACTAAATCCGAATATTTTTGCTGTAACCCGCTGGAAGGAAATTTAGTCATAAAATCCATAAAATCAGAACAACCTTCGCCCAAGGCATTTAATTCGGCAATAAAACATTCTACATCATTTTTTAGTTTTTCACTGCCAATTGTAAATGCAGCGAAAACACCCGTATATCCTAAAATGGTTTGTTGAATTGATGCATCCATATTAAAACTCCTCCTGTTCATTAAACAATAATTCGTATTTTCCATTAGCATCCTTTGGTGGAACAGCTAAAAACACCGAGCGCTTGGTTCTTGCATTTTCGCTTTTATCTATTTCCTGAACTTCAGATTTTTTGTCTTTTAGTATTGCCCATGCCGCATCACCCAAGTCCCTCACTGATTGTTCTTCCGCTGGATCATAATTGAATTTTTGAAATAAAGTTTCTGTTTCCGAAACAAAACTTGAATAGGCAGTATCTTCAAGTAATATATGATCTCTGAAATATTTTTCGTTCGAAATGCTTATAAAATCTGTACCCAGTTCTATTAGTTTCTTTTGATTTTCGCGAATACTATCCAGGCTGGATTTATAGCTGTAATCAAAGATATTGGATGTTTTATGTGTAAGATAGTTGCTATATATTTCGTAAAAAGAGTTTAGCATGTTGCTTAATTTAGTATAAAATGCTAAAACCTTTTGATTATAGATAGTTTCGTACATTTTATGAACATCTGTTTTAACTTCATCAACCCTTTCTTTATAAATTAAAGCCAATTCAGTAAAATCATTTTGTTGCGCTGCATTTTCTAAAGATTTAAACTTATCCAAATACATTGCCTGTGCAGGAGACTCATAAAAGCCCTCTTTTTTCATTTTCTCCTGAATTTCTTCAACACTACCGCAACTCAGCACCAATTGCTTTAGTTCTTTATAAATCTTAGCTTGATGCGGAGAAAGGCCGGATTTTTCCTTTCTATCCACTAGCAGTTGATAGTATTCCGCTGATTGTTGTATTTTATCCATAGTTAAGAATTTAGTATTGATATCAAATTCATTTGTGAGATTTCAAAATGGTTTTTAATTATTTCGTAAACATCAGGGCAGGTTATATTTAATTTATTTTCGTTTTTTTTCTGCATGAACACTGACGATCGAGGCTAAAAGCTGGGCGGGCATTTCGGAACACTTCACTGTCAACTTTCGATAAAGTTTATTAGTTTCAATACCTTTCAAATTGGTACTATCAGCCCGCTTGATTTTAGCCTTTGTTATGCTTTCGTGCGATTTTGTTAGTTAAGTCAAACTAAATCTTTCTTCCGCTTAGATTTTGTTAAAGGAAGTCTAATCTTATTTTTTTTACTTTTGATTTCTTTCATCAGTTTTCTGAAGTCAGCAAGTTCTTCTTCTGTCCATGGTTCAGATTTTACTGTAAAGTCTACATCTCTTGGTTCTTTAATAAGTCCCATAATTTTATGATTTAAAATATTGTGAAATTAATTTTATTGCTGAATTCGTCTGAATAAACATACGAAGTCCACGGAAATGTGTTGCTCCAAGTGAATGCTCGTAATGTTTTATCAACTCTGTCTTTGCGTCAAATGCTATAAATCCTTCGTAACCCTTGTCAACCGAAATTTTACAAGCGAAAGCCACAAGATTTCCCGGAACACCGAAATATATTTTGTTTTTGCCTTTGTTAAATTTCGCACTCTCTAGCAAATGCATAAAAATATGATCTTGCTTATCTTCAATACTTAATAATCCCTGAATTATGGTTGGGTTATTTGTCGTTGTGAGTTTATAAACTGTTTTATTTTTATCGTTGAGATCTTTAATCCAATCGAATACCCAACTAGATTTTTTAATTTGAGCAAAATCCTTGATTGTTAATTTAACTATCTCTGTGTCAAATACTTCTCTTGTAGAAGTGTTTTCAATTGAATTTGTCAATTTGTCGACTACAAAATCAAGTCCTTTTTGTTTTTCCCTTTTCATTTAGCTAAGATACAAAAGAAATGGTAAAGAATAAAATTTATATCTAAGGTACAATTGTCTTATTTTTCGCATGAAGCATAACGGTCGAGGCTATATGCAGTAAGGGATTTCGGGCTACTCTCCTGTCCACCGACACGAAATTTTATGCGGGGCAGAATGCTTGAAATACCACTGAAACCCTTATTGCATATAGCCTTTGTTACAAGCTGGCCGTTCTTGTCCTTCGTTATTCTATCTTTTATTTTTGCTGCATATTTTTCTGTCCGTGCGTTTGGGTAGGCAAGCTCTTTTGCAGGTTTGGGTCGTGTATCGGCTTGTGCGACCTACAAATGTGCTTGACTACTGTGTAATGGCATTTTGTTTTAATATTTGTTTAAATGAAATGAGACGCATTGTCCGTTGTCGTATTGTCTGCATATAAATACTTTTGTAAAATTATGGAAAAAGATTTAATTCTCAAAAAGTTAGGAGAAATTGTGAAGCATAAACGTGCGGAACTTAAATTTTCTCAAGAAGAACTTGCATTTAAATGTGGGTTTGATAGAACATACATAAGTCTTGTAGAACGAGGTCTGAGAAATATCTCTTTTACAAATTTATTAATCTTAGCAGAAGGTTTGAATACAACAATAAGCAACTTAACAAAAGAAATAAAATGGCATTAACACCGAACGATTCAAGACATGCACTTCAAATACAGGCTGGAATTGCTGGGAGAATTGCAGGACACAATTTTGAAACTACTTTAGCACAAACAATTAATAATCTTCCTTGTCCAATTGTACAAAACCCATTACCTGTATATTTAATAAATGGTAGTCCGGAAATTTCAATTGTAAAAAAGGCACTAAAGGTCTTAGGATGGAAAAATTGTCATGTTGTTGAAGCCATTGCTCTTGGCTCACTTGCAACCGCGGAGGAAGGGAAAAAATGGCTTGAAGTAAACGGCATGAGAGTGAAAGCATGTAAGAGTGATATTCTTTTAACGATTTACAATAATGATTTAAAGTTTATGGAGACCGTTGGTGTTTCTGTTAAACAATGTAGCAACAAAACGCCAACAAATGCACAATTGTATTTTACAACAGCAAGGGCTTTTTGCGAATTACTAAGAAATAATGGCATTCCTGTTTCTGATGTTGCTGTTAACGCTTTACGTCAATTTTGTGGCGATAACGGTTTTGCCCCAAAAGATAATCCTGCTGATTTGGTTGGACGTTTGTCTGATCCACGTAGATATTTTTGGGAAGAGATTAATCAACAAGGAAGACTTGAACTTGAAAATATCCTGACACATTGGCAACGTGAAGTAACAAGGCTTTTATTGCAAAAGGCTTATATTAATGACCCTTTTGCACCTGAATTACTTTTGCATCTGACAAAAAAAATGACTGCTGCACAACCACAAGAATTTGCATTATATACCATTGATGAGTTAATAGAACTTTCGTGTAATTATGCAGGATTTGAAAAGAAAAAATACAGTGTAAGAAAAGGTTCATATAAAGACCCTGTCGGTGTCCAACACGATGCTCCTAGATTTGGGATTGTTCAAATGCAAAGAGGAGGGCAAGCACAACACCCCGAACAACTTCAATTTAATTTGCAAGCGGGCTACTTTTACAACATATAAGTTTCCCTAATAAATTTTGCTAACTCAAATCCTAATAATGGAGGGACTGCATTTCCTATTACAGTTCGAATATGCCCTTCATTACCAATAAGTCTAAAAGAATCAGGAAAGCTTTGTAAGCGAAGAGCTTCTCTTGTTGTTAATGCTCTTGTCGCAATTGGGTGTACGTTTCTACAACCTGAAATCATGCCATATGTTGTTGCAACTGTTCCAGCAGGTTCTATCCAAACCTGTCTTTTATATGTTGTGTTGTAGCCTGATGGTGGTCGAAGGTTTGGGTCTTCATTGTCATGTGCACTTTTCCCTTCGGGTACATCAGCTAACCATCTTATAACATGTTCTGGATGATTAACCGCCCAATGATATTCATCGGTTTTACTTTTTTCCCCTGATTCAAGAAATTCTAAATCGGAAACTCCATCACCAAATGTAAAGTATGGAGGATTAGAATTAAAAAGATTTATTGAATTTCCAAATTTAGTTTCTGCAATGGAAGGATTTTTTTTTAAATCTTTTCTAACCGCAATAAAAATAACCCTTTCTCTATGCTGTGGAACTCCATATTCCTTAGCATTTACATTGTAGAAATTACTCTTGTAACCTATTTTTTCAAAAGTATCAAGAATTCTTTTACTCACAAGACTTCCATTTGGATCTTTCATAGAAGTAAGAAGTCGGACATTTTCTATTAAAATGACACTAGGTTGTATCTGTTCAGCAATTTTTAAATAATATTCAAAGAGAGTATTTCTTTTATCATTTACATCTCGTTTACCTGATAGACTAAAACCTTGACATGGTGGACCACCAACCATTAAATCAATTTTTTTATGGTCGTTAAGTATTTTCCCAATATCTTCTGTCGTTATTTCTTTGACATCATTTGGTAAAAATTTTGCGTTTGGGAAATTCAATTTGTAAATCGCTTTGTAATCTTCAACTAATTCGTTTGTAGCAACAATTTCAAATCCTGCTGCTTTAACTCCATAGCACAAACCACCACATCCAGCAAAAAATGAAACGGCTTTAAGTCCAGTTTTTGGAGGGTCAATAAACTGGTTTTCCAGATTTTTTAATAATTCTAAATACTCATTATTACGTTCTGTTTTATTAAAGTTTTTGCGGGGTCTTTGGTCTATTATAGATTCTAAATGTTGACTGTTTTGATATCGTTTCTTCTTTATTTTTTTTACATCAGTTTCATCAATAGTCTCAAGGTGATTTGCAATTTTTTTAACTTCAATTATAGATAAATTAAGTTTACCAAGTTCGTATGCAGAGATACGAGCTTGCTCAATGCCTGTGAGGTCTGCTAATTTAGATTGGCTAAGACCTATGTCATTTCTTCTTTCTCTTATGTCAAACCCTGTCATAAAGTATTATTTTTTTCTTTTTTCTTTGATGTTGTATTTGATTTTTTCTTCAGCAACTTGCATGGCTTCTAACGCTAACGATTCGAATTGAACTTCATAAAACAATTTATCACTAAGCCATGCAATAATCACTTCATTTTTTTGGTGTTTATAAAAGTCGCCTAGTGCTTTTACTTGCTCCTTTGTCGGCATTCGCTTGTCTTGTTCAATTTTACTTAATATAGTTGGGTCAAGGGAAAGTTTTGCTCCAACTTCTCTAAGTAGAAGCCCCTTTTCTTCTCTCAATTCTCTTAATGTATTTCCTATTGTTTTCAACGTGCTTTTTTTTGTCTTGACAAATATTGGCAAATATAATTACAATTTCCAGATAAAATTCAAATCTGTAAAAATAATTATTAACAATTTAAGAAAACAGATGTCATTGGGTGGTGGGTGGGCTTGGGAGCGTCAGCAAGAAAACAGCTCTTTTGCAAACTTTGGTCGTGTGTTGGCTTGTGCGGTTTGCAAATGTGCTGTTTTGTGTGTTGGCATTTTTCTTCTTTGTCTTTATGCAGCAAAAATTTCATTATCATTCTGTCATTGTCTTTTTTTCGGCTTGCTTGTAACTATTGTCTTGCACCATTCCTGCTATTTCCTATTTAGCAAAATTATCAATTTTAGCTTAAATATCGAAACTTTAGATGGCTTTTTATTAAATATCTTAATTCCAATTGCTGTTGTCCGATAAACCCGAATTAATCATTAGGAATTTTAAAAAAATGAACTAATGATTCCATGAGGGTAATCCCGCTTAGCATTTTTTCAAAGATTATTCAAGAAATCTTTGATTATAAATGCTTTTGCGATTCAGTCTGAATTTGGGATAAAATATTATACAAGCTTAGGGATGTAAACTTTTCGTTTTCTTCCATTACATCTTGGGCAATCTCATACCAAACCGCTAACAAGATGATTAAAATGAAATATTTTGTCTGGTTTGGTTATGCCGATGGACTAACAGTTCAAAACAATTACTTTTTAAATTGTTTTGATTATCATGTTAGCCATTCGGTATCAGATTCTCATGAATCATACTTTCTTATATTCCGAATTCAATACATTTGCAATTGCCGATTTCGGGACATTGTTGTTTTCTGGTTACACTTTACTCATTGATGATGCTCTGCCTATTGGCGCAGAGTATCAACAATTTTTTATTTACTTAGGTTTGCAGCTCCTTCAACTAATTTTGCTTGAATTTTAGCAAGTCTTATTATAAAATCAGCATCATCACATCCACTATAGCTTTTTTGCTTTGATGACCATACAGCAGCATCAACATTCATTTTTACTGCATCGGAAATTAATGTAGGATCGCTTGGATTCTTTTTGTGTTTTATAGAGAAAGCCACGTAACTATCTGCAAATTTTTCATAACCAGTCAAAAATTTATTACAATCAACTGTAGAATTAGTATTATTAATATAAGGTTTGGTGCCGCTTTCGTTAGAATTCGATGAAGAAGTTGAATTACCTGATTTTTCAATTGCAGATGTTAATTGAAATGTTTTCAGATTTTCAATTTTATCAATAGACCACCTAATGAATCCAGTTTCCCCTTTTTTCATTTTTATTAAACCAGTAACATCATCCGAACTAAACGGGCCTTCCTTTCCACTATCTGTTGCCGTTTTTATTACTTCAGGTCCGTCGTTACCAAACAATTCTATTCCAAAACCAACATGATAATCTTCAGTTCCATTTGTTCCAAAAGGATTAATTTTATCTGTTGGAAATGAAAAATCTTTATTGTTACGTTTTACTTCAACTGAAATTAAACCTTCTTTTCCCGATGAATTTTCATCAACCTTAAAAGTATACTCTTTATCTACTACGGTATAATAGTCGCCCAAATCGCCTTTAATTGTAGTTGTTTTAGGTTTAACTGTTACGCTTGTATCAGCTTCCTTTTTGTTGCCACCGCAAGAAACTAAAATTATTGCAATGAGAAAAATAAGTCCAATTTGTGTGATTTTTAAATGTTTCATTTGTATTAAAATTTTGTGAATAAACCAATTAATTTACTATTAAAAAAGCTGATTGATGTGTTAATAATGGCGGTTCTCTATTGCTAAGATTTTGTTCTTTATATTCAGCCATTTTTTCTTTGTCGTATTTCGTTTTCAATTCTTTCAAGTTCAAAGTCCGATGTTATCTTTCTTTAACTTGTTGCCAACAAAAAGTCGATACTGATGCGAATATAAAATAAAACTTCCCTCATCAATAACGCACGTTATTAAAGGGTTATTTTAAATTATTTTATGCCTTGAACAATCCAACAAAGTTGCCATCATTCTAAAGAATAAGCGTTACATAATTAAGGAAAAATATTACATTATTCACACATCTATTATGCTGAATACATTGAGGTCTGTTAGGAAAAAGGGTGTCGGTGGTAGTGAAAAATAATATTTTATCTTTTAATCATTTTCTTCATAGTAATAGGAATAGTCAATCCCTTTCATAAACATTTCACGGTCATTTATTTTGGCAGTGAGTGCATTATTCAATAGCGTTTTTAGAACATTACTTTTTGTTGCACTTAGCATCATTGCATTCATATATTCTCGTTTACTTATTTTACTCCAATCAACGCATTTTTTTAGACGTTTTTTTAGTATCAAATCCAACCATATTCGTGTGCTTCTGCCGTTGCCTTCCATAAAAGGGTGTGCAATGTTCATTTCAACATATTTGTTTACAATTTCGTCAAATGTATTTTCAGGCATTTCTTCTATGTGCTTTAATGTATTACCTAAAAAGCGTGATACAGCAAACTGAAAACCTCCTTTTGAAATATTTTTTTGCCTTATTTGACCCGCAAAATCATAAAGTCCTCCAAACAAATACCCATGAATTTGTTGCAAGCCCTTGGCTGTTCCAACTTCAATGTTTTCGATAAACGAACTTTCAAATAAAGCATATGCTTTTGTTTTACTTTTTCCGTCAATACTCTCATCACTGAATGTAAACCATTCAATAAATCGGTTTGCTTTTTTTCCAGGAAACTCTTTACCCAAGACAATAATGCCGTTGTAATCCAACATATCGGTTAAATATCGTTTACCGTCATTTGCTAAAAGTTTCAGTTGGGTAGTAGCACTAACCAACTCGTTTTTTTCTTTTTTTAATTTGGCTTTAAGATATTTCCAATAATTTCGGGTTTTTGTATAGTCGTCTTGATCGGTGAGCACTGCAACAATATCCAAAACCGAAAACCACCACTTGGCATTTTCTTCATCCCAAATAGCACGTACTTCACGGTCGTCAAAGAAACGAATGGAAATTTTTGCGTTACTCATAATTAAAGTTCTTCTATTTTGCTATTATTTTTCCAAAGTTATGATAATTTTTGTCTTGTAATGGAAGTCTGT
>JBBQSF010000018.1:0-31189 GCA_038214085.1 Bacteroidales bacterium | reverse complement strand
TCCTGCAATAATTGTTGTGGGAAATGAAAGCAAAGGAATTTCAGAAAATCTGGAGAAATATATCAGCCAGAAAATTTCAATTCCCTTATTCTCAAAAACAAACCGAATATCTAATCCTGAATCGCTTAATGTTGCTGTTGCAGCAGGAATAATAATGAATGAGTTTAGGAAATCTTAAAATTTACTCTTCTGTTTCTTCTACAATATCTTTTAAACCATCGGTTTCATATGTCTTTATATTTCCTTTTTCGTCGCTATAAATTAAATAAGCCTCAAGTTCGGAATGTTTAGATAAAAATATTTTCGCTTTTTCTAATCCCATTACCATAAAAGATGTTGCATAAGCATCGGCATCGTTACAATTTCCGGCAAATACCGAAGCACTTAACATGCTGTGTTTAACGGGATAACCAGTCTTGGGATCAATTGTATGCGAATAGCGAATACCATTCTTAATATAAAACTTCCTGTAATTTCCTGATGTCGCCAATGCTTTGTTCTCAAGCTTCGCCTTGGCTTTCAGCACACGGTCCGTATTGTTGTCAATAGGCTTTTCAATGCCTACCATCCAGTATTTCCCTTCGTCTTTTTTTCCTTTTGCATAAACTTCTCCGCCAATTTCAACAAGATAACGATCAATTCCTTTGCTTTCTAAGAATTTTGAAACCATATCAACGGAATATCCTTGTGCTATTGCATTAAAATCGATTATAATTCCCGGTTTTTGTTTAAGCAATTTATTGCCTTTTATTGAAACCATTTTATATCCCACAAATTGCCTTAATGAATCAATCAGAGCGCTGTCAATAGATTCACCTTTTTTTGCACCAAAGCCAAAAGCATTAACAAGAGGTCCAACAGTAATATCAAAAGCTCCATCGGTTTCAGCAGAAATGCGAATGGATGTATTGAAAATATTTCTGAAATCATCATTAATTTCAACATCAATATTGTGGTTTATTTTTTCAATTATTGACATGGAATCGTAAATAGATGCTGTTCTATCGAAAGAAGAAAGCAGCGAGTCAATTTCTGTTTGATAATTAATACCACTCTTTTCATAATACGAAATACTGTAAGTTGTACCCTGGGCTTTGCCCGAAAATTTTACCAATTCAGCTTTTTTGCATGAACTAAAAATTGCCAGTAAGGCAAATGTTATTAAAACGTAATATTTTCCAGTTTTCATAAGTAATTTTTTAGCAATCGGCAAATGTAAGCACATTAATCAATAATAAAAGAAAGTGTTCAACTGAAAAATTCAGAAAAAATTATTAATAAGGTGCTACACTCCTTGCAAACACTATAAAAAATGTATGTTGATAGCTTTCTCATTTTTTTCTTGACATTTCTGTTAAAAAGTATATTTTTGCAAAAAAATTAACCTAACATAGAAAAATAATGTATTGGACTCTCGAATTAGCCTCAAAATTAGAAGATGCACCCTGGCCTGCTACCAAAGATGAATTGATCGATTTTGCGATTAGATCAGGAGCACCACTAGAAGTCATTGAAAATTTGCAGGAAATCGAGGATGAAGGTGATGTTTATGAAAGCATTGAAGACATCTGGCCTGATTATCCCACAAAAGAAGATTTTTTCTTCCACGAAGATGAGTATTAATAACCCATTGAGCTTTCGGAAACGAAAGCTTTTTTTTTGCTTTGTATAATAACTGACGAATAGTCAGTAAAAGAATGTGATTTTTCCGGAAAAGCATCATTGTTGACATTTTTTTTCATTGGTCGCAAAATTGTTAACCTGATTTTTCTGCTATTTAAACCCAATTTATTTACCTTTGTCAATTGTACAAATTAAAAGATTAAACAATGCTGTCATCATTGAAAAAATTGTTCGGAAGTAAAGCCGACAGAGATATGAAAGAAGTTACTCCTCTGGCGGATAAAATTTTTGAAGCATATCAAATTATTAAAAACCTTAGCAATGATGAATTGCGGGCTAAAACTGCCGAATTTAAACAACACATTGCCGACTTTGTGGCTGTGGAGGAAAATGAAATCAGCGGGTTGAAATCACGCCTCGAAAACGATTATGAAATTGAAAATGAAGAAAAAGAAGATATCTATCGCTCTATTGACCGACTTACTAAGGAATCTAAGATAAAATCAGAAGAAGCGCTTAAAGATATTCTTCCTGAAGCATTTGCTGTTATGAAGGAAACGGCTCTACGTTTCAAGGAAAACACAATAGTGGAAGTTACAGCTTCTCAAATGGATCGCGATATGGCTGCAACAAAGCCTCATGTTGAAATTAAAGGAGATAAAGCTTTATTTCATAACAGTTGGATCGCTGGAGGAAATACTGTTACCTGGGATATGGTTCATTACGATACTCAGCTAATTGGTGGTATCATACTGCATCAGGGAAAAATTGCCGAAATGGCTACTGGGGAAGGGAAAACACTTGTTGCAACCCTTCCTGTGTATCTGAATGCGCTTACCGGAAAAGGCGTTCATATTGTTACTGTAAACGACTATCTTGCCCGACGCGACTCCGAATGGATGGGTGTATTATACGAATTTCATGGCTTAAAAGTAGATTGTATCGACAAGCATGAACCCAATTCTGATGCACGCCGCAATGCTTACCTTGCTGATATTACTTTTGGAACCAATAATGAATTTGGGTTTGATTACCTTCGTGATAATATGTCGCGTAGCATAGAAGAACTCGTGCAGCGACCTCACAATTATGCCATTGTTGATGAGGTTGACTCGGTTTTAATTGATGATGCTCGTACGCCACTTATTATTTCCGGACCTACTCCCAAAGGCGACAAACAAGAATACTTTGGTTTGAAACCTATGGTTGAAAAAGTTTATCAGGCACAAAGACAACTGGTAACAACTATTCTTGCTGAGTCCAAGAGCCTGCTTTCTGACACTTCAAAACCTGAAAATGAAAAAAAAGGTTCACTTTTGTTATTGCGTTCTTTTAAAGGATTGCCTAAAAATAAAGCCCTCATAAAGTTTTTAAGCGAGTCGGGAATGAAAGCCATGATGCAGAAAACAGAAAATTTTTATATGGCTGAGCAAAATAAAAATATGCATGTTGTTACTGATGAACTTTATTTTGTTATAGAAGAAAAAAACAATACCATTGAGCTTACCGACAAAGGAATCGACTATATTACTTCATTTACTGATGACTCAAAGTTCTTTATCATGCCCGATATAGGTGCAGGCATTGCCGAAATGGAAAAATCAAGTCTTTCTCCTCAGGATAAAATTGCCAAAAAGAGCGAGATGCTTCAGGATTTCTCGATAAAATCAGACCGTATTCACACCGTAAACCAATTGCTTAAAGCGTATGCACTTTTCGAAAATGATGTGGAATATGTGGTAATGGACAATAAAATTAAGATTGTTGACGAACAGACAGGCCGTATTCTCGAAGGTCGTAGATATTCCGAAGGTTTGCATCAGGCGATTGAAGCAAAGGAAAACGTGAAAATTGAAGCTGCAACTCAAACATATGCAACAATTACTTTACAGAATTATTTCCGGATGTACACCAAACTTGCAGGTATGACGGGTACTGCGGAAACTGAAGCCGGTGAATTCTGGGATATCTACAAACTGGATGTGGTGGTAATTCCTACAAATCGTAAGGTAATCCGTAAGGATATGCAGGATCTTATTTACAAAACCAAACGTGAGAAATATAACGCAGTAATTGCCGAAATTCAAACTCTTGTTGAGGCAAAACGCCCTGTTCTTGTTGGTACAACTTCTGTAGAGATTTCTGAATTGCTCAGCAAGATGCTGAAATTACGTAATGTCAAACACAATGTATTGAATGCAAAATTGCATCAGCGTGAAGCAGAAATTGTTCTTGAAGCCGGTAAACCCGGAACGGTTACTATTGCAACAAATATGGCCGGTCGTGGTACGGATATTAAGTTGGGATTTGGAGTTCCTGAAGCAGGCGGACTTGCTATTATTGGAACAGAACGCCACGAATCGCGTCGTGTTGACCGTCAGTTGCGCGGACGTTCAGGTAGGCAGGGTGACCCCGGTTCTTCGCAATTTTTCGTTTCACTAGAAGATGATTTAATGCGCTTGTTTGGCTCTGATCGTATTGCCAGCCTTATGGATCGTATGGGTTTAAAGGATGGCGAAATGATCCAGCATTCCATGATTACCAAGGCTATTGAGCGTGCTCAGAAAAAAGTGGAAGAAAACAACTTTGGCGTTCGTAAACGTTTGCTCGAATACGATGACGTTATGAACTCTCAGCGTGATGTTATTTACACCAAGCGCCGTCATGCACTTTATGGCGACCGCTTGTCTATCGACATTGCAAATATGATGTACGATGTTGCCGAAAACATTGTAAACGAATATCAGGAACTGCGTGATTACGAAGGATTCACCCTTGAAATGATTAAGGTGTTTGGTATTGAACCCAATGTGGATGAAAAAGATTTCTTTTATCTTAAAACGGAAGAAATTTCCGACAATTTGTATGAATTGATTTCTAAGGGCTATAAAGAAAAAACAGAATATACCAGTGAAAAAGTATTCCCTATTATCAAGGATATATTCGAAAACCATTTAAATAAATATGAAAACATTGCGGTACCTATAACTGACGGCTTAAAAACCATGCAGGTGCTTGCAAATATCCGCAAAACTTATGATAGTAAAGGTAGAGAGATTACTATAGCTATTGAAAAAGGTCTTTCCCTTGCTATTATCGATGATGAATGGAAAGAACATCTTCGCGAACTTGACGATTTGAAGCAATCCGTGCAGAATGCAACCTATGAACAAAAAGACCCTTTACTTATTTATAAATTTGAATCTTTCGAACTGTTTAAGCAAATGATTCAGAAAGTAAACAAGGACATAATTTCATTCTTGTTTAAAGGGAACATTCCATTGAACGATTCAGAGAATGTTCAGGAAGCTAAAGTACCTGAGCGTACTGACATGAGCAAGCTACAAACAGGCAGAACAGATGTGGCTTCAGGAGGCGGAAGCCAGCCTCAGGAAAGGAGAGCTGAACCTGTTCGTGTTGAGAAAAAAGTTGGTCGTAACGACCCTTGCCCATGCGGAAGCGGAAAAAAATTCAAAAATTGTCATGGCAACGAATAGGAAAATAATTCAGGTTGGAATTGCAATTTTTACACTAACAGCAATTTTATCCTGTGGCAGCAAAAGAAAAAAAGACACAACAATCAGCACCAATGAAAATAAGCCTCTGATTGCAGTTGATTCTTCAAAAAGCGCGCTAGAATTGATGCGCATCGACAGTGCTTTTTCTGCTTACAGCGTGAAAAATGGAATCAATGATGCTTTTATCAATTACATTAGTGATGATGGTGTATTGCTTCGCCCAAAACATAATCCCATAGTTGGTAAGGATTCTGTTGTAAAACTTTTAAGCAATAAAAAAACTTCAAATATGAGCATGCAATGGAAACCATCAGATGCTTACGTTGCAAAATCAGGCGAACTGGGATATACCTATGGCGTGTATGAACTGTCTGGCACTGGCCCTAAAGGAAATCCAATCCGCTCATCAGGAACCTATGTTTCAATATGGAAAAAAGATGCTGCCGGAAATTGGAAACTTGCCCTCGACAGTGGTAACGAAGGATTGGTTCCTTTAAAGAAAGCCAGAAGACAGAAAAAATAGCGATGTGTTATACTTGGCTGAGTTATTTGGATATGAATACCCTATTTTAGCATCAAGGTTTTCTTAATCCAGCGATAACTGCAAAAAACGCCCATTCCATTTTCGGTGTTTGAATAAATAGGCGATGGTTCGGTAAATGGCGATTCACCGTTATTGTACCATACCGACTGATGATATTCGTAGTAGGCTTGGTCGCATGTCAGTAAATAAACATCGAGTACTTTTGTGGTGTCCATTTGATACGTATGGACTCTGATTTTTATATTTTGCCCATCAAGGTGTTCGTCGGTAACAAATTCGTCAAGCGAAGGATAAAAGTTAGTCGTATCTTCCGAATTATATGCCAACAAACGATAATAGTTTTTCTGATTGGGAATATCCGGTATTGTAATATCTAAAATATATTCTGTTTGTCCGTAAGAATATTCCCCATCAACAATTGAGTCAAAAATTTCAATAGAAAAATCGCCAACTTTATAGGAAATTACATTGCATTTGGCACTGTTGGTTTTTCCATCAGGTGTGCTAACGTCAATAGTGTATTCAACTCCTCCTTGCACTTTAAAACTATTGTCGGTGCAACTGTATTGTCTGGTTGTGTTATCATAATAGAACTGCTTGGTATTAGTCCCATCGGAAAGTATTATTGTGCCATCTGTAACAAGAAAATCTTCTGTGTTAATTCCGGAATTATTGAAATAGGCGACAGATTGGTAAAGTTTGACTTTAATAATACTGTCTTCCGGAGAGACATATGATATTATTACCAGCTTTTGTTTAGTAATATTTTCAGGTATTTCCACATCCGAAATCATTTGTTCGCACGAAGTGAAGGTTATAATAGCAAGGGTCAGGATAAAATATAGAGTTTTCATTTTTTTTAGAATTTAAATGTCCAGCTTACCGAAGGGATGATTGGGAAAATAGAAACTTGTTTGAGCTTACGGTCATATTTGTTGGTGCCCGGTATTATTTCATCTCTTGAGAAATAAAAGAATGGATTTTTTCGGTTATAGAGGTTGTAAAAGCCAAGCTCAAAAGTGCGTTCGCCCCATTTGTGGGTTTTATGAAATTGAATTCCGATATCGGCTCGGTGGTATGCTTTCATCCTGAAACTGTTTTTTTCGCCATAATAAGGAAGTGTAGGTAAGTAATCATTGACATAAGGATTGCTTTCATTGGGATTGTTTTGGATCAAATCATGAGTAGCAATAGGTTGTTCTCCTAGTGGCAAACTGATTGCATTGCCTGTACCATAAACCCATGTTGCTGAAAGGGTAATATTCTTTTTGGGTTTGTAAATAATAACAACAGAAATGTCATGCCTTCTGTCGTATTTAGCCCAGAATTCTTTCCCGGAATTGAGTTCGTCGAACTGGAGTTTTGTCCATGACAAAGTATAACCAATCCAGCCCGATAATTTTCCTGTTTTGCGCTGAAGCAAAAACTCTCCGCCATACGACCAGCTCTTTCCAGACGTAATATTGTCTTCCCACGAAATAATATCGCCGTTTGAAGGATCGTCAATACCTAAAAAACTTGCTCCTTCTTTATATGATATAATGTTTTTTGATGCTTTGTAATAACCTTCAATGCTAAGTGTGAAATTTTGAGGTATAAAATCTCTGGCAAAACCTCCTGCAATTTGTTGGGATTGCTGGGGCTTGGTTTTGTTTGTCGCTGGAACCCATAAATCTGTTGGAAGTCCGATACCAGTGTTTGAAAGCAAGTGGATATATTGATTCATAATCGCATAGGAAAGTTTGAATGATAAATTGTCGCTCAGTTTGTAGTTTCCTGAAAAGCGGGGTTCGGGATTAATATAGTTTTTCTTTTCGCTATACAAATCTGATATCCGCAACCCTGCGTTTACTTTAATCCTTGCGTTTATTTTTACTTCGTCTTCAATATAAATTCCCGATTCAATAGAGTTGATGTATTTTGCTTTGTTTTCAGCAAGATTATTGTACGAGTCCTTAATCACAAAAGCACTGGGTGTGAAATGGTGGTGATATACAATACCTCCAAATCGAAACAAATGATTTGGATTTTTGGCGTAATAAAAGTCTGACTTGATTCCTATATCCTGTATCCCTGATTTATAAAGCAATTCGTATTTGTCGTTACCGTATTTTTCATTTGATTTTATACTTAAGGTGTAATCGCTGAAAATTAACGATGTGTTCAGGAATAATTTATTATTGATAAGATGGTTCCATCTTGCAGTTGAAGTGGCATTTTGCCAAAAGAGCCCACTTTCCATAGAATAATTATCATTGATTTGCTTAATGCCAAACTTGTCACGTCCAAAATAACCACTTAGATAGATCTTGTCCTTATCGCCAAAATCATAGTTTGCTTTGGCATTAAAATCGTAAAAATAATATCCTGCAATGCCATTTTCGGCATTTAAAAACGGACGAATAAGCATATCAATATAGGTACGCCTTCCTGAAACAATAAATGATGATTTGTTTTTAATAATAGGTCCTTCCAGAGTAAGACGCGATGAAATAAGCCCGATACCTGCTTCTCCGGTTAATTTTTCCTTATTCCCCTCTTTCATGTTCATGTCAATAACCGACGACAGTCGCCCTCCGTAACGGGCAGGAAAGCCTCCTTTGGTCAATTCAACACTTTTAAGGGCGTCGCCATTAAACACGGAAAAAAAACCGAATAAATGGTTTGCATTGTACACAGTGGCATCATCGAGTATAATTAAGTTTTGGTCGGGTCCGCCTCCTCTTACGTATATTCCACTGTTGCCTTCAGATCCTTTCTGTACACCGGGCATCAACTGCAGAACCTTAAAAACATCTTTTTCGCCCAATAAACTCGGAATGTTTTTTATTTGCATTATCGGTATATCAATAGTACTCATTTTGGTAGATTCTGAAATTTTTTCCTGCCTTTCAGCAGAAATAACTACTTCAGATAAATTAACAGACGACGAAAGTTCAATGTTTATTGAAATATCTTTGTCGAGGCTTATTTTTTTCATTTGAGTTTGGTAACCAACATACGAATAAACAATATCCATACTGTCATCCGGTAATGTTATGGAATAAAACCCAAAAGTATTGGATGAAGTTCCAACTTTTAATTTAGGAGAATAAATATTCACCCCGATTAATAACTCTTGAGACCCTGATTCACGAACGTAGCCACTAATTGTATGCTTTGTCTGCGAAAATCCCATATAACTGGCGAGTAATAAGATTATGAGAATACTGATTTTTTTTTGAATCATTTTCTTCTTTTTTAAAACTAAAACCTGTGAGCTGAAATGCTATAGTGAGCTGAATGAAGTAAATGTTTTATCTCTTGTTTTTGCTTAACGAACAAATGTATAATTATTTGCTTAAAATTATTCATATCTTTTTTTTCTGATTGATTCATCTAAACGACAAATCATGGTTTTTTATTGCAATACCTTAATGATTTATGTAATAGGTAAAAAAAAAACCTGCTCAATAGTTGGGCAGGTTTTTTAATTAGATCAGGAAATTTCCTTATTTCTTAGGGGCATTATAACCTCTTTTTTTTGCCATATCTTCAAGTCTTTTCTGGAAACCAGATTTCTTGTTGCCTGCAGGTCTCTTTTTATTTTCCTGAATTTTAGCATGAATCTTATCTTCATTAATTACTTTACGGATGATATACATCTGTAAGAAAGTAAGCATGTTTGCAAGGAAATAGTAATAACTCAATCCTGCTGCAAAATTATTAAAGAAGCCAAGGAACATAACAGGCATAAAGTACATCATGAATTTCATGCCCGGCATTTGCTGCTGACCTGCACCCATAAGCTGATTGTTCACCTTAGTATAGATAATGGTTGACACCGTCATTAAAAGCGTAAATAAACTCACGTGATCACCATAGAACGGAATGGTAAATCCAAGATTATATATTGAATCGTATGTCGAGAGGTCACTTGCCCATAAAAAGCTTTGCTGTCGGAGTTCAATTGATGCTGGGAAAAACCGGTACAATGCAATCAAAATTGGCATTTGCAGCAGGAGCGGAATACATCCGGAAAGGGGATTCACCCCGGCCTTCTTATACAGACTCATTGTAGCCTGTTGCCTTTCCATGGTTTTTTCTTTTGGAATTTTTGCGTTTATTTCATCAATTTCTGGTTTGAGTACACGCATTTTAGCTGAAGAAATATAAGTTTTGTAGGCAATAGGGAAGAGAACGATTTTTAATAAAAGGGTAAGTATAAGAATTATAATTCCGTAATTCATACCAAAACTTTGAAGCCAATTAAACACTGGAATAACCGCACCTGTATTGATCCAGCGGAACAGGAAAAAACTCCAGCCCAAAGGAATCTGTCGTTCCAAATCCAGATGATATGTTTTTAGCGTTCGGAAATGATTCGGGCCAAAATACCAACGCATCGCAAATGATTGTGTATTATCGAAAGGAATAGTTATGTCAGCTGCAAGGTGTTTTACCACTTTTAACGAATCACTTTTCAATGTAGTAATTTTTGCGTTTGCAAAACCTTTGTCGGCGATTAATGCAGATGAAAAAAACTGCTGTTTGAAACTGATCCATTGCACTTTTGTGTCGAGATTTTTGTTGTCGTCTTTTGATTCCGACAGGTAATCAACATCTTCCTGAATAAATTTATAATATACAGTGGTAGAAATTTTTTCGTTCTCGCTGCCTTTCTCCTGAGGTCTGATGTCAGCCTGCCAGTCGAGACCCACCTTGTTTGAGTTTGCCGCCAGAACATCGCCCATTTCTTTAAAATTCAAGTCGAGGCGCATCATGTAATTATCACCTTTTATGGTGTATAAATATTCAATATACTTTTTGCGGTCTGGGTTGGATGCCGAGTCAGGATACAAACGCATTCCGAATCTAACAGAATCCTGTCCTGTTATTGAAATACTGTCCTTGCCGTTGTATTTTGTGTCATAGAAAAATGGTTCAAAATAAAGCTTGCCTGTTGAAATATTTCTGTTTTCTGAATAAAAATTAAGAGAAAACCTAGTTGAATCTCCGTCAAAAAGTATCACAGGTTTAGCGTCGAAAGTTTTAAAATTCTTTAACTGTACAGAATATAAACGCCCACCCAAGTTTGAGAATTTAAACCTGATCAATTCATTTTCGATTATCGTAAATTTTTTGTCGCCGTTGGTTGCCTTGCTGAAAACGCCTGCATCAATAACTTTTTGAGTTTGTTTAACAGTATCTTTTTTAGCCGAAACGGTATTCGCTTTAGTGGAATCTTTACTACTCAGTGTATCTGCTTTAGCTACACGTTTAATTGAATCAGCAATTTTTTCTTGCTTTTGTGCAACAACTATTGAATCCTTTTCTCTTTTTGCTCTTATTTCTTCTTTAGAAGGAGCGTTAAACATGCTGAATGCGATAAGAATTCCGAAAATCAATAAAAGACCGTAAATTGTATTTCTGTTCATGTATAAAAAGTTTTGGAGGGCAAATATACTAAATGCCCTCCATTATTAAGAGATAAATTTTGGAATGTTTCTGTTAAGCTTCTTTGTTTTTATTTGCGATAGCGGCTTTAACAAAGCCTTTGAAAAGTGGGTGAGGTGAAGCAACAGTACTTTTGTATTCCGGGTGGAACTGAACGCCTACAAACCATGGGTGTTCAGGAATTTCCATTATTTCCACAAGACAATCCTTGGGGTTTATTCCTGAAGGATGCATACCGGCTTTTTCAAAAGGCTCTAAGTATTTGTTGTTGAATTCATAGCGGTGTCTGTGTCTTTCGATAATATTTATGTTTTGGTAAACATCAAAAGCGTTGGTTCCTTCCGAAACAGTGCAAGGATATGCTCCAAGCCTCATAGTGCCACCTTTGCACGAAATTTTCTTTTGTGCTTCCATGATATCAATTACCGGATTGCTTGTGCGGGGATTCATCTCGGTAGAATGAGCATCTTTTAATCCCAGAACATTTCGCGCAAATTCAATAACAGCACATTGCATACCGAGGCAAATTCCTAAAAAAGGAATATTGTTTTCGCGTGCAAAACGAATAGATGTAATTTTTCCTTCAATTCCTCGCTCTCCAAAACCAGGAGCTACTAAAATTCCATTAAGCCCTGCAAGTTTTTCAGCAGCATTGTCTTCGAAAATTTCTTCCGAATGAAGCATTTTAACATTCACTTTGCACTGATGTGTCGCTCCAGCATGAATAAAAGCTTCACTTATTGATTTGTAAGCGTCCTTAAGTTCAACGTATTTCCCTATAAGTCCAATGGTGACTTCGTTAACGGGATTTCCAAGTTTGAAAAGAAAATCTGTCCAAGTTGCCATATCCGGTTCCTGAAGAAGAGGCATTTTCATTTTTGTGAGCACAACATTGTCAAGGTATTGTTCGTGCATAAGTAAGGGCACCCTGTATATGGTGTCAGTGTCGATAGATTCAATAACCGACGATGGTTCCACGTTGCAGAAAAGTGCTATTTTGTTTTTCAAATTGTCGTTCAGATGTTTTTCGCATCTACAAACCAGAATATCTGGCTGAACTCCCAGTTCCAGCAGCATTTTTACAGAATGCTGTGTTGGCTTTGTTTTTAATTCTCCGGCTGCTGAAAGGTATGGTACCAGCGTTAAATGAACAACAAGGCATTTGCTTCCCAATTCCCAGCGCATCTGGCGAACGGCCTCAATGTAAGGTAGCGATTCAATATCCCCAACAGTACCACCTATTTCGGTTATAACGAAATCAAAGTTGCCATCGTTACCTAGAAGTTTAATTCTGTACTTAATTTCATCAGTGATGTGAGGAATAACCTGAACTGTTTCTCCTAAGTAATCACCTCTTCGTTCTTTATCAATAACTGCCTGATAAATTCTTCCGGTTGTAATATTGTTTGCCTGAGAAGTGGGGGCATTTAAAAACCTTTCATAATGTCCCAGATCAAGATCTGTTTCCGCACCATCTTCAGTTACGTAACATTCCCCATGTTCATATGGGTTTAACGTTCCAGGATCTATATTGATATATGGATCAAGTTTCTGTATTGTTACAGAATAACCTCTTGCCTGAAGTAATTTGGCAAGCGAAGCGGAGATAATACCTTTTCCCAGCGAGGATGTAACACCACCTGTAACAAAGATATATTTTGTCGATGACATGATTCTTGATTTTAAATTAATATTTGTGCAAAATACTTAATATTTACTTAATATTCCCTCAAAAAAAAATCATTTTCTTTGAACAAAATTAATTGGTGTATTTTTTTTGATGAATTCAATAGTATCAAATTATTATGAAGAAATTATTTTTTGCTCTTGTTGGTATTTTGACTTTTTTATGTGGACAGTTTTTAACTCAAAATTGTTTCGCTCAGGATGAGTCGGACGAGCATGCAATGATTCATTTTGAAAATGGTGTTGGCTTTGATGCGCCCGGTAAACAATTCAGTATGAATATCCGTTTTAGATTGCAAAATCGTATTGGTTTTATAACAGCTTCGAATGATGATTTTACTGTAACTGAAATTGAAGCTTTGGTTAAGCGCATGCGTCTTCGCTTTGATGGTTTTGTTTTGTCTACGAATCTTTCCTATACTATTCAGCTTGCTTTTACAAGGTACGATCAGGATTGGGATAAAACACATTTTCCTAATATTTTGAGAGATGCAATGATATATTATCGTTTCAACAGCAAGTTTTATATGGGTTTTGGTCAGGGAAAACTTCCAGGAAACAGGCAAAGGGTTACTTCGTCGGGGCAATTGCAATTTATCGACAGATCTAATGCAAACAACCTCTTTAACATTGACAGGGATTTTGGGCTATTTGCATATTATTCAGTCCCAATAAATACAGCAGTTCTAAATATTAAGGGAGCTATTTCCAGTGGCGATGGCAGAAATGATTCTTACTCAGGCGATGGACTTGCATACACAGGGAGAATTGAGGTTTTGCCCTTGGGCAGCTTTACGGATAAAGGGGATTATTCGGAAGGTGATCTTAAGCGCGAACCAAGTCCCAAAATTTCTCTGGCTGCAACCTACAGTTATAATATACATGCACATAAGTCTTCAGGGCAATATGGTTTTGAAATAACCAATCCTAAAAATATTGAATCGGTTTTTGTGGATGCATTGTTTAAATACAAAGGTGTTTCCGTTGCTTCGGAATACCTTATGCGTAATTGTGATAACCCAATGACTTTTTCAGTGGTTGACTCATCACAATTGTATATTTATACAGGAAACGGTTTTTTCTCACAAGCAAGCTATCTCTTTAAAAATAATTATGAAGTTGCTGGCAGGTACTCGGTTGTGAACCCTTCAAGCAGTATCAGTTCAAAAGAAGTGAAAACAGAATATTATACAATTGGCGTATCCAAGTATATAAAAGAGCATAGGATAAAACTTCAGGCCAATATTTCCTACAAAAATGCGCTCAAATTACCACAACCAAAAGCAAACTGGATAGGACAGGTGCAGATTGAACTGGGAATTTAATATATTTGCATTAATTAATTTTAATGCATGAAATCATTTCGTACTGAAGTTTTACCAGAAATATCTTCAAGGAAAATCTCCGCTGAATCGAATCTTTTTTTTATAGGTTCTTGTTTTGCTGAGAACATAGGAAATAAATTGATTGATAGAAAGTTCAATTTATGTATGAATCCATCGGGTATAATTTACAATCCAATTTCTATTTCAAATTGTCTGAACAACTTGCTTTTGAATAGACATTATTCCCAATCTGATTTAATTAGCAAAAATAATATGTGGTTTAGCCTTGAACACCATAGCAGATTTAACGATATAAGTGCGGAAAAGTGTTTATGGAAAATAAATTCAGAGATTGTAGCTGCTTCTGAAATGTTGTTAAAATCAGATTTTATATTTGTAACTTTGGGTACAGCTATTGTTTATCATCATATTAAAGTTGATAAAATTGTCGCAAATTGTCATAAATTGCCTAGTAATGATTTTAAAAGAAAGTTTCTAACTGTAGATGAAATTGTTCAGTCATTTGAAAAGACATTGATGTTACTTCACAAAAAAAATCCTAATGCGAAATTGATTTTTACGATAAGTCCTGTCCGCCACTGGAGTGAAGGCGCAGAAGACAATCAGCTCAGTAAATCCATACTGTTTGTGGCAATTCAAAAGCTAATTGAAAAGTCGGATAAATACACTTATTTTCCGGCATACGAATTATTAATAGACGATTTGCGCGACTATCGTTTCTATAAATCAGATATGCTTCATCCCAACGAACAGGCAATTGATTATATCTGGACAAAATTCAGAGAAAAATATTTCGATGCAACAGCCAAAGAGTTATGCGATGAAATAGAAGTTCTAATATCAGCGTCAAATCATAAACCATTCTGGCCAGAATCAGAAGAGCATAGGCGATTTTTGCGAAAGAATAGTGCGTTTGTTAAAAAGGTAAAAGAAAAGTTTCCTTTTGCTGATATGAGCGATTTTGAAAAGAATTTTGAGTAATACTCAAACGACTTTGAATTTTATTTGTTGTTCAATGATTTCGAACAATTCTTCTTTGCGGAATGGTTTGGTTATAAAATCGTTCATTCCTGCATTTATACATAAATCGCGGAATCCGATTATTGCATTTGCTGTAACTGCAATTATTGGAACTGTTTTGTTAAATTCCCTAATTTTGGTTGTAGCTTCAAAGCCATCGATATCAGGCATGCGGATGTCCATCAGAATGGCATCAAAATTTATTTTTACAGCTTCTTCAATTGCGCGCTTGCCATCAGAAACAATGGTAATATTCCAACCTGGAATAGAAAAAATCTTTTCTAGTAATTTTTGATTTACAAAATTATCTTCAGCCGCTAAAATACTGATGGTTTTTTCCTGATTCATTTGTATATATTGAATAATAGGAACAAAAATAAAACAAAAAAGTTCTAATAGTAAATATATTAGAACTTTTTAACTAAAATGGGTATTTCTACCGACCCAGATATGCTTTCAGAAGTTTGCTTCTAGAAGTATGTTTGAGACGTCTGATGGCCTTTTCTTTAATCTGACGAACGCGTTCGCGGGTAAGGTCAAAACGGATTGCGATTTCGTCAAGAGTTAATCCATGAGATAATCCTATTCCGAAATAGAGATTAATAACATCACGTTCTTTTTCAGTTAGGGTTGAAAGTGAGCGTTGAATTTCACGCGCCAGTGATTCGTGCATCAGTCCGCTGTCGGCATCCGGAGAATCGTGGTTTACATAAATGTCAAGGAACGAAATATCTTCACCTTGCAGCAAAGGAGCATCAACTGATACGTGTCGTGTTGAAATTTTCATTGCTTCAGCAACTTTTTCTTCAGGAAGTTCAAGTGCATCAGCAATTTCATCAGATGAAGGTGCTCTTTCGTAAAGCTGTTCTAAACGCGATGCTTCTTTCGAAATTTTATTCAGCGAACCAACCTGATTCAGCGGTAAACGTATAATTCGGGATTGTTCGGCAAGTGCCTGTAATATCGACTGGCGAATCCACCAAACTGCATAGGAAATAAATTTAAATCCACGGGTTTCGTCAAATCGCTGTGCAGCTTTAATAAGGCCTAAATTACCTTCATTAATAAGGTCAGGCAAACTTAGTCCCTGATTCTGGTATTGCTTGGCAACAGAAACTACAAATCGAAGATTTGCTTTGGTTAATTTTTCAAGTGCTTTTTCGTCACCTGCTTTAATTCTTTGAGCTAAAAGAACTTCTTCTTCAGCTGTAATCAACTCTTCACGACCAATTTCGGATAAATATTTATCTAGGGAAGCGGTTTCGCGGTTAGTGATCGATTTTGATATTTTGAGTTGTCTCATTTATATGTCCTTCAATTGTTAATTATCTCAAAATCAAGTAGTTACAAAAATAACTTAGGTGTTGCAAAGATACACCTTTTTTCCGAATCTGAAAAGAATAATGCGTTTTATTTTCCATAATTCGTATTTGATGTTGTATCCGTTTGATTATCAGTGATCATATTTAATCCAAATTAATCATTAGTAGTCTGCGAACTAATGATTTAATTGGGTTTATCCCGATTTAGTAAATGTTCCTAACAAATTCTTCTTGTTTGGAATACATTTACTTTATCGATTCTGGAACAAAAATGTGCAGTGTATATTTATGAAATTCAACTAATTACACTATTTTTCTCCTAACGCTACGCATTAGAGGTTTTTTAATGCAGAATTTGGATTTAATTTACATTCCAAATCCATAATAGGCTCTTACTCCGCTCGGATAATACCCTTCAATAAGCACTCCGCCTTTTTTGCTAGCAATGGCGGTTTTCAAATCGTCGGATGTTTTTATCGCTTTTTTATCAACTGAAGTAATGATGAAACCTTCTTTTACACCTGCATTTTTAAGCAATCCTGTTTCGAGAGTAGCCACTTTTAACCCATAATCGAGTCCCAGTTTTTTAAGTTCATCCTTGGTTGCCGGTTCAAAAGACGCACCCAGTAAAGTAAATCCGGACGAAGCATCACCTTTTTTTACAATGTCAGTGGTCCCGCTGATGTTTTTAAGCGTAACTTTTGCTTCTTTTTCTGCGCCATCCCTGATGTAAGTTACAAATACCTTGTCGCCAGGGCGGTGAATTGCAACGGCTTCCTGAAGTTCTCCCGATGAATTTATTTCAGTATTTCCTATTTTGGTAACCACATCTCCAACTTTTATTCCTGCATCTTCGGCTGATCCGCCATCGGCTATTGCTGTTATATAAATTCCTTTAACTTTTTCGAGTTTCTTTTCTTTTGCATATTTGCTGTCGATTTCTTCAAAAGTTACTCCCAAATAAGCACGTTGAACCTTACCATATTGCAACAAATCGTCCATAACTTTTTTTACGATATTTACAGGAATTGCAAAAGAATAGCCAGTGTATGAGCCAGTATTGGATGCAATTGCTGCATTAATTCCAATCAATTGTCCGTCGAGGTTTACCAATGCTCCACCGCTGTTGCCTGGGTTTACAGCAGCATCAGTTTGTAAGAATGATTCAATTGACGAGTTTTTTCCAAGAATATTAATATTTCTGGCTTTGGCGCTGATAATTCCTGCAGTAACTGTGGAGGTAAGGTTGAAAGGATTTCCAACAGCCATAACCCATTCTCCTACTTTAACACTGTCGGAATTACCATAAGCAAGGTATGGAAGATCCTTTTCGCTGATTTTTATAAGTGCCAGATCAGTGGAAGGATCAGTGCCAATTATTTCTGCATCATAAGTGCGGTTGTCGTTTAAGGTAACTTCAATACTGCTTGCATCCTGAACTACGTGGTTGTTTGTGGCAATATATCCATCGTCAGAAATAATTACGCCCGAACCACTTGCCTTAATAGGTGCATAAGTCCCTTTGCCACTGTTGCCGAAAAGACCCCAGGGATCAACTCCACTGAAAAAATCATCGTAAGTTGAATTCTTTTTTTCATACTCCGTTTTGATGTGTACCACGCCGTGTACCGATAAAGCTGCTGCTGTTGTGAAATTAACAGATCCGGGCAAGCTAGCGGTCTTGAAATTTGTAAATTGTACAGGAATTTCAGGCTGAATTTTAGTCCTTTTTGATGTTGCTTTAGAAACAACATACATTGAGGCCAGGGCAAAAATACCACCGGCAAATCCGATAAGGAAAATACTTAAGAATTTTTTTGTTTTCATAAGTCTAATAGTTTAAAAATTTTTAGGTTCTTTTTCATCAAATTTTATGCCTGCAAAGTGAGGAAAAAATCATGTTTTTGCTTTGCTTTTGCTAAAACGAATAGCCAAAACGCTTATTGTTATTAACATTGTTAAAAAATGTTAAGCAAAAAATGATTTTCAATAAGTGTTTATTTACCTTTGCAAAATAAATAGAACTGAATTTTTTTCAGGCTTCTGTCAACTTGTCATTTGTTTTCAAAATATGAAACGCAGTAAAGGTAAATTCGGGTATGTGTTGTTTGGCGTATTGGTAGGCGTTTTAATTTCTATTAGTATTCTTTGGTGGACAGGTAATAATCCTTTTGGTGAAATTCATATTTTCAAAAACATTAAATCCTACTTTTCTGATTTATTTAAAAAATCAGCTGATGATGATACTTCTAATACCAAAAAAATAGATGTTGTTTCACTAAAAAATAATTCCAGCAATAAAATTAAAACAGGAAAGCCAAATCCCGATTCAAGTTATTTCGACTCCACAAGTATTGATTTTTATGATGCTGCAGCATTGGATGAGTTTCTGGCAAGTTTTAATGGAAAGCTTCCCGACTCAATAAAAATTGACTCTTTTTTTAAATCACAGCGAAATGTTGATTTCGTTGATCCTGTTAAACCTGAACAAGGCATTGCAGTTAAAAAGGATAAATTGCTTTTTGTCTTAACTTGTAATGTGCCCGGTCTGGATAAGCTCGAAAACAGCAATATCAGTAAAGCCGATTCACTTATTATTGAAAATGGAAGTTCTGAGTCAGCTAGCAATATACTGAGTGTCGAATTCTGGAAATCGCCTGTAAATTATAAGGGCTATAAAACAGGTAAGAATAAAGTGATTCTGTTCGGCATCAATGCGAATGAAAAAGTAAGTTTTAAAGTTTTTAACAATGCATTATATATGAAACACAGGGACTCTTTTTTCCTGATAGAAAAAACGTATGAATTCAAACCATTTTCTCCAGTAACAAACAATCAGCTTATAAGCCAGCTAAGCAAATGATCATTCGCTTTTACAAATATCATGGAACAGGAAATGATTTTATCCTGATAGACAACCGCAGTATGATTTTTAGAAATTATGCCGAAAAGCAGGAACTGATTTCATATTTATGTCACCGGCGTTTTGGTATTGGTGCCGATGGGCTTATGCTTGTCAATAATCATGATGATTATGATTTTGAAATGGTGTATTTTAATGCCGACGGAAAAGAAGGTTCCATGTGTGGAAACGGAGGTCGGTGTATTGTTTCTTATGCACATTCGCTTGGTATGATAAATGAAAATGCAATTTTTTCAGCAAGCGATGGCATTCATGAGGCTCAGGTTATTTCGTCAGGAAAAAACGAGTCGTTAATTCGCCTTAAAATGGCTGATGTTTCTGTTTTCAGCAAGGTTAACGACCATTATGAAATCAATACCGGATCACCGCATTATGTGAAATTTGTTAATGACCCCGAAAATACTGATGTTGTGAATATTGGCCGCATGATTCGCTACAGCGCTGAATTCCCCGAAGGAACAAATGTGAATTTTGTAAAAGCTACTCCTCAGGGTCTTTATGTTAGAACATACGAACGTGGAGTGGAGGATGAAACCTTATCGTGTGGAACTGGAGTTACTGCTTCCTCGGTTGCAGCTTATCTTGATGGATTTAATAATACAGGTTCAATGGATGTTATTACCAGAGGTGGAGCGCTTCATGTTGATTTTGAAAAAACTAAAGATAAATTTGAACATGTTTGGCTCACCGGTCCAGCAGTTCTCGTGTTTAAAGGGGAAATTGTAATTTGATTTTTTATGAAAGGAAAAAATATTTTTTTCAGAGCACCCGAACCGGAAGATCTGGAAATTCTTTATAAATGGGAAAACGATACTTCAATCTGGTATCTGAGTAACACCCTTACACCTTTTTCAAAACACCTCTTGCAGGAATATATTTTAAGCGCAGATCAAGATATTTTTGCAGTTAAACAACTCCGTATGATGATCGCTAAAAACGATGATCAGAAAGTTGTTGGAAGTATTGATCTTTTTGATTTTGATCCTGCCAATCAGCGCGCTGGTATTGGAATTCTTATCGATTCTGAATTCCAACATTTGGGTTTTGCAAAAGAATCTGTTGCGCTTTTGTTGACCTATTGTTTTGAAATACTGGGCCTGCATCAGGTTTTTTGCAATATCACTTCCGATAACCTGAACAGCATTGCACTGTTTGAAAAAGCTGGATTTAAGCGTTCGGGAACTAAAAAAGAGTGGGTGAAACAAAAAGGAAAATGGCTCGATGAATATTTTTATCAGTTGATACAAAAATAAATTTGAAATGGCGAAAAAGAAAAGCAAATCGTTTCTAAAAAAAGTTTTAATTGCCTTACTGGCCGTTGTTATAGTAGGTGGCGGTTTTGCTGGATATAAAGCGTATACTGTAATTTATCAACCCAATGTTACATTAACAGGAGCCCAATCGGATTATATTTATATTCCAACAGGTTCAACTTTTGAAGATGTTTCCCGTTTGTTATATGAAAAAGGATACATTGTAAACCGTAATTCGTTTGAATGGCTCGCCGATTATAAAAAATATAAGGACAGTGTAAAACCCGGAAAGTATAAGATCATTGCCGGTATGAATAATAATGAACTCATTAATATGTTGCGTTCGGGTAAACAGGAACCGGTAAAGCTGGTTTTTAACAATATCCGAACAAAAGAACAATTTGCAGGAAAAATTTCAAAATTGATTGAAGCGGATTCCTTGTCCATTATTAAAAGTCTGAATGATAAAGAAACTGCCAAGAAATACGGCTTTACTCAGGATAATTTTATAGCCATGTTCATTCCCGATACCTATGAAATATTCTGGAATACTTCTGCGGAAAAATTTCTTGAAAAAATGGCAAAGGAGTATAAGAATTTCTGGACAGCCGATCGCAAAGCAAAAGCAGAAAAAGCAGGACTCAAACCGGTTGAAATTTCTATTATAGCGTCAATTGTTCAGGAAGAAACCAACAAAACAGATGAAATGTCGACTATTGCTGGCGTTTACATTAACCGCATACATAAAGGAATGTTGCTTCAGGCAGATCCTACCGTGAAATTTGCAATCGGCGATTTTACAATTAAACGTATTCTTAACAAACACCTTCAATACGATTCTCCTTACAATACCTACAAATATGCGGGTATTCCTCCAGGACCTATTTGTATTCCTTCCTCAAAAACAATAGACAAAGTGTTGGATTACGAAAAACACAAATATATTTATTTTTGTGCCAAAGAAGATTTTTCAGGCTATCATAATTTTGCTATAACAGCTGCCGAACACAGCCGAAATGCCAAACGATATCAGAACGAACTCAACAAGCGGAAAATAAAATAACGCCATCCGTGTCAGATTGAAGTGCCTGTTTTTACAATTCAACATTTTTTATTTTTCCCAATTTGCAGGGTTGAATTGAGTAATACTATATATGTATTTTAAAACATGTTCGATATACGAATTTTTGAAAAAAATTAATGCATCTTTCTTTCTGAAAATCGAAACTTTGTTAATTCTTTTTGTCAAATTTGCATATTATTTCCGGCGCATTGTATTTAAAAAATCTACTATGAAACACACACGTATTTTCAGGATTCAAAACTTAATTTTTGGTATTTTACTTTTATTCACATTTACTGCAGTTCAAGCACAAAAAACGTATACTTACCAAAGCGTTCCGAACGATCCTATGAACGTTAGAATTTACACACTTGATAATGGACTCAAGGTATATCTTTCGGTTTACAAACAAACGCCACGCATTTATACTTCCATTGCCGTGAACACCGGAAGCAAAAACGATCCTTCGGACAATACCGGTTTGTCTCACTATCTCGAACACATGATGTTTAAAGGTACCGGAAAGTTTGGCACAGCCGATTTTACAAGAGAATCTGTTGAATTGAACAAAATTGACAGTCTTTTTGAAGTTTACCGTTCATTTTCTGATACCGTAATCAGGAAACACATTTATCATCAAATCGACAGCATTTCGGGTGTGGCCGCCACCTTTGGCATTGCAAATGAATACGACAAAATGATGGGTTACATTGGAGCAACAGGTACCAATGCTTATACATCAAATGACCAAACCGTTTACATTAATGATATTCCATCTAATCAGCTTGAAAACTGGCTCAACATTGAAGCAGAGCGATTCAGCAATCCGGTTTTTCGTATTTTTCATACTGAACTTGAAGCAGTGTACGAAGAGAAAAACATGAGTCTAGATAACGATGATGAAAAAGCCTGGGATTCTCTTATGACAGCGCTTTTCAAGTATCATCCTTACGGAACACAAACAACAATTGGAACCATTGAGCATCTTAAAAATCCTTCACTTAAATCGCTGAAAAAATATTTTGCCGATCGGTATGTACCAAATAATTTTGCCATTTGTATGTCGGGCGATTTTGATACTGATGAAGTGATCCGCCTTATTGATGAACGTTTTGGGAAGATGGAATCAAAACCTTTAAAATCAAACGTCTTTACAAAAGAACCTGAGATTGTTAAGCCAATTGTTAAGGAAGCCATTGGCCCGAATGCTGAATATATGTTTCTTGGATATCGTTTCAGCAATGCGAATAAAAGCACTTACGATACGCTGAGCCTACTGAGTATGGTTTTGTACAATTCAACTGCTGGACTTGTTGATCTCAATTTGAATCAGGAGCAAAAAGTAATTGAAGCTGGGGCATATTGCGAAAAAATGGATGATTTTAGTTTGCTTGTTTTTTATGGTTATCCCAAGGAAGGCCAGAAATGTGAGCAAGTAAAGGATCTGTTGATGTCACAGATTGACTTATTGAAAAAAGGCGATTTCCCTGACTGGATGCTGACTGCAATAATTAACAACCTAAAAAAAGAAGATATTTCATCGCTGGAAAACAACTACAGCCGTGTAGGCATGATGGTTAATGCATTTAGCGACAATACGCCTTGGAGTGATGAGTGCAATTATATCGAACGTCTTAAAAAAATTACAAAAAGTGATATTGTTGCTTTTGCAAATAAATATCTCAACAATGATTATGCAGTAGTTTATAAACGTACTGGCGAAGAACAGAATGTGAAGAAAATATCGAAACCTGGACTCACGCCGGTTAGTATGAACCGTGACTCGCAATCAGATTTTGTAAAAAGTGTTATCAATTTTAAAATAAAACCCATTGAGCCCATTTTTGTTGATTACACAAAAGATATGAGCATTGATGCTTTCAAAAATGGCATTCCGCTTTTATATAAAAAGAACATTGAAAATGCGTCGTTTGAGCTGTTCTATGTTTTTGATATGGGAAAGAACAACAACCTGAAACTTCCGCTGGCTGTTAATTTTCTCGATTATCTCGGAACCAGCGACATGACTCCTGTTCAGTTTAAGCAAGAAATGTATAAAATTGGATGTTCCTTTAAGGTGTTTTCGTCAAATGATCAGGTTTATGTGAGTCTTTATGGCTTGAATGAAAATTTTGAAAAAGGAATAAAACTTTTTGAAAAGCTTCTCGCTGATCCTAAACCAGACAAAGCCGTTTGGGAAAATCAGGTAAGCGATATACTTAAAATGCGTGCCGATGATAAACTTTCACAAGAAACAATTTTATGGAGCGGATTATACAATTATGGCATGTATGGGGCAAAGTCTCCGTTTACTGATATTCTTAGTAAAAAGCAGTTGCAATCTGTAAAACCTGAAGAATTAACTTCACTAATAAAAGGCTTGAATTCCTACAAACATAACATTCTTTATTATGGTCCACTTACTGCTGATTCATTAAAACTTGATTTAACAAAATATCACAAAACACCGGAAAACTTGATGCCGGTTGCTTCCGAAACAGTTTACCCTCAGCTTGAAAATAGCGAAAACCTGGTGTATGTGGTTGATTTTAAAATGAAACAAGCTGAAATTATTTCATTGTCAAAGTCGGTGAATTATGACAAATCCATAATTCCTGATGTAAGTTTGTTCAACGAATATTTTGGAGGTGGAATGTATTCTGTGGCATTTCAGGAACTGCGCGAATCAAAAGCGCTTGCTTATTCCGCTTATTCGGGGTATTCTCTGGCGCGTAGAAAGGACAAAGCAAATTATATATTTTCATACATTGGCACCCAGGCAGACAAGCTTGGAGATGCTTTGGCCGCAATGACAGAGTTGTTAAACAATATGCCCGAGTCGCAGAAAAGTTTTGAAGCATCAAAAACTGCAATTGTTGAAAAAATGCGTACAGATAGAATAAACAGGAGTGAAGTGCTTTTTAATTATTTGCAGCTACAGAAACTTGGAATAGATTATGACATTCGCAAGGATGTTTACAACAATGTGAGCACTATGACATTTAAGGATTTAAAGGCTTTTCAGCAAAAATATCTTATTGGTAAAAAATTCACTACACTTGTGGTGGGAGATAAAAAACTCCTTGATCAGAAAACACTTGAAAAATACGGAAAAGTAAAATACTTGACTTTAGAAGAGATATTTGGCTACTAGATTATTAATTTTAACCCAAATTAATCATTAGGAGTCTGCGAACTAATGATTTAATTGGGTTTATCCCGATTTAGTAAATATTCCTGACAAATTCTTCTTGTTTGGAATACATTTACTTTATCGATTCTGGCACAAAAATGCGAAGTGTATATTTGTGAAATTCAACTAATTGCATTATGTCTCTTCTAATGCTAAGCATTAGAGATTTTTTAATGCGGAATTTGGGTTTAATTCGGAATTGGAGATTTTCTACTTTTGATACATTTCCGATAAATTAAAATCCTTTGGAAAGCGTGCTGTTTTGGTTTTATAGAAATCGGTTATTTTTTTGAAGTCCTGTTCAAAATCGCCAGTAGGGTATAAAATAAACCCAATTCCACCTTCTTTTTTTGCGTAATCAATAAAACTCACCACTATCGGAACGTTGGCTTTCATGGCGATCAAATAAAATCCTTTTTTCCAATTTGTAGTATATTTACGAGTTCCTTCGGGCGTAATCAGAAGATAAAATTTTTCTTTTTCTGCAAAATGCTGGGTAATCTGATCCACAAGATTGTTTTTTTTGCCACGGTCAACCGGAACTGCACCAAGAGCGCGAATAAGAATACCTAAAGGAAAACGAAACATTTCTTTTTTAATAAAGAACTGGATTTTCCGAATGCCAAGAACGTAAAATCCACACCTACCAAGAACAAAATCGAGGCCCGATGTATGAGGTGCAGCAATAACAACGGCTTTTTTTATTTCAGGAGGAATGTTGCCAACAATTTTCCAGCCTTTAATTTTTAAATAGAGATATGAAATGAATCGCAAAGTGTTTTTTTGCAAAAATAGGCAAGAATCGGGGATTTACAATTATGTTGATTTTTATTTTCATTGAATGAATTTTATATATTTGTAAAAATTATTGATAAATCATCAAAATAATGCCATTAATATCCATAATTGTTCCTGTTTATAATGAAGAAAAAAATCTGGAATTGTTTTATTCTCAGATTAAAAACCTTCCTTGTTTCTTGGACCATACTTTCGAAATGATATTTGTTAACGATGGAAGTAACGATGGCACTACCGAAATTTTATACAGACTAGCACAAAGCGATAAGCGAATAAAATTTATCGAACTTACACGTAATTTTGGTCAGCAAGCGGCACTTACCGCTGGTCTTGACCATTGTTCGGGCGATGCTATAATAACCATGGATTGTGATTTTCAGGATCCACCTGAACTAATTCCTGAAATGATAAAACAATGGGACAGCGGATTTGACATAGTTTATATGCGTCGGCGGATTCGCAAAGAGGGCTTTTTTAAACGCTTAAATGCCCGAATTTATTATTCACTTTTATATCGTTTTTCTGACTTAAAAATCAGAGGAAGTATTGGCGAATTTCGTTTGATAAATAAAAAGGTTTTATGCGAATTAAATAAAATGCGCGAAAAATCAAGGTATTTACGGGGCATGGTGCCTTGGCTTGGTCATAAATTTATGATAATTGATTTCGATAGGCCGGCAAGGGGTGCTGGAAAAACTGGATTCAGCTTTTTAAACATGGCTCGGCTTGGTATGAATGGTATTTTAAGTTTTTCGCTTATTCCATTGAGGCTTGGGTTATTGATTGGAATTTTTATCGTTTTCTCCGGTATTGTTTTCATGATTTATCTTGCGCTTAATTACCTTATCAACAATCAATTTTATAAATTGCTCGAATGGCTTGCCGTTGCAAATTACATCATGATAGGCTTTTTATTTATTCTGCTTTGGATTATCGGCGAATACATTGGTAAAATATATAACGAAACCAAGAACAGACCCATTTATGTAATAGAAAATAAGGCCAATCTAAGTCCAGATGAAAATACTGGTACTTAATTACGAATATCCACCTCTTGGTGGAGGAGCAGGTGCAATTACACGGCAAATTTCGGAAGGGTTGGCAGCTAAAGGGCATTATGTTACTGTAATAACGTCTGCATTTTTAGGATTACCAGATTTTGAAGAAAATAAATCGCTTAGAATTTTCAGAGTGAAAGCTGGAAGGAAAAAAATATTCCAATCCGGACCGATGCAAATGCTACGATGGGCAAACGAAACAGTTAGCTTTTTTAAGAAAAATTTTACAAAAAAAGATTTTGATATTGTGTTCGCCAACTTTGCAATTCCCGGTGGATTGGCCGCAAAGCAAATAAAAAAATATGCAGAGATTCCTTACGTAATAATGTCTCATGGGCACGATATTCCTTGGTTTTGTAAAAAGGAAATGTGGTTTTTTCAGGCATTATTATATTTTAAAATAAAACGAATTTGCAGCAATTCTGAATTGAATTTTGTGCAAACCATTGAAATGAAATCGAACATTGACAAGTTTCTTGGAGCACAAAATGCAAAAAAAAATGTGATTATTCCCAATGGATGGGATTCTGTTACTAAAGAAAATTATTCCGAAAAATATAAAATAGTTACAATAGTTTTTTCTGCACGTTTTGTAAAACAGAAAGATCCGATTGGCCTGTTAAAAGCATTGGAAATACTTATGCTGCGTGGTGTTCCGTTTAAAGCCAATCTTTTTGGTGATGGGCCTTTAATGAAGAGAATGGTGAAATTTGTTGAATCAAAATCTTTAAGCAATTGTGTACGTTTTTTCGGATGGACAGAGCGAAAAGAACTTGAAAAAGAATATTCAAAATCGCACGTTTTTGTGCTCCCTTCATTTCATGAAGCCATGTCAGTGGCGGTTATGGATGCACTTGCATGCGGAATGTATGTTGTTGCTACTGATACCGGGCAAAATCGAAGTATTATTTTCCATGGAGCTATTGTTGAAAAAAACAATCAGGTACAATTGGCGAATGAGATAGAGAAGTATTACTTAGAAAAATTCAGTTCTGGGAATACAAATTTGCCGGATTTGCCTGAAGAAATTATTGAATCGTATTCATGGGAAAATATTACAAGAAAATATGAACAAGCCTTACTCTGTATTTTTAGTGAAACAGCTGTTTAAACCCTGCGTAAATAAAAGAAGTCTTAAAATTAAATTGCTTATTTAATATTTTTGCGGAGTCCTGAGTTTTAAAATATTTCTCAATCAGCGAACCTAACAATGATCTTCGTTTAAAGGATTCGCGGCTAATGTTGTTTCGCCTCCATTCTTCATTGATCCAATGAATAGCGTACCAATTTAAGGGAATGGGTACTTTTTTTTGTAAATATTTCCGCACAATATTCCAACTGTCTTGATTGGAAATCTCTTTGATATAATTGCTTAATTTAAATTGCAAAATATTTTTGTTTAAAATCTGAATGGGCAGATCCCAATTTTTGTTCTCCTCCGTTACAGTTAGGTGTGCCTCCTCATAGCATTTTTTCATAAGAACAGAGTCTTTGGGGCATTTCATAATATTTCCAACCACGGGATAGTCGTGATGGCTGCGGAAGACGTATTCTTCAGTAAAATCAAAAGTTTTTAAACAAGTAACATCCATATCAACCCACCAGCCTCCGTTTTCGTAAAGTAATTTATAACGGAAAATGTCAGAAAAGCCTGCAAAACTTCCCTTGCCATGACCAAATTGATTGGTGTGCTTGTAACAAAATACTTTTTCACGAGGAATTATTTCGTTTGCATTTTCTATTACAACTTCGGATGGGACTGGTGTTTCAATAGTATCATAAGCCCAAAGATGAAATTCATGGCCGTTTTGTAAAAATGAATGTATGGTCAATAATTCAGTATTCGATAGGGTTGTGCCTATCCATAGTGCATTGATGACTTTATTATCAGCGTTCATTTTTACAAAATAAAGAATTATTAAAATAAGTTCTTAATTTTAAAATAAAAAAGTTTTTGTTTGCACCTTTTTGATGAATGTGCCTTTTTTAGTAACAAATCTTTTGCAAAATTATACAATTTAATATCCAGTTGATTGTTTTTTTCAATTGAAGCAATAATTGATTTGTCAATAATTGGACGATGTTTTTGTGGATTCTTATTAAGCTTCTTGTACCAGATACTTTCAATAATTGGAAACTCTTCTTTTAATAAAATAAGAGACAAGTCGTATTGTTCAATAATGCCTGTAAAACGAATTTCGTTTGTAAGAGCTGATTTAACGTTTTCGAGAATGAGTTCTTTTGAAATTTTTACATCGGACCAGTTTGGATTACCTGACAAAATCATCGTTTGGAGATTTCTGACTTTTTCTGAAAATTCTTGCAAAGAACCTATCGATTTAACCAAGGCAACATCAAAGGGATCAGGCGATCGAAACATTTCATTATACAAGGAAACAATCAACGTAACAGGATTTCTTAAAAAAGTAAAATAATAACAATCGTTTTTTAAAAGATTGTGGATACCGTACGAAAAATGGCCCATAATTAGGCTATCTCCTTCATGGTTGTCGAATTTTGAAATATTCTCATGGTCTTCTTCTGTTAAGGTTTTATATCGAAAATGTTGAAATGATTCTTCCTTTTCTGACTTAAGAAAATCCATATTTTCGGGATTCATTAATGGGTTGACTTCTAAAATGTTTTTGAAGCCACTCTGCCTTTTTAAAATGCTTTTTAGCGTAGTTCCTCCTGTTTTCGGAATATGAATATAGGCAAATACGCTCATGATTCTTTTATTAAATTTTCGGCTAATATAATTAAGCGATCAATTGTGTTTTTTATGAGCTCCTCGCATAGTAAAGCAGACGGAATTGCATTGATTTCAAAAATAAGTTTTGGAAAATTTGGATTGGTTCTAAAATGAATTAAAATTCTATCTAATTTTTCAATACAGCTCTGGGCTTGATTGGCATCATAATCAGAAAGTGATTGTTTTATATTTTTCCAAATTTGATTTTCGAGCTCCGGTAAATCAACGATATTTTTCATTTTTAATTCGGTCATTTTATTACTGGAATCAACAACCCAACTGCTTAATAGCGTTTTTAATTCATTAAAAGCATTTATATTATTGCTGCTTATTTCAGTTTTGCTTTTAAATTCAATGCCTTTGTAAAATTCAAGCACTTCGGATAATAATTCAAACGAGCTATTCCAGATTGAACATTCAGGCGGATGCCATACTCTATTAAAATTGATTTGAACATTTTGACTGTTGCAAAATTCAATGATTTCAGGAATTTCTCTCCAGTTTTGCTTAATGAAACAAGTTGAAATTCCTATATACCGCTTGTGTTTTTTGCAATAATCAATAAAGTAAAGAAGGTTTTCAAACACTGATTCAAAATTGCCATTTTTCCTAATTATTTCATAAGTTTTCTTATTGATTGAATCAATAGAAATACTGAGGTGAAAATTTCCCTGATTGAGCAAATCCTTAATTTTGTTATTTAAAATACTGCCGTTACTTTGAACAACCAATACACATTTGGGATTTATTCTGATAAATGCTTCCCATATTTTATAATAAATTGGAATAACAAATGGTTCACCGCCAAGAAACTTTGCTTTTTTAATATGAGGGATAAAGGGGAGGAGTTCTTCAACAAATTTATCGTCATAAATTAAAGGCAGCAATTGTGAATTTTCACGATTTTGTTGAATCAATGATGAAAATTCGCCGGAACACATCACGCATTCATAATTGCATTTATTTGAAAGTTCAAATTCAACTGTAACCGGATATTCCGATGAATAAGGGAACTCGTCGAAATTTTTTGCAAGTACAGATTGATACGCTTTTTCTTTCCACTGCATCAGGCATGCTTGACAGCCAGAAGTAAGGTCGAAATTTTTGATTTTGGAAATCAAATCCAAGCGTTTAGATCCCTGCCATGCTTCAATTATTGAAGTTTCTGGATAGGTTCCAAGAATATGAACCCTGTTGTAACAGCAAACGCCAATATTGCCGTTTATTCCAAAGTATAAACTGGTATAAGGCGCAAAACAGAGTATTGATTTTGAAGTGCTTTTGCGTGATTTGTTGTAATTATTGATTTCTTCTTTAGTCAAAGAGGCATTTTTATGGCTTACAGACTCACGAATTGGTCTGCCTATGCATTTGCGAACTATTTTGTCCCAAATTTTTGTCGCCATTTTTATATAATTTTTTTTAATTGAGCCAATAAATCTTCAGTGCTTCTTGTTGTAAGTTCAGTAATTATGATTTCAATTGGGATATTGTTTAATTTGCTATACAAGTTTTCTTTTGTTATTAGATGCGATGATTGCGTTATAAGATGGTTCAATGTAGTATTAATTGCAGTTACCTGCTTGTCTTGAGAATGCGCATTGCCACCTGTTTTCTGAAGATAATTATTCAGCGCTGAATAAAAATATTCTTC
>JBBQSF010000017.1:0-32523 GCA_038214085.1 Bacteroidales bacterium | reverse complement strand
GCCTGTTAATCATCGCATTTTTTACAGGAAACGCATTTGCTCAAGACACCATTGTTAAATGGACGTTCCCTTCAACATCAGCCGATTCAATCGTTGATGGAGGTCTTTCCATCAATTCCTCACGTTTTATCAGTTGCCAGTATGGAACCTATGGTGCACCTTCGTACACCGGAATTCCTTCAGATTATACAACAAATGGCTCTTTAGGTTCTCCTGATAAATGTGCCAAAACAACACGCTGGAATAACGCTGTTGATTCAATGTATTATATGGTTAAATTTAAAACTACTGGTTACTCTGGTCTGAAGCTTTATTCGAAACAGCAAAGTGGAGGCACAAATCCAGGCCCTCGCGATTTTAAAGTACAATATAAATTGTCAGGTTCAACTACTTGGATTGATATCCCTGGAGGCACAATTATTTGTGCAAACGACTGGACTACCGGAGTATTGAATGGTATTGATTTGCCAATTGCTTGCGAAAACCAAACCAGCAATGTGTCTGTTCGTTGGTTGATTACTTCTGATTTGGATATTAACGGCAATGCACTGTTATCAACTGGTATTTCTAAACTTGATGATATAATAGTAACAGGAAATGTGATTTCGGGCATTGAGACAAACAATGAAAATAATTTAATCAGTATTTATCCAAATCCAAGCCAGGGAAGCTTCAGCATTGATAACAATGGAGGAATCAGCAAAATAAATATTTATAATATTGTTGGAAAATGCATCTACTCAAATGAAAATGCAAATACAACCAGATTATATTTCAACGGCTTTACTTCCGGTATATATATGGTTCAAATTATATCTGAAGACAACCTTGTTAATACTTATAAAGTAATTGTAGAATAATATTTTCTAACTATTCAGGCCGACTGTTTTTATTGAGCAGTCGGCTATTTTTTAAATAAACCTTAACGCTTTAAAAACATTTATGCGCAAAATTAGTTTCATCCTATTGGTATCCGTAATCATGTTTTCCGGATGTAAAAAAGATAAAGAAAATCAACCGCCCACAATTGGTTTAAAAACGGGAGCAGCTTATACACAAGATGGGGCAGTAATTCCGGTTGGGCATAAACTTTTCTTCGGGATACATGCAGAAGGTGTTAGTGAAGCTATTACCAATTTCACAGTTAAAAAATATCTCGATAATGGGACGATAATAACCGTAATGGATACCGGTTTATTTGCTGAAACACTCGACCTTGACAAAATATTTTATCAGAATGTTGAAGAAAAAGCAACTTGGAAATTCGCTGTAATGGACAGGAATCACATGACCGCCGAAATTTCCATTGTAATTTATAAAGATCCGAATTCAACTTACGGCGGCATATATTATTTTCCCTCAATAACACTTGGATTTCAGAACAACACCACTTTTGGGCATTTTCTAAATCCTTTTACACCAACAGTATATTTTAACGATTCGGCAACTGCGCATCAAACCGATGTTGATATTCTTTGCTACTACGACAATGCAACCACACCTCCAACTCCTGTGTTATCATCGGCAGGAGAAATGGACAATGCCAGCACCGTAGCACAAACACTTTATCCTTGCATTGTCAACTGGACTCTACGAAATTACACTTTGTGGGACATCAGTGTTGATACTTCGCCCATAGCAGTTTCCGATTTTAATTCTGCACAAAACGATAGTCTTCTTATTGTTTCATATCACGATGTTTGGGGAAAGAAAAAATTCAAATATGCAACTGCCGGGAAAATAATTCCGTTTAAGATATCTGCCGGAAAGTTAGGCCTCATTAAAGTGATATCTGCCGACGACACAGATACAGGTAAAATGGAAATTTCTTTAAAAATTCAACAATAATTCCTTATCCGTTTTCGTTCATCAGAAAAATTCAGCCTGCTGATAAAAAATAAATGTACAAATTATTTATACTATTTCTCTTAACACCATTTTTTTGTTTCAGCCAAACAAGCGTAAACTGTAGCGTTTCAGGAACGGTTACGAATGCCTCTAGCAATGCCTTATCCAATGCCAGCATCGTTCTATTAAACACAAATAAAAGCTGTACTTCTGCTGCCGACGGTCATTTTTCTTTAACCGGATTGTCAGCGGGAAATTATATTCTGAAAGTTAGTTTTGTCGGATATCAAAACTATGAAAAAAAAATTGAATTAAAAAATGGGCAAAATCTTTTTCTCACTATTTTGCTTGAGGATACAAGTTTTACTTCAAAAGAAATAATAATAGAAGCTTTTAAAGAAAAAAATATGCTGGAACAAACTGGCAGGATAAGTTTAATAAAAAATACTGAAATTAAACTTTTACCGGCTCAGGGAATTAATGAAATTATTGATTATTACCCCGGCATAAACATGAGCAATACCACAGGGCTTTTTTCAAGTAAAGCTGTTGTTTCCATGCGTGGATTACCCGCAAACGATCAGTCACGAACATTGGTGTTGCTTGATGGCATTGCCTTAAACAAATCGGATGAGGGCTCTGTAAACTGGAACATGATAAACAAAGACAATATTGAACAAGTTAAAATCATCAAAGGGCCAGGCCCCGCAAAGTATGGCAGTGGCGCAATGGGAGGCGTTATTGAAATTACTTCAAAGAAGCCTGATAAAAAAATTGATGGCGATTTATCCATGAGCTACGGCACATTCAATACGGTTGCATCTAATATAAATTTATCAGGATTACAAAAAAACAGTAAACGCTTGTCTGACTTTTACTGGGGAATAAATGGTTTCGGCAGAAGAAGTGATGGCTACGTTACCGAACCTGACTCTTTCCGGACAATTGATGATACAACCCTTGTCCCTGTTTTTCTTAAAGAAATCAATACTTCGGTAAAAGCAGGTATTGATTTCAAAAACAATCAGAATGCAGAAATGCAAATTAGCTACTTTGATGATATACGCGGAAACGGGGTAAAAGTTTTCGATTATTATGGCGCATTTTCAAAGCACAATACATACAAAGGTGTTTTTAAATACTCGGGAACCTCTGGGTTTCTGAAGTGGAAAACAAATATTTATATGGTCAGCGAAAACTACAACCGCATGTATGAATATATGAAAGAAAAGGAATATACGCTTTACGAGGCCAATTCAACAAGAGGAGATAAAGGTGCAAATGTGGAATTATCATTTTATAAATTTAAAAAACATGAAATAACTGGTGGTTTAAATATCAAATCGGGCAGTGTTGACGGAACGGATACCTATTACACCTCAACTGATGTTATCCGGAATGCTGCTAAAATGGAAAATTATGCAGCATTTGTTCAAGATGAAGTTGTTTTATTTCAAGAAAAAATTCGCATTAATGCAGGATTGCGTTATGATTATGCTAATTTTCATGATGCTTTATTTACGATAGATAATCCTTCGTACACATTGATATTTTATAAAGAATTTGAAAATTATTCGATGCAATCAAAAAGCTGGGATGCATTGTGTCCGCGGTTTTCAGCACAGTATCTGTTTTCATCAACGACTCGTTTTTATGTTTCTGCTGCAAAAGGTTTCAGGGCTCCTGTGCTCGATGATATGAGCCGGACAGGAAAAAAGAAAGGCGGTTTTAAAGTCGCAAATCCCGAATTGAAACCTGAGTTGATTTATACTTACGAATGCGGAGCAGATTTCAATATTTATAAAAAATTATCCGCAAACGCATCTTTGTATTACAGTATTGGACGTGATTTTATGTATTATACCAGCACTGGCGATACAGTGAATATGGGCTATAAATTATCGCCAATATTTAAAAAACAAAACATCGGAAAAGTTGAAATTTATGGTGTGGAAACAGAATTAAAATTCGAGCCGAACGACCGTCTTACATTTTTTATCAACTATACATATACGCATGCACAAATTCTCGAACACAATGTTACCAATGTAAAAGTTGATTCAAACCTGACCGGAAAATACCTCACTGACATTCCAAATTATAAGTCAGGCGCTGGTTTTACATGGAAAAACAAAATTGCAAATACTTCTTTTTTGTTTAAATATGTCGGTAAATCATGGGTAAATGATTATAATATCGTTGATACTGAATATCTAAAAACAGACAAGTATCCATCGTATTTTCTTATAAATATGAGAATAGAAAAAGAATTATTTAAAAATATTTCTGCATCACTAAGCATTGAAAATATTTTAAACAAATCATTTATCGACAGCAATCTGGAGAAATGTCCGGGCAGGTTTATTACTTTTGCTGTTAAATATTCTTTGTAATGTTTTTTTGATAGATTGAATCTGGTATCATGAAAAGGAAAAAAATATTTTTTACTTTGCTTGCATTGCTGCTTATCTCTAATGTTTATTCGAAAATTGCTTTGAAATATAATACCAAACCGCCAACAAGATGATTAAAATGAAATATTTTGTCTGGTTTGGTTATGCCGATGGACTAACAGTTCAAAACAATTACTTTTTAAATTGTTTTGATTATCATGTTAGCCATTCGGTATAAGGTCTAAAATCTATTTATCACACCTAAAACAAATGTCATTATTGAAATTCCTGTGAAAATTAACTTTAACTAATTTCTTATAAAACTATGATTATTAAGGAAACCTATGATTTAATTCTATCAAAACAAGCAGATATCTATTCGAAAATAAAAATTGAAAAAGTAGTTGTAGGTGCGTTTTTTACAGCGGTTCGCTTGTCAACAGGACATGTTGGTATTGCGCATACCGAGATAGATTCGGCGGAGTCATGCACAAAAAAACATCAGCGTAATTTTGGAAATTTTTCACCAGGAAAAATAATGGGCAATACGATCTCTGATTTTTTTGAATATATAAAAAATATTGAAGCAATTAACAAAGTTAATATTTTGAACAGTGTTAATTTGGCAGTGTTGAATGCTATTTCCGCCAAAACAATTGCAGAAGGCAGTTATCACATTATTGAAGATAAAGACCCCATTGATTTGGTGAATCTAAACGGAAAAAAAACGATTTGTCTTGTAGGTGGATTTCAATCGTACATAAATAAGATTTCTTCAACAAATAACAAACTATATGTTCTGGAGCTCAACGAAAATGCGCTTGAAGGAGATCAAAAAAAATATTATCAACCAGCGTCAGAAGCAAAAAACATTTTTGCACAATCGGATATCATCATCATCACCGGCTCAACATTGGCAAACAACACCCTTGACGAACTGTTAACATTTATTCCAGAAAGTGCTGAAGCTATTCTTGTGGGCCCCAGCAGCAGCTTTATTCCAGACGTTTTGTTTTCACACAACATTAAATTAATTGGTTCCACAAAAATTATTGATTCCGAAAAAATGTTTACTATTGTATCCGAAGGCGGTTCTGGTTATCATTTGTTTCAATGCTGCGCCAAAAAAATATGCATACTGAGTAATGGTTATAAAACGAATCAATAATATCTGGCTAAAAGCTTCGATTCTTGGCTGTCTGTGGGCTTCCTCCGAAATTGTTCTGGGAAGTTTCCTTCACAACCTGCGAATCCCTTTTTCTGGAAATATCCTTACTGCTATAGGAATAATTTTAATGGTTTCTATCGGACAAGTTTGGACAGATCGTGGCTTATTTTGGAGGGCAGGGCTTATATGTGCTTTAATGAAATCTATATCACCGAGCGCTATTATTTTCGGGCCTATGATTGCTATTTATACAGAATCGCTGATCATGGAAGCAAGCACATTTATGTTTAGAAAAAGTGCACTCTCTTTTCTAATAGGAGGAGCATTGGCAATGTCCTGGAATTTGATCCAGATGCTGGTTGGATATGTAATCATTTATGGTTCAAATGTGATTCACTTGTATCAAAAACTTTCTGATTATTTTCATCACCAACTTGGTATGGCTTCTGGAAATAATTGGTGGCCTATTATTATAATTGCAATTTTTTACTTACTGGCAGGATTGATAGCCAGTGGAATTGGCTTATATGTTGGCAGGCGAACACTCAAAACCAAGCTGAGCGAAAAGGAAACGTTCGAAAATAATTTAATACAAAACATTCCAGGGATAAACAAAAAACCTGAAGGCAAATTTTCCTTAATACTTCTGGCCTGCAATATAATGTTGATTGTTGCCGCGCTTACCGTTTTTAATTTTAATAACATTCTGCTCTCAAGTATTGTTGTCCTTTTAGTAGCAGCTTTTTGGATATTAAAATATCCTAAAGTGCTTAGACCACTTAAAAGACCAGGCTTCTGGATATTTCTCTTGGTTACTACCATCTTGTCTGTATTATTGTTTAACAGTTTTGCAATCAGTAAATATGAAGGATGGATCATTGGCGCAGAAATGAACCTTAGGGCCGTAATTATGATTCTTGGGTTTGCTGTTATCGGGCGCGAGCTCAGAAACCCAGAAATCAGCAAATGGTTTTCGCGTGCTGGATTTAATCAACTTCCGGTTGCTCTTGAACTTGCTTTTGAATCATTACCTGCTGTAATTGCCCACATGCCTGGTTGGAAAGAAATTACTCACAAGCCCATTTCTTCTTTTAATAATTATATCCACATAGCAGAACTTCAGCTAAAAGAACAAGAAATCCGAAGACATAATCATCAAAAAATAATTATTATTACTGGCGAACAAAGCGAAGGAAAAACATCTTTTCTTGAAAAAATTATCCCCATGCTAAAACAATCAGGCTTGGGAATTTATGGTTTTATTGCAAAAGCATATTTTGAAAATGGAATAAAGTGCGGATACATGCTCCATGATATTTATTCGGGAAGTAAAACAAATATTATTCAAACAGAAGATTTTCCTGGAGCAATAAAGTTCAGAAGATTCTTTTTTAATACCGAAGGCATTGATAAAGGACGAGCTATTTTAGACTCTGAAATTGATTTTGATGCTGATAATATTTTAATAATTGACGAAATAGGTCCCTTAGAACTTGATGGTGGTGGTTGGGCTGAAAGCATTAATAAACTCACAACGCTTTCGCAATATAACATGATTTGGATTGTGCGGAAAAAACTTGTGGAAGTTGTAATTAAAAAATGGAATCTAACGGATCCTATTGTTATAGATATTTCGAAAAAATCTGTTGAATCAGCAAATGAATTGATAAAGGAAACGTTTTCCTGAGCTTGATTTTAACGAATCCAAATTTGCTCTATTTTTTTGTTTTTTTATAATTATTTAAGAAATTATTTTTTATAAAATAATTCATATTTATGAAACATTCATTTGTGTTTTCGCTTATTTTCTATATCAGTGTATATTTGTGTTTTGAAGCAAAATCAGGCGTTCCCGATCATGTAACCTTAACATGGACAGGTGATGCACGCACCACTCAAACCATTACTTGGAGAACGGATATCAACCAAACAAAAGGGGAAGTTAGGTTTGCAAACATTGTAGATTCCGCTCATTTTTTAAGTACAGCTATTACGGTAAAAGAGGATAGTTCGGGAAATTTTAAAACCGATATCGGAGTATGGTTTATTCATACAGTGACTCTTAAAAACCTTGAGCCGGGTAAAACATATTGCTATACGGTTGGCTACGGAAACAACTGGAGTACAATTAGCACTTTTGCTACCGAATCAAATGATACTAAAAATTTTCGTTTTTTAATTTTTGGCGACAGTCAAAGTGGAGAAGCTAAAGACACAAACTATACAATATTTAGCACCACCATTAACAATGCATACAGCAAAAATCCTGATTCCAAATTTTTTATCAATATGGGCGATCTTGTTGAAGTTGGTGGATATTATATACACTGGAACAACTGGTTTGAATCCGTTAAAGATGTTATTAATAAAATTCCTGCAATGCCCATTTTGGGCAATCACGACACCTATAAAGATTCAATTTGGGGCGGTGGCAGCGAAAAACCAAAATATTTTATCAGGCAATTTAAAGTTTCACAACAAAATGTCCCCGACGAACTTAAAGGACAAATATATTCATTTGATTATGGTGAAGTCCATTTTGCAATTTGGGATAGTCAGATTAGAGAAGAAAAATTCAGCGATGCCACCATTAAAAAAGAATTGGATTGGTTGCGAAAGGATTTAAAAAGCACTGATAAAAAATGGAAAATAGTGCTTTTTCATAAGCCCATTTATTATAATTCGGCTTTCAGATCAAATGATAAACTTAAAACTTTACTGCAACCAATAATTGATTCAAACCACGTTGACATTGTGCTCAATGCACATGAACACATGGTTTCGTGGACATATCCAATAAAGGCAGATACATTTGTTGTGAAACCATCTCAAGGAACAGTGTATTATCTCACCGGACGTAGCGGGAACAAGTGGTACAACGATACTGTTGCAAAAGTTTGGAATGCCTATACTTACAATCCCCAGGAAATGCCTAATTATATTTTGGCCGAAACAAATGGGAATCAGTTTAAACTAACGGTATTTAAGCAGGATGGTACACCTATTGACACCTGTGTTATTGATAAATCAAAAGATGAAGTGTTGCACGGTTCAAGCAAAATAAAGTTACCCGAAAAATATAAAGAACCCACAGTAGTCCTGTTTGGCTCTGTATCAAAAGCCGACAAAGCAGAACTTATAAATAACAAATGGTATCTCCCTGCCGATATAATTAAAAAATATTGGGGGTATAATTTTATTGATTATAAATCATTAAATATGCTGATGTTTTCGAAAGACGGAAAAAAATAATCGTCTAATAAAAAAACAATTAATTGCATCTGATAACTTAAGGGCAGTCTCTTTTATTCTATAATCCTTATCTCAGTGATGTTTTTCACCGCTCTATCTGAAAAAAAGTCAGCCGCAGGAAACAATGAAAAAGCACCCTCTTTTTGGTCAGACGTTTTATTTATTAATAGCAGTTCTGCAAAATCGCACCTGTTAAATATTTCACTAAATGTAAATACACAGCGATAACCGTCCTTTCCAACAACTATCACCATCCCTTTTTGAATATTTTTCTTATTAAATGTAATATGTTTTTTCAAAATATCTTTTAATGGAACACCAATAAAATCAGTAACGCCATGAATACCTCTGCCACGTCCGTAAAATACAGTAGGGTAATTATTTTTAGTCATTTCAATAGGATATTTAACAATTTTTTCAAGCTGTTTATCTCCCTTTGAAATGATAATTTCTTTGGAATAATTATCATCCAATTCTCGGTTTACCGCAATTGAAGCAGAATATGATTTAACAGTGATTTTTGTAGGGTTTGAAATATTGCGTTCTGTAACCAGATCCGTTGCTACCACCAACTTATTTTCGGTTGGGAGTGGCCAAAGGTCTTTCGTTTTGGAAGGAACAATTCGTGCCACTTTTGTTGCAAAAAGTATTTTATGCCTGTTCACAGGATAATAAATTTCACCCCAACTCAAAACCACTTTATCGCCTTTGGCATTTTCAATTTCAACATACAAATCAATGATCGGATTAAACTCGGCTTCATTTTTCTTTTTGAGAATAGTGTTGTTCAAAATATCATAAAGCGAATATCCGTCATATCGATAGGCCCCAATAAAAACAGTATCGCCTTTTTCATCCAGATAAGTTTCCTTCACCATTTCTGACCGCATAGGAAGTTTTGAAAGGTCTACGGTTAAAGGGTTAGCAACTTCGCCTGTTATTTCTAATTTAGGAATTCCCAAATTGTACGTGGAATCATTATCATAAAAATCATTTGTTTCTACGGGTTTGTTTTGAGCTGACAAAATCTGGACAAAAAGAGTTAATAATAAAATTAAATTAAATTTTTTCATAGCATTTGGGGGTTTAAATTTTATATTTAAGCGTATATATTTTACTTATTGGTTCACAAATTATATTGAAATAAATTTAACAGCAGAAGCTTTAAAACTTACCCAGATTTCTTTCCCTTTTACCAATTCAAATTTTTCAAATGCTTCATTAGAAATAATAGCAGTTATATTAATTCCGCTAGTTTCCACTACAACTTCAACTCCTGATCTGGCAGGGAAAAAATCAATAATTTTGCCATGGAAAATATTACGTGAACTGCTTTCAATATGGCAATCAGATATCACAACATTTTCTGAAGATATCAGTAAGAAACCTTCGCCCTGATTTTCTTCAGTAGCAACATGGAATTTAACACCATTTATTTCAAATAATTTAAGGGCACTTTCATTTTGCTGAAGCACTAATTTTCCTTTGTAAAAATTTTTTATACCGATAAATTTTGCAATGAATTCTGATTTCGGAAAAGTAAAAACAGCTTCTGGAGTTCCAGTTTGAACAATGCATCCATTTTCGATTACTGCAAGTTTATTGGCAAGCGAAATGGCCTCTTCATAATCATGTGTTACATGAATTATCGACTGTCCGTTGGCATTAATTTTTCGCAGCAAACTACGCAACGCATACCTTAACTGAGTATCGATATTTGATAGCGGTTCGTCAAGTAAAAGATATTCAGGTTCAGTTGCTAGAGCTCTTGCAAGTGCAACTCTTTGCGCTTCTCCTCCCGACAATGTTCCGGGCTTTCGATCAAGAAGTTTACTGATTTCGACTAATTCGGCTAATTCGTTAACTTTTGTTTTAATTTGAGATGAGCTTTTCTTTTTACTGCGCAGCGGAAATGCGATATTATCAAACACTGTGAGGTGAGGAAAAAGAACCTGATCCTGATATACAAGTGCAATTTTACGTTTTTGTATTTTTTCAGAAGTTATATCTTTTCCATTCAAAATAATTTCTCCTGAATCTGCTGATGTAATTCCTGAAATAATTTCTAGAAGCATTGATTTTCCCATACCCGAGCCGCCCAACAGAACAAAATAATCACCTTTGGTTACTGAAAAAGAAATATTTTTCAAGCAGAAATCCGGAAATGATTTTGATATGTTTTTAATTTCGAGCATCTATCTTGTTTTTTGAAAATAAGCGCAGAGCGATAAATAAAATAAGACATATAGCAATAAATAATACTGCTACCGGCCTTGCATACTGGAGTCCGAAAGAATTAAACCGTTCAAATATCATAACAGGAGTTGTCATTGGATGATATGCAATTATAATCACCGCACCAAATTCGCTCATTCCCCTTGCCCACATCATTAATAGACCAGAAAGAACAGGCCGCCATGCAAGAGGCAAGGTGATGGTAAGAAAAGTACGCAAAGGCGAAGCGCCAAGGTTCATAGCAGCTTTTTCCAATTTTACCGGCACTGCATTGAATCCATCAATTGCGCTTGTTAGCAGATAAGGCAGGCTTACAAAAGCCATTGCAAGCATTATTCCAGCAGAACTACTCACAAAACCAAAACCCATATTTTCAGCTATTCTTCCGGGCAAGGTGTTTCTTGAAAGAACCGACAAAAGCGCGATACCAGCAGCAGAATGAGGAATTACTATAGGAAGATTAATGATCCCGATAATTATTTTTTTAAAATAAAATTTTTTTCGCGACAAAACATATGCCAGTGGTATGCAGCCTATAGCAAAAATAACTGTTCCCAGCATTGATATCCAAATGGTCAACCAGATGCTGTCGGTAACTTCGGTATCCTTTATGGTTTCGGTTATTTCAGTGCCTGTGGTAGAAAAAAACAGCCCAAGCAAAGGAGCAATAATGAACAAAAGCACCAACCCGCCTAAAAAGCTGAATACAAGTATTAGTTTATTGTTTTTCACTTTTTATTTTTAGCTGCAAATTGTTTAAGGGAATCGGGAAGTTTTTCATATAAGGGAGTAAATGAAGGAATCAACGAAGGCTGTCCGTTTGCTTCTATAATTTTCATTCCTTTATTTTTGTTGAGAAAAAATTCGACAAAAGCCAAAGCTACTTTCATATTAGGCGCATCCTTAGGTATCGTAATTCCATAAACCATCGCCTCACCCTTTTGGATTTTTTTATCTCCGGGTTTTTTGCCTTTCACTTCCACTGATACTGTAGCATAAAGCGAATCCAGCTTAGGATTTTTTAGGTTGATTTCATCAGGTAACGCCACATATTTAAGCTTATGCTGATCAGCAACTGACTTGTAAATAAAAATATAATCAAGTGTATTGCTTTCCAACAATGCAAGCAAATCAACTTCTTTGGGACGGATATGCCGTGTATCCTTTTTTAGAATTTTATCGGCAAGCCCTTTTTTATTATAAAACTTTTCGGAGAGTTTAGCGGTTAAAACAGTCCTGTAACCGCAAGGGTCTGCATCAGGATCTGCTCTGCCAAAAGCAACTTCAGCATTAAGCAAAATATCCCACCAATTGCCTTTATTTATTTCTGAGGCTTTTCGTGATTTTTCATTGTATGCAATGACCATTTCATTTGAGGCAAAATTGATACTCCAATCCGCATAATCGGGAATCAAATTATTATCAATGACTTTTACATCTGAAGAAGCAAAAACATCACAGGGCTTTTTCAGTTCCGTTATTTTACGGGCACATTCCACACTTCCAGCTGCTTCGGCAAGCACTTTAACATTTGGATATTCCTTTTTAAATTCTTTTATTATTTCTTTTATTGGAACCGCTAAACTTCCAGCATGAAAAAGAATAATATTTCCAGTAATTGCAGTATCCTTGTCTGATTTGATATTTTTATCGGAACCGCTCCCACATGATACCATTAATATGTTAAAAAAAAGACCAATTACCATGGTGAAAAATATATTTTTTATCATAGTTGTATTGATTTTTAGAAAATTTTGTCGTTATGCTAAAATATACATATCGAGGCAAAAATACTAAAAAAGCTGATAAAAAAATTTATTTCACTGAAATTTAAAAGTACCCGGAAATGATATTATACCAATACTTATTAAGAAATAGGCCAAAGACTATTTCTTGCTAAGTATTGGTATAACCTGACAGGAAAATGCTTTGAAAACGGCAACAAAAACATACCATCAAAGCGCCATAGCCCCAGTCAACCAAAGCCTGCAAAATGTCCATTAGAGAATAACATCTATAAAAAAGCCTGATTTTTGTCCATTACACCACTTTTTTAAAAAAAAGCTACTTCATAAACGGGTATTTAAAATCAGTGGCAGGCACAAATGTTTCTTTTATCGTTCGCGGGCTTATCCAACGGTAAAGATTGAATTTTCCACCAGCTTTATCATTTGTTCCTGATGCCCTGGATCCCCCAAACGGTTGCAAACCCACCATTGCTCCTGTTGGTTTATCGTTAATGTAAAAATTGCCTGCTGCATAGCGCAAAATCTTACACGCTTTTTCGTATGCATACCTGTCGGCTGAAAAAATAGATCCGGTTAATGCATAAGGAGAAGTCTGGTTGCAAAGTTCGAGCGTTTCTTCGAATTTTTTATCTTCATAAACATAAACAGACATTACGGGTCCGAAAATTTCTTCCTCCATGGTAATAAACTTAGGGTTGGAAACCTTTATCACTGTGGGCTCAACGAAATATCCAACACTTTTGTCTCCTTTTCCTCCTGTAATAATTTCTGCTTCGTTTGATGATTTTGCTTTTTCAATGTAAGCCATAATATTGTCAAAAGAAGCTTCATCAATCACTGCATTCATAAAGTTTTTAAAATCATTCACATGACCGATTTTTATTTCTGAAACCATACGGAGAATATGCTGTTTTACCTCTTCCCATAGCGATTCAGGAATATAAGCTCTTGATGATGCAGAACACTTTTGGCCTTGATATTCAAATGAACCCCGTACTATTGCAGTTGCAACTTCAATTGCCTTAGCTGACTGATGAACAAAAATAAAATCTTTCCCTCCTGTTTCGCCCACTATCCGTGGAAAAGAACGGTATTTTTCCAAATTTTCCGCAACTGTTTTCCACAATTGGTAAAAGGTTTTGTTGGATCCAGTAAAGTGAATTCCAGCAAGTTCCGGATGTTTCATTACAATGTCGCCTATCATTGCGCCGCTTCCTGGAATAAAATTTATTACACCATCGGGCATGCCTGCTTCTTTGAAAATTTTCATCAGAAAATAGTTTGATAAAAGTGCTGTACTCGCTGGTTTCCATACGGTTGTGTTCCCCATAAGTGCAACCGACATATTAAGATTTGAAGCAATTGCTGTAAAATTAAAAGGCGAAATGGTAAACACGAAGCCTTCAAGTGGACGGTATTCCATACGGTTCATCTGATCAAAAGTTGAATTGGGCTGATCGGCATAAATCTGTGAAGCAAAATAAGTATTGAAGCGCAAGTAATCAATGGTTTCACATGAAGCATCTATTTCTGCCTGATAGGAATTCTTGCCCTGGCCAAGCATTGTAGCTGCATTCAATAAATACCTGTATTTTTTTGAAATAAGATCCGCAGCCTTCAATTGAATTGATGCACGTTCGACCCAGGAAAGTTCAGACCATTGTTTTTTTGCTGCCAATGCAGCTTCTATAGCCATATTGACTTCTTTTGGTGATGCCTGATGATAATTGGCTAAAACATGCGCATGCTCATGAGGCATGACAACCTTTCCCATTTTTCCGGTTCTGATTTCCTCACCCCCTATAATTAAAGGAATCTCAGTTGGTGCTGCCGCAAGTCGTATCATTTCGGCCACAAGCTTATCGCGCGATGTACTAGTAGCAGTATATTGTGATATGGGTTCGTTTTCGGGTTCCCGAAACTTAAATATAGTGTTGTTCATTGTCTTACTAATTTGAATTAATATAATTTTATCCATTGAATTAAATAATCAACACAAAAAATCCTTTTAGAAAAATTGCATACAATTCAATTCACGATACAAAGTTACAAAAAAAATGTTATTTGGAAGTGTTCCAAATAACATTTTTTTATTTCACCAAAATTGTTTATTTATATCTTCACTACAAGGTTTACATATAAAACGCGCCCCGGTTCATAAAGTTCATTGGTACTTCCGGTAATATTTCTGTTCAGGTGCTCGTAATATGCACGATCAAAAATATTATTCACGCCTCCTGAAAAAGTTACCATTTTTGTAGGTTTATAAGTGATCGAAAAATTCAACAAAGCAAATCCTGGAGTATAATTTTCGTAATATGCTTCCGAAGTAAAACGCTGGTCAGCAACCAAACGACTGGAAATTTTTGGTATAAGTTTTCCATCGAGCAATTGATAATAAAGGCTTAAAGTTGATTCAAAAGGAGGGATTTCAGGAAGGGGATCGTTTTCGAGTAAAGTTTCTCCAGTTACCTGATTGTTGGTTACAATATATTTATTGGTTTGAGCTGCTGTTGCCTTCGTAATAGCTGCAATTGCATCAAATCCTAATTTATGCTGTGTGCCGGAATTATATCCCATTTCAAATCCTCTGAAAATGGCATAATCAGTATTAACATATTGTTTTACACCAATTGCTCCTTGTGTTTTTGGCATAGCCACAACAGCAGGAATAAGTTTACCGGTAATAAACTGATCAATATACGAAGCAAAAAAATTAATGTATGCGTTACCCAATTTTTTTGAATTATAATTTAATGTTAAATCTGCCTGATAATTCACTTCTGGTTTTAAAAGAGGATTTCCCAAAAAATCATATTTTTCGTAACCAACAGTCAGAAATTTAATGTATCGTTCATTCATATTCGGGCTTCTTACACCTCTCCCTATTGCAAAAGCTATTGAAAGTCCCTTTTTCAATTCTCTGGAAATGGCTAAACTTCCGCTAATATTAATGTATTGCGATGAAGTTTCCTTAAAATAATCAACACCAAACTTGGAAATAACAAGAGTATCCTCAGAATCAGCCATATTGAAATCACCACGCAGGGCAGATACCAATTCAAACGATTTAAATTTTTTATGCCATTCGGCAAACAGCCCTCCGTTATTGATTACAGCATCTTTCCAAAGATTGGTTTTTTTTGTGCTGGTCATTGGAACGCCATTCATTATCATTTTCATGGTCATAATGCGTTCACCGTTTTTATAGATGTTTTCAAAGTCGGTTCCTGCATATAAAAGCCCGTTGTTTTTGAGATCGAGTGTAAATTCAGCTCGCCCGCCAGTATTCATGGCGTCAGCCTGAGCATAAGCCTGCATTGTTGCAAAATTCGGTCGGGTAGAATTGTCCATGTGATGATCAACATCCGACTGATATACTTTGATTATCAACTTACTTATTACAGGAGAAATATCGTTGTAATTATAATCAAGCGAAATAATTCTGGTGTCGTCAGAAAATTCATCCATAGGCAAAGCCGGATATTTTACATTTCTTCCCTGATCGGCATAAAAAGTTGCCATTAAAGATTGTTTTTCATTGATAGCAAATCCAACTTTTGCGGCATAATTATATTTGGTAAATGATGAGCTGATCATATTTCCATTGCCATCCTCATAATTACCATAGTTTTTGTAACCGCCCATAAGTGCGAAATATAATTTTTTACCGCCGCCATATAATGTAAGGTGCTCTTTATGGCCGTTCCAGTTTGATTCAAATCCGGTATTTAAAACTCCATGTATTTCAAATTTTTCAGAAGGCTTCGGTGTAAAAGTAAGCAGATTCACTTTTCCGCCAAAAGCAGGGCCGAAACGCAGCATGTAAGGACCTTTAATAAGAGTAATGCCTTCAATATCTTCAATTTCAATATGCGATGCCACAGGATCCATGCGGTTTGGGCAACCTCCCTCGATGCGGATGCCATTGTCCATTTGAACTCCTACCTGCGAAAACTTGAAACCGCGAATAACCGGGTCAATTGCAATTCCTCCTTTTTTTATTCCGGAAACATTGGGAATTGAACGCAAAAAATCACCAATATCTATGATTGGAGAATTTTCGATTTCTGTCTTTTGTAAAGACACTTTAACAAATGGAGTTGTTTTTATATCTTCAATTATCAATTGCTTAAGCAAAATCGTGTCAGGCTTTTCCTGAGCATAAAGCACATTACTGACTATTAAAAAAATAAAGCTGAATGAGTAAATAAATTTTTTCATAGAGTTATTGTTTTAATGTTGAACAAATTTTGCATTTTTCAGAAAGATCATTTCTTTCAATTTTATCATTATTTATGGTACAGAAAACACAGTTGCCATCATTCATTCTATTTAAATGAACCTCTCCGCCGCCAATTTTTAATATTTTACCATTTAACAGTGCATCCGAAATCTTTTTTCGTGCGTCATTTACGATACGACCGATAGTGGCACGGGAAACATTCATTTTATTTGCTGCATCATTGTGGTATAAGCATTGGTAATCAATCAATCGGATTGCCTCCAGTTCATCCAGACTCAAATGGATCACTTCAGTATTTTTGTTCAGAATACCCTTTGGTTTAAAAATAGAAAATTCTGGAATACATGAAATTGTACGTTGTTTTATATTTCGAGACATGAAACAAAAATATAAAATTATTGGCATATACTCATAATAATTTGATTTTCCTCAATACAAAATAAATCTACATTTGCAATTGAAAATTGTGGGATGAATAATCTAAGAAATAAAACTTCGTTAAAATGGGTAATCATGGCCTTGCTTGTGTTAACATGGGGTTCATCCTTTATTTTAATGAAACGTGGACTTGAGTCATATACCGCAATTCAACTTGGCACTTTGCGCATTGTTTTGTCCTTTTTGTTTCTGCTCCCCTTTGCCCTTTCCCGATTAAAAAAAGTAAAAAGAAAACACTTTATTTACTTTGTTTTAGTAGGATTTATTGGCAGTGGATTTCCTGCGCTTCTTTTTGCAGAAGCCCAAACCGTTTTGGACAGTCAGATTGCAGGAATATTGAATTCAACCTCGCCTTTATTTACTTTAATTGTTGGAGTTTCATTCTTTAGTTTTAAAACAAAATGGTATAATGTTGCTGGAGTCGTTATCGGACTTGCTGGAGCTGTTGGATTATTATGGGCGGGAAACGAAAATGAATTCTCTCTGAACTTTGGATATGGAATGTATATTATTGTTGCCACAGTTTTTTATGCAATAAACATTAATATTGTAAAAAAATATTTAACAGAGGTTGACTCTATTACAATTGCTGCTTTTGCTTTTATGACAATTGGTATTCCTGCCATAGCAATGCTTTTGGCAACAGATTTTACAAGCCGCGTTGCTTCTGGACCAGTTGCCCTTATAAACCTTGGATACATCGCTATTCTTGCCGTTGTGGGAACTGCTCTTGCGCTGATGATTTACAATTATCTAATTAAAGTTTCATCAATACTTTTCGCTGCATCTGTTACTTATTTAATTCCAATTGTTGCTGTGATATGGGGATTTTTAGACGGAGAGCCTTTTAAAATTACATATATTGTCTGGATTTTACTTATTTTTGCAGGAGTTTTCCTTGTAAACCGTAAGTCGTCGGTATGACTTTCTGGAAAATTTTTGAATAAAATTCCAAAAAGCTTTGGATGTTCAAAAATATTTATAACTTTGCACCCCCGAATTAATGGGTTGATGTAAATACAACAAATTCAATTAATAAACAATGTACGCAATAGTTGATATAGCCGGACACCAATTCAAAGTTGAAAAAAACAGCGAAGTAATTTGTCACAGGCTCGAAGGCGAAACAGGCGCAACGCTTGAGTTTGAAAAAGTAATGCTTGTCGATAACGACGGTAAAATTGCAATAGGAACCCCTTTTGTAGAAGGTGCAATGGTTTCAGCAACAATTTTATCACATCTTAAAGGCGATAAAGTTACTATATTCAAAAAGAAAAGAAGAAAATCATACCAGAAAGCAACTGGTCACCGTCAGTTACTCAGCAAAATCCAGATTACTGGAATAGCCGAAAAAGCTGCAAAAACAAAAAAAGCAAAAGCAGAAGCAGAAACGCCTGCAGAACCAATTAAAACTGAAGAATAACCTTAAAATTTTCGAATTATGGCACATAAAAAAGGAGCCGGTAGTTCGCATAACGGACGCGAATCACAGAGCAAACGCTTAGGCGTTAAAATATATGGCGGTCAGCTTGCCATTGCAGGAAATATTATTATACGTCAGCGCGGAACGGTTCATCACCCGGGCGAAAATGTTGATATGGGAAAAGACCATACGCTTTTTGCATTGGTTGACGGAATTGTTCAATTTAAAAAGAAAAAAGACAATCGCTCTTACGTTTCAGTTGAACCGCTTGTTAACGAGTAGTTTGCTGTTTAACTTATTTATAAAAATCTCCTTGTAAAAATGCAGGGAGATTTTTTTATTTTATCTACTTTTGTTGTCTAATCTTATAATATGTTACAGATTGCATTTATACGGGAAAATCCCGAAGAAATTATCAACCGTTTGACCATTAAAAATTTTAATGCAAAGGAAAATGTTGCTAAAATTATTGAGTTAGACAATTCCCGAAAGGAAATTCAAAAAAAACTCGACGATACCTTATCTGAAGCAAATTCCATTGCCAAAGAAGTTGGAATGCTTTTCAAATCAGGAAAAGCTGGTGAAGCAAACGAATTAAAAAACAGAAGTGCTGAACTTAAAGTTATTTCAAAAGAGCTTTCCGATTCACTTGATATCACCGAAAAAGAATTGACAACTCAGCTTCTGGTGCTGCCGAACCTTCCTCACCCTAGCATTCCAAAAGGTAAAACAGCAGAGGATAATCTTATTGTTCACCAGGAAGGCGAAATCCCAAAATTGCCAGAAGGTTCAGTACCTCACTGGGAGCTGACTTCAAAATACGACATTATTGATTTTGAACTCGGCAATAAAATTACCGGCGCAGGATTCCCGGTTTATAAAGGAAAAGGTGCCAGGCTTCAGCGCGCGCTCATTAACTTTTTTTTAGATAACGCAATAGAAGCCGGTTATACCGAAATTCAACCTCCGCTTTTGGTTAATGAAGATTCCGGATATGGCACAGGACAACTACCTGATAAAGAAGGGCAAATGTATTATGTTGGAATTGATAATCTTTATTTGATCCCAACCGCAGAAGTGCCTGTTACCAATATTTATAGAGACATGATCTTAAAAGCTGAGCAATTCCCTCTTAAAAATACGGCTTACTCTTCCTGTTTCCGCCGGGAAGCCGGATCCTATGGCAAAGATGTTAGAGGATTAAACAGATTGCATCAATTTGATAAAGTTGAAATTGTACAGATTCAGCACCCTGACAAATCATACCAGACACTGGAAGAAATGAAGGATTATGTGGCCGGATTACTACGTAAGCTGGGGCTTCCTTTTCGTATTGTTAAATTATGTGGTGGCGATATGAGTTTTGCTTCTGCCTGGACTTACGATTTTGAAGTGTTTTCAGCAGCTCAGGAAAAATGGTTGGAGGTAAGTTCTGTTTCAAATTTCGAAACTTTTCAGGCAAACCGATTGAAACTCCGCTTTAAGGAAAATGAAGGCAAACCTCAACTTGCACATACGCTCAACGGAAGTGCCCTCGCCCTCCCACGTATTGTTGCCTCTTTGTTAGAAAACAATCAAACTGCTGAAGGCATTAATATTCCTGAAGCTCTCGTTAATTATACCGGATTTAAAACAATAAAATAACTATGAAAATAAAATTCACAATATTCGTAAGTATTATTGCAGTTATTGCAGGAATTAGCTCATGTAAAAATGCTAAAAATCACGCACAATTAAGCACCATCGACAGCTTATACCTGGTGCTTGATTCTGTGGAAAAAACGATTACTTCGGTTGATACAGCTAAAGTAAATAAGGTATTTTTAGAATATCAGGGAAATATCAAAAAAATAAAACAATATTTTGACGACAAAAAAGACGACTCAACATGGTCAACAATAACTGTTTACGGTGTAATCAGAAAGCCAATAAAAGAATTCAATAAAAATATCTCTGCATTCTCCGAAGATCTAATTTTTTCACGCAAACAACTCGATAGCTTAAAATCAGATATTAAGGCGAATAATATACCTGAAGAAAAAATCAAAGAATATACTAAAGCGGAGGTAGACGCCGTTAATAGCTTAAGGCAGCAAGTAAATATTGTAATTCCTCATACAAAGGAGACCCTTCACTTATTTGATTCTCTAAACCCAAAGGTAATTAAAATTATTAAAAAACTCGAAAAAACTGGGAAAAAGAATCCAAATGCTGCTGCGGAGGAAGAAGCAGATTAATACATTACAATGCAAAAAAATAGCTTCGTAATTTTCTGGTTGCTGGTTTTGTACTTTTTTGGTGCTTTGCCAACTTTTGCTCAACCTGAAACCGATGAAGCGCTTGCTGCACAGTATTTCCAGAACAAAGAATACGATAAGGCTGAAGTATATTACGAAAAACTGTTTTCCCGAAAGCAATCATACTTTTATTATAACTCTTATCTTTCCTGCCTCACAGAGCAAAAGGAATACTCAAAAGCAGAAAAGCTAATCAAAAAGCAGATAAAGGCCAATTCCCTTACTCCTCAATATGGGGTTGATCTTGGCTATTTGTATGACCTTCAAAGCGACAAAGCCAAATCAAAAACGCAATTTGAAAATCTGATAAAAGCAATTCCTGCAAATCAGCAATATATTATTGATCTTGCAAATGCATTTCTTAACAGGGGTTTTTCCGATTATGCTATTCAAACCTATCTGTCGGGCAGAAAATTAATGAAAGGCATTTATTCCTTCGGGCTGGAACTTGCCGAGATTTATGAAGATGCGCTAAATTACGAAAGTATGATGGCCGAATACATTGATTTTATTGAATTTAGCCCATTATCAAATCTTACTACTGTTCAAAATCTATTACAAAGCATTTTAGCTGACGAAACTGATGGGAAAAAAAGTCTTGCATTAAAAAATGTATTGCTAAAACGTATTCAACTCAATCCTGATATCACTTTATATTCCGAGATGCTGTTATGGTATTCAACACAGTTGAAAGATTTTGAAACCGCTCTGATTCAGGCTAAATCACTGGACAAAAGGCTAAAAGAAGACGGAAAAAGGGTTTTTGATATTGCCCGTTTGGCTGTATCTAATACAAATTATGATGTGGCAATAAAAGCATACCAATACATTATTGATAAGGGACAGGATAATTATTATTATCTGAACAGCCGCATGGAAATTCTGGATGCCCGTTATTTAAAAATTACAGAAAGTGCAACTTTTACCAATGCAGAAATACTAAATCTGGAAAAGGATTATCTTCTTGCCCTTGAAGAATTGGGAAAATCTTCAGCATCAGTTCCATTGATTAAAAATCTTGCACATCTTTATGCTTTTTACCTTGACAAAATTCCTGAAGCGGACTCCTTGCTTGTTCAGGCAATTCGACTTCCAAATACAACTTCAAAAAGTATCGCGGAATGCAAAACTGAACTTGCCGATATCTATCTTCTTTCAGGAGAGATATGGGAAGCAACGCTTTTGTATTCTCAGGTAGAAAAAAGTTTTAAAAGCGAACCGCTTGGGCACAATGCGAAATTAAAAAATGCTAAGTTGTCTTATTATATTGGTGATTTTGAGTGGGCAAAAACCCAGCTCGATATTTTAAAAGCAGCCACATCAAAACTTATAGCCAACGATGCGCTTGAATTGTCATTGCTGATAAGTGACAATACAGATCCCGATAGCACTACCTCGGCACTTAAAATTTATAGCAGAGCCGATTTTTTGTTTTTTCAAAATAAGAACGACCTTGCAATTAAATCACTTGACAGTTTGCTTAAAGAATTTCCTGCTCATGCTATTACCGATGAAGTGTATTATAAGAAATATGAAATTTACCTGAAAAAGAAATCTATTGATTCAGCAGCCTTTTATCTGCAAAAAATAGTTGACGAGTACCCTTATGATATTCTTGGCGATGATGCCCTTTTTAATCTTGCAGGAATTTATGAAGTGAACTTTAAAAACACAACAAAGGCAATGGAATTGTATGAGAAATTTATTACCGATTATCCGGGAAGTATTTATGTTGTAGAATCACGTAAAAAATACAGAGCTCTCAGAGGCGATAATCTGAACTAAAACAAATGACATTTGTAAGACCCAAAAAACATCTCGGACAGCATTTTCTCAACGATAAAAATATTGCCCGAAAAATTGTAGCTTCACTTATTAATCCTAAAAATATACTGGAAGTTGGTCCAGGAATGGGAATATTAACAGAATATTTACTCGAAATTGAAGGAATTAACCTTTTTCTTATCGAAATAGACCGCGAATCGGTTGAATTTTTAAAAGAGAAATATCCAAAAATGGAAGCCAAAATTATTCAGGCCGATTTTTTAAAATTCAATTCGGCTTCTTTGTTTGAAGGAAATTATGCCGTTATTGGGAACTTTCCTTACAATATTTCAAGCCAGATTTTGTTCAATGCTTTAGAAAACAGAACAAGAATAAATGAAGTAATTGGAATGTTTCAAAAAGAAGTTGCTGAACGGATTTCGGCACAACCAGGAAATAAAACATACGGAATTTTAAGCGTTTTGCTTAATGCTTTTTACAGCATTGAATATCTTTTTACTGTAAACGAATCGGTGTTTACTCCTCCGCCAAAAGTAAAATCAGCAGTTATCCGCCTTACCAGAAATAACGTAATCAACCTTGATTGTGATGAAAAACTGTTTTTTGCAATGGTAAAAAAAGCATTTAATCAACGCAGAAAGACATTGCGAAATGCACTGTCTTCCTATCAGTTTAATGACAAAATTGTTAATTCGGGAATTCTTTCTTTGCGTGCTGAACGGCTTTCTACTGCAGATTTTATTGATCTGTGTAAAAACACGTTAACTTCAAATTAATTTAGAGCGTTAATCGGTAAATCTGATTATTAGTAAATAACTATTTTTCCGAGGTATTCTTTTTGCTTTCCTTGGAATTGCCGAGCAATTATCCTATAAACATACACACCAGTAACAACATCGCTAAAGCCCCCATTATTATTTAATGTGCCATTCCATTTGGCATTAATATCTGTTGTTCCGAACATTTGTTTTCCCCAACGGTCAAATATTTTAAGATCATACTCTTCAGGGTCGTAAAGGTATGTTACGGGAAACCATGTGTCATTTTTGCCGTCACCATTGGGTGTAAAAGAATTTGGGATATACATTCCGGGAGAATCCTTAACTTCTACAAGCAAAATAGTTGAGTCCTGACAGCCATGAAAATCTTCAACATATAGAGTAACAACATAAACGCCAACTTGCTCGTAAGCATGAGTTGCATTAAAAGAGCTGGTTTCTTTGCCATCACCAAATGACCATTCCCACAATACTGAATTTTTTGATGTATTTGTAAATATAAAGTCACCATCATACAAGTACATTTCCTGAGGAAGAGCAGAGAATGAAGCTTCAGGCTTTGGATCTGCAGGAACAACAACTGTTACAACAGTATCACAAAACCCATTTGATACAGATAAGGTGTAAGTTCCGGCAAATACATCAGTAATTGTAGCAGTTGTATCGCCATTTGACCAAGAATACTTTGTACCTCCTGTGGCAGAAGCAGTTCCATTATTCTGTCCGCAATAAGAATTGGTTACAGAGCTTGAAACAACCGGCAAAAGATTTACAGTAACAACTGCAGATGCCGTTCCTGTGCAACCATTTGCATTGGTAATGGTAACCGAATAAGAATTTGTTGACGCAGGTGACACCAGTAATGGATTTGAAGTAGATCCATTGCTCCATAAGTAAGAAACGCCACCGCTACCAATAACACTTGCAGTTTGCCCTCTGCAAATACTGACATCGGCTGCAGAAACCACAGTAGGTGAAAACACGGTAACAGTTGCAGAGCCTGTTCCAACACAACCCTGAATATCGGTTCCTGTAACAGTATAAGTGGTGGTGCTTACCGGATTTACCATTAATGGATTTGAGACAGAAGCGTTATTCCAGGAATAAGTTGCAGCACCTGATGCAGTAAGTGTAGCTGTGCTGCCCTCACATATTGATGGTTGATTTATTGTAATAGTAGGGTTTGGCTTAACTGTTACTACAGCACTCGAAGTTCCACTGCACCCCATAGTAGAGGTTCCCGTTACGGTATAAGTGGTAGTTGCTGTAGGAGCAACAATTAAAGGGTTGGATATACTTCCGGTATTCCATGCATAACTACTTCCTCCACTTGCAGTAACAAGGGCTGCTCCTCCCTGACAAATTAATTGATTTGCAACAGTAATGGTTGGGTTTGGATTTACAACAACGGTTGTAGTAACCGCAGGGCTTACCTGGATACCTACAGTGATAACAAGAGAATATGTTCCTGCATTAGCGGGAGTTGCGTTAGGAATGGTCGGATTCATCTGGGTGGAAGTGAATCCTCCTGGTCCTGTCCAGCTGTATGTAGCGTTTGGTGTAGGATTGGTAACTGTAAGGTGAATGGATTCTCCAACACAAACGGTATCTCCAGTAATTGGAGGAGCAACTATTCCGCAATTTGTGGTTCCAGTACCCCCTGATTGGGAAAATATTATATTACAGGCAGAATTAGAATAATTAGTAATAAGCAGCATATAATACTGTCCTGAAACAGCATTTGGAATATCACAGGTTTCATTCCAACTAGTGGAATAACTACAATCAACGGTATTGGCAGATGTTAACTGAGAAACACATGGTGCGGTGGGAGATGTGAAGGGTCCCCAGCAAATAAAATCAATATCATGCTGAGGTGTACTGCTCATGTATATGGTAATCACCCCGTTATTTGCAACTTGCATATAGTACCAGGCAGGGTTTGGAGTTGAATACAAACAACCATAATCGGGACCAGTTTGACCTGTACCAGCATTAACACCTGCAGGAAAATTATAGGTGGTTCCCGTGCAGAATGGATCGGCACTCAAACAGTTACTATTTGTCTGGGCTACAGCTAATTGAGCCCAAACCAAAGAAAATATAAAAAAAGAAAGAAATACAAAACGATTTAATACTTTCATAGCGTGCGAATTGGATTGCAAAATTAAGAAAAATTTAGTAATATCTTATGCTATATAGTCGGAAAATTTAGTATTTGGTTGCTTCCACCTAGCATTTAACAGTAATTAATTATCATTAAAATATCATAAGAAATTACTTTAAATGTAAAATTGCATTCATTCGTGTAATTTAATCTACTATTTGTACAATCAATTTTTCAAAAAAATGGCAATATTTCACACTATTCTTCCCAAATTGAATTTGTTAGAATAATAAAGCAAAAAAATTGCTATTATTGCATGCTTAATAACAAATAATGAGTAAACAAAAAGAATGGTTGGTAATTGTTAATCAAAATGCTGGTGTGGGCAAATGTGGAAGAAACTGGAATGCCATTTCCAAATCACTTGCTGGGCATAACATTTCTTTCGATTTTGTTTATTCTGATTATCGTAAGCATGCCATTGAAATTGTTCATCAAAAGGTGTCCATGTATTCCAAAATCATTGTTGTGGGTGGCGATGGAACTCTTAACGAAATAATTAATGGCATTTTCACACAAAGTCAAAAACCGCCTTCAGAAATAATAGTTGGCTATATTCCTATGGGTTCAGGAAACGACTTGGGCAAAATGTATGGCATCTCCGGCAATTATAATAACGCAATAGATATTATAATTAAAGGAGAAACTTTTCTTCAGGATCTTGGGAAAGTAACTTTCCAAAATCTTGAAGGAAAACAAGAAGTTCGCTATTTTGCAAATATGGCCGGTATTGGTTTTGATGCCAAGGTTGTAGAAAAATCTAACCGTCAGAAAGATAACGGACATGGGGGCAAGTTTCTGTATCTTTATAGTTTATTGAGTTCATTGTTCGCTTACAAAAGTACTTATGTACTTATTAAAACCGAAAATACTCAATTTAATGAAGATCTTTTCAGTATGAATGTTGGGATTTGCCGATACAGCGGTGGTGGAATGCTTCAAGTTCCCGATGCAATTCCCGATGATGGATTATTCGATATTACCATTATTAAAAAAATAAGCAAATTTGATATTATTAAAAGCATCAAACGCCTTTATAATGGTTCTATCAAAAAACATCCTAAGGTTAAATCGCTCCGTTGCTCTTATGTTGAAATATCTTCAGATACTAAAATACAAATTGAAGCTGATGGAGAAGATTTTGGATACGGACCTGTTAAATTTGAAATATTACAAAAAGCAATTAAAATAATTGTTAAAAACCATAATTTTACGGGCTAAAATATAACAATGCATAAAATTCTTTTTATTGATGATGCACATCCTATTTTGCAAAAGACATTAGAAGATTCTGGCTTTAATGTTGATATTTCCCCTGACATTTCTCGTGAGCAAATTCGAGATATTATAAATAATTACATTGGCGTTATTATCAGAAGTCGCATTTTATTTGATAAAGATCTTTTTGATTCGGCAAACAATCTTCGATTTATTGGTCGAATTGGTGCCGGAATGGAAAGTATAGATACTGTATATGCCGCAGAAAAAAACATTAAATGTTTCAATTCGCCCGAAGGCAATAGAGATGCTGTTGGCGAACACACAATTATGCTGTTGTTGGCCTTGCTGAACAAACTTATCATTGCCGATGCTCAGATTCATTATGGTATTCGGGAAAGAGAATCAAACAGAGGTCTTGAAATCAAAGGTAAAACGGTGGCAATTATAGGTTACGGAAATATGGGAAAAGCTTTCGCCCAAAGGCTTTCAGGTTTTGAAGCCCATGTAATTGCTTATGATAAGTATAAAACAGGATTTTCGGATTCATTCGTTACAGAAGTTCAAATGCACGAAGTGTTTGAAAATGCTGATATTTTAAGTCTGCATATCCCTCTTACTTCCGAAACAAGATACTTGGTTGATGCTAAGTATCTTCAATCATTTAATAAAAATATCTGGCTCATAAATACCGCAAGAGGACCTATTGTAAATACCATAGACCTTGCTGAGGCTATAAAAAACGGAAAAGTTTTGGGCACTGCACTTGATGTTATTGAATATGAAAATACATCTTTCGAAACCCTTGATAATTCATTGATATCGGAAGCATATTCTTACCTGCTTGGCTCCGAAAAAGCAATTTTTACGCCACATGTAGCAGGATGGACTCATGAATCAAAAGAGAAGCTGGCTCAAGTTTTAGCTGATAAAATAATTTGCTGGAGTAAATTGCAAAATATTATTTGAGATTATTTCCAATCAATGGTTTCAATGCTTTTTCGTACTGCAGCAGCATTGTAAAAGTGTCCAATTATTATTTTATTTTCATCAACTAGAAAAATATTTGGTGTTCTCATTACATTGTAATCTTTTAATATCTGGCTGGAAAAGCCTTTAAAATCACATGCATTGGTCCACAAAATTTCGTTTTTCTTTGAAGAAGAAATCCATGAATCTTTAAGAGTATCAGCTGAAATACTCACGATTTCCAACCCTTTTGTACTATACTCCGAATAAATCTTTTTGATTTCCGGCATAGCATCTTCACAAAACTCACACCATGAGGCCCAGAAAAATATCAGCGTGTACTTTTCCTTACTTTCACTGAGGTTATAGGAAGCTCCTGTTTCTGTAAGAATGGAGAAATTTGGAGCAATATTTCCCGGTTTCAATTTTTTTATTAATTCTGATTTATCAGCAATAGCAACAGAATCCGCCTTGATGGCACAGGTACTATTAAGGTAATAATTATCTGCAATGTAGGTGTAAACATCTTCCCACGACGGAGAGTCAAAGGATTTTAGCAATATTTCTGTAACATATTCGCGAATGGCAATATTTACAGAAACTTTCCCCATTAAAATATCAATGATCTCTTTGTAAGTTTTAACTGATGGCGGGCTTGAAAAATAGCGGATGTACTCCCCGCAACGTTCATAAATTAGAGGGGTATTTAACATTGCTGAATCTGAGAAATCAAGATTATCGAGATAATGATATTTCAAAAATTCTTTTTCGGACTTAAAAGCGGGATTTTTTTCGGTTTCAAGATAATCTTTATAATCAGGAATTACTGTTGCACCAATGATTTTTGAGGCAAAAAGGTTTTTGTTTTCAGAAACAAAAGATATAGCCAGTATATTTTTAGAGGTATTCAAGTTATTTATTTTTGCAACAAGTTCTTCCAGATCCTTTTTATAAAAAACCTTATCTTTTTCATAAAGTTTTTCACCTTTCTGTGTCAACTCAAAAATGCTGTCGTTTATGGATTGCGTTGCTGCCAAAAAGGAATAATAAGCTTTGTTTTCGATAGACTCTTGCACATTTATAGTTTTTTCTGGCTTTTCGGCATTAAACTTCACTACAGTATTTTCATTATTTATGATTAAATCCGCAAAATGGCTTTCATCAAACCATAAGCGACAAAGTCCTTTATACTTATTTTCTATTGAAAATTTAAATTCGCCGCTTGCACTTAATACAATTGAGTCAATAATTATTTGCTGCCCGCCAGTTAATTTTGACAGAAACATTTTTCTACCATTTCCCTCTTCTACTTTTCCGGAAAGGCTTATCGTCTGCGAACATAATTCTATTGATATGCAAAGAAGTACAAGCGCAATTTTATATTTTAACAAATTTTTCATAATTATTCTTCAAAAATACTGAATTATAAATAGTGTCAATTCAAATAATTTTTACATTTGTTATCTTCAACCTAAAAAACCTATGAAAAAAACTTTATTTACTCTACTATTCCTGTTTGCAGGAATCCTTTTATGGGCTAGCCCTGTATCAATGGAATCAGCTCAAAAAGTAGCTGCAAAATTCTACAAACATTATGTCCCTGCTAAATCAGCCGTTATTATTGATTCTTACGCCTCTGATTACCAAGGAACAGTTACTTATTATACTTTTATTTTTGAAAATGGCGATTTTGTTCTGGTTTCGGCAGATGATGCAATTATTCCAATATTAGGTTATTCGGATCAAGGAAACTTTGACAAAAACAATATCCCTGAAAATGCAAAATTCTGGTTTCAAGAATACAACAAAGAAATTAAGCAGATTATAGATGCAAACATTGATAACTCTGTTACTTTGACTGAATGGAATAAAATAAATAATAATATTTTTAATGATACAAAACTTGTTGTTACGCCTCTTCTGGCTACCACTTGGGATCAGGGACAGTATTACAATGCTCTTTGCCCAACAGCATCTGGTGGCCCAGGCAATCATGTTTACACTGGTTGTGTTGCTACAGCAATGTCTCAGATTATGAGGAAATGGAGTTATCCAACAATCGGAGTAGGAACCCACACTTATACAGATCCTACTTATGGATCATTAACTGCCAATTATGGGGCAACAACTTATAACTGGGCTTCAATGGCGAATAATGTTACTTCCTCAAACACAGCTGTTGCTACTCTCATGTATCATGCAGGAGTATCGGTAAACATGACTTATGGTGTAAGTGGTTCAGGTGCTTACAGCTGGGATGTTCCAAATGCATTGATTAGCTATTTCAATTATTCTACTACAGCCGAAATGCAAATTCAGGCTAACTTTACCACACCCAATTGGATCACAATGCTTAAAAACGAGCTCGACAATGCTCGTCCGGTATACTATTCCGGTGATAATGGAAGTGAAGGTCACGCATTTGTTTGCGATGGATACAATTCTTCAAGTCAGTTTCATTTTAACTGGGGTTGGTCAGGATATGCAAATGGTTACTTTGCAATTGGAAGTTTAAATCCGGCAGGCAGCACATTTAACCAGAACAATATGGCTGTTATCCGCATTCAGCCTCCAACATCTGCGCCAATTGCCAACTTTTCTGCAAGCACAACCACTCCTGCTGTTGGCGGAAGTGTTAACTTTTTTGATGCATCCACAAACAGCCCTACATCATGGAGCTGGACATTTGACGGAGGTTCACCTGCAAGCTCAACAGCACAAAATCCAACCAATATTACTTATGCAACAGCAGGAACCTACCAAGTTACTCTTAGCGCAACAAATGCAACAGGTAGCGACACTAAAACCCGGTCACAATACATTAATGTCGGCGGTACTCCTTCGGCATGGATTAAGCAAAATTCTAGTTTTTCAACAGCTTCCCGTGGAATTGACCAGATTCACATCGTTAATCCTTACATTGTTTGGGCAAGAGCTTACGATGGAGCAAACCCTACAACATACATCAGAGAGTTTACAAGAACAACCAACGGAGGTATCACCTGGACACCTGGCACCATCACTTTTACCAATTCAACAAATTATGGCGTATCTAACCTTTTTGCAATAAACGATACTGTTTGTTATGCATGTATGTTTCCTGTATCAGGTACCGGTGGAAAAATTGTTAAAACAACAAACGGAGGCACTACCTGGACAGAGCAAACCACTGCACCATTTACCGGCAGCTGGGCCGACTTTGTACATTTTTTCAATCAGAATGATGGCGTATGCATGGGTGATCCCGCTGCCAGCGGTGGAGACTATATGATTTACACTACTTCCAATGGAGGAACAACTTGGACGCAAATTGCCGCTGCCAGCATTCCAAATGCCACGACTACCGAAGCTGGAATTACCAATCTTTATGACGCAGTTGGAAACACAATATGGTTTGGAACCACTTTTGGCAACATTTACAAATCAACTGACAAAGGGCTTACATGGACAAAAACAGCTTCCGGACTCGGAACAAGTGCTGTAGTTGATCCAGTTTTTAAAGATGCAAATACTGGAATTATAACTGGTTCAAATAATTCAACCGGAGTTTATTTGGGAATGAAAAAAACTATAAATGGTGGCACTACCTGGACTACAGTAACTCCAACAGGTTTTTATATTAAAAGTCCACATATCGATAATGTACCTGGAACAGCTGCAATGTGGGTGGATGTTTCTCCTGGAACAGGAATAGGATCATCATACAGCACAAACGACTGCAGTAGTTTTGTAAATATAGATACAGGTTCGGTGCAATACACTACAGTTTCTTTTTACGACATCAACACTGGATGGGCCGGCGGTTTTAATACCAGTTCTACTGATGGCGGTATTTACAAATGGGATTATTCAGTTATTACAAATAACCCAGAAATAGCTGACCCTACTACAGAAAATGTAAACATTTATCCTAATCCTGCAAGCGATAAGCTGTATCTTGGTTTTGGTTTGTTTGCAAATAAAGAAGCAAGTGTTGAAATTTACGATATAATTGGAAAACTTGTTTACAGTTCGGTTGTAAATCCGATTTTTAATCCAACGATTGAAATTGATCTTCCAAAACTTGAAACTGGAGTTTATGTAGTTTCGGTTAACACCGGAAACACAGTTGTTACAAAGAAAATTACCATTCAATAATTAAAACAGATACTAATTATAAAAGGCTGCCTTATTCGGGCAGCCTTTTTTTATCTCAACACGTATACTCTAGTTAATATTTTTAACAGTGTTAATCATTTTAACAATGTTAATTTCTTTAACAATGTTAATTTCTAAATTGCTATTTCATGCAATCCTAAATAAAAAAAAGCAGCCACATTAATTTCAAGGTTTGTACTTCGCAATAAAATCATTGGTTTCCTGCTGCGAAGCCTTTGAATACGATTGAATTTTATTCTGATCGTCGATGCAATCCATTTTATCTCCTTTAAAAACCAGACGGTATTTTGCATTTCCCTTTGCAAATTTTACTGCATAAGAATTATCAACCACTTCTGTTAATCCAAGTGGTTTCAACGAAGGATCTTTGCTGGTATTGTACAAAAAGCTTTTCTTAGT
>JBBQSF010000016.1:0-34298 GCA_038214085.1 Bacteroidales bacterium | reverse complement strand
CTCTTTAATTTATATTTGGAAATTAAAATAATGCAAGTATCTTTGCACCTCCAAAAAATTAAAGGATGATTTGGTAGCTCAGCAGGTAGAGCACATCCCTTTTAAGGATGGGGTCCTGGGTTCGAATCCCAGCCAGATCACAATAACATACAAAAAACCCCCGAAAACACTGAGTTTTCGGGGGTTTTTTCTTTAACAGGTACAACATAGGTACAACAAAATAGAAAAGTGTTGATTTTACTCACTTTTCTGTATTTCGACTTATTGTTTGCTTTTAGGGTAAACTACATTGCTTTTATTGATATAATTTGTTCGTAGATGTTACTATGATTAAATATTGCCTGTTCTTATCTCACTTTACTTGCTAAATCATTCCCTGCCAAATAAAGAAACACATCAGAGCTGTTCAAACATGGTGCCTGTACGCGGTTTCCATTGTTCGCAAGAATTTCATAAATGTGTTTTTCCCATTGCATCAAGGGTTTTACTTGATTGCTGCAAAAGTTGTACTTGCTTTTGATCAGTTTTGCAAATGCAGAGCCTGATTTGTTGATGTTGCGATTGTATAAAAAATGCACAGGGCTTAAGTAAACAACTTTTTTTTGCTCTTTGCAAACGAATGCTGCTGCCATCAGGAAATAACCGTTGTATGAAAATACAAGGTTATACTGCTGGCCTGGCACCAGGTCAGGGCAATAAAAATCATTGTTGCTGTTTATATATGCTACTTTTATAAATTCGCCTGAAGGGCTGTAAATTTCAATTTTGAATTTACCAAAATCTATGTTTGGGTATTGTTTCATGGTTTTACGTTTTTATATTTCTTTTACAATAAATTCAGGGGTAAGCGTGCGATTCTTCGACATTTCCAGCTCAAAAGTATCGTTGCCCAATGCAACTACATCCGCAGCATCCGCGCCTTTCCATTCACTAAAAACATAGGATTCAGCTGCTCTTGCTTGCAATGTAGCTTTCGCTTTTTCAAGGAAGATAAATTCAGAATCTGTTTCCTTTACCTGCCCACTTACTTCAACAGAACCATTAACTGCCGCATGAAGTTTGAATACTTTTTCCAATGGCTTCAACGGATTTTCTTCCGCAGGAACAAATCCCTGATCCCATAATGAAAGAAGCTCACCAAATAGAGTTTCAAGGTTGCCACAAAAACCACATTGTCCATCAGGAAGCACAAAGGATGCTGCATTGGAATAATTGCAGTCGAACAATTGTTCGAAGTAAGGATATTCTTTACCATCAGTTCCATGATTGATATAAAATCGGTTGAAGCAAGAAACCTGCTCTCCTTCTTTGTTGAACACTGCATACAATGCAATGGCTGAGCCACTGAAGCCACGATCTCCAACAAGCATTTCGCAATCGCTTTCCTGTAAATCCCATTCTTCAGGACCGTTAAAATAATGGTTGCCCTGAATCAGACCATTCCACCAGAAAATTAGGGTATAATCGGCAGGATTTTCAAGCGTTGTTTTGCTGATATCAATGGTAAGTTTCAGATACCATGTTGGATCATCATGAACGTAATCCCAACTTAATGAATTGACAGGAACCAGATTCTCTTTTACCCTGGTATTGAAGCCTTCAATAATTGGTGGTGCTTCAACAAAGACAGGCTGAGAAACATTTTCCGCAGGGTTAATGATTTTAGTAATATCGTACGAATGATAATAGACCATCCAAAAGCGAATACCTGACCAGGAATTATCGTAAACATGTTCTTCAAATTCATCGGTAATTGAGCACCAGAAATGCCCATCAGGCAAGCTGCAAAGCAGATGGCGGATGTCGAACTCATGCACTCCTGATGTTGATGGGTATTCACCCAGAACACAAGGAAGCAGGTAAGGAAAAGGATTGTTTTGAAAGTTTGCAACAGGTTTTTTATACTGAAAATGTGTTTGGTTTGTAAAGGGGTCGTATGAAATATCGAACACATCAAAAGCAGGGAATTTTGGACTGCCGAGATTGAAATTTCTTAAGCTCATGCATCCATCCGAACTAACGGCTGCCATGTTATCATGAATTGCAATTGCCCAGGGTGTTGAACCCTTGGCATAAGGAGTATTAAAAAACTTGATGAAGTTTTTGTTTAGGGGTTTTAGGAACTGAAGCAAAGAAACCATTCGTGAGCGTTGTTTCTGCTGTGAAGGAGAATTTGCATCGTGAATGTCGGGTTGGTATTGTCGTGCGGTGTTGAGTTCGCGCCAGCGGGAAAATACCACGTTTCCAAGTTTTCCTGATGCGTTTCCGAGAAATCCATTTGTTATACGTGCCATTTTGTAAGATTTTTATTGTTGCGTTTGAAAATAATGAACGAGTTATAAAAAAAGGCTTATCGGAATGAATAAGCCTTTTGGGTTGCCATAAAGGCATTGGAAGTATTACAGAATTTCAACTGTGCCACTGTAAACGCTGTCGCAACATTTTCTACCATCAGGACTTACGAAAAATGTGTACACGTGAACGGTGTCGCTGCTCCATGATGCCGGAACGGATTGCTGGTCTAGGCCAGTTAATCGGGTTGTGGTTGATTTCCCGAAGATCCATTCGTTTTTGTCTTCGTTGTAAGCTGCTGCATACATCAAATCATTGTTGATGGGGTCGAGCGGATCGATGGGAGGAGTCCAGGTTCTTTTCACTTTGCTTGCAAGGTCGTTGCCTGCAACAATGCTAGGAGCTGCGAATAAAGGACCTTTTGAAATTACGAGCAATGCATAATCAATTGCATAACTGCCCGGGGCTCCTGTTATTGCGGTTTTGATATTTTCTTTGATGAAGACATTAAATGCCGACATCTTTAACGCCTGGTTTTGGAAAGCGACTTTGGACATGCCCAAAAGTTTCCGGGATTCAGCAACCATAATAGCAAATTTGCTGCGCTGGTTCATCTGGTCAGGGGTTTTGGGGTTTTTGACTTCCATAGGCTTGGTGCGCATGGTGTTTTTTCCAAATTGTTTGGAAAATACAGCAGTACCAAATTTCTTTTTGGTTCTGCCTGTTACTGGATTTTGGACTATTGCCATTTTGTGTAAAATTTAGGGTTTATTAATTGATGGAATTTGTCTTTTTAAGCGACCTTGATACGGACTTGATACGGACTTGATACGACCGAAACTTTAAATTTTTGATCGTTTGTTCGCAAACCATTCCGGGAACTTCTTTTTTAAGAGGTTGATGATGATGGTTGCAAGGATACCACCGACAATGCTAATGATATACTTGATGAGTTCTTCGAAGGTTCCAAAATTATTTGGGTCGATGCCAGTGATGGCGGTTGCGGTGCCAGCTGTTGCGGCTGTGCCAAGAATAAAATTTAAAGTGTGGTGTATCATAACAGTATGTTTTAAGGTTATAACACAAAAATACTTAAGTATCAGGGCTGTTTAACGGATGGGCGCTCTGTATGTATGATTATTCCTGTATTTGCATGATTTTGCCGATTGAAAAAGGTCGGGAGTGTGTTTGCTCCCGACCTTTTTTTATGATAACTCGAATTTTCCGGCTTTTTGTCCGATGATATCGCTGCCATATTTGCGGCGAATGTCATCGATTGATTTTGGTTTGTGGTTTGCGCTTTTGTATTCGGGTGGGCGGTAATACCACATAACCTTTTTAGGTGCAAAATAGAAGCCTGTTTGCTTCAAATGGGCTCGATGTGGGTATGTGTTGCCACTTATCCAAATCCAGTTGCCTATGAGCTCGACAATGATGCCGCTGAGGGTGATCACATTGTTGATGATTTCCGGGTATTTGACGAACTCGGCCTGATCTTCGGCGGATTGCTCGGCAAAAGCAAAGATGGGATTTTTGCAAATGCTCTCATAAGCGTTGTTGATTTCCTGCATTGTGGCAGTATCACCGCCTTTATCGGGGTGGTGCTGCATTGCTAATTCTTTGTATCTGCGCTTCACTTCTTCGAGTGTGCGACAGTCTGAAAAGTACTGTGTTTTCATGGTTTTTGTTGGTATTTGGTTAAAACTATTTTCAAAAAATCGGCTTGCACCTAGGCTTTTGCGCCACATTTGGGCGAGAGCTGCCGCATAAAAAAAATTATTCATTAATGAAAGCTTAAGCACCAAAAAAGCGGCGGGTGGGCTGAATTGCAAGGTTTTTGCAAAAAAAATACTACCCCCTATAAAAAATAGGAAACAGCAATAAAAAGGGGTGTGGAGATTTTTTTTGCAAAACTCGTATAACCTTGCAAGAGCGCTGGCGGCTTACCTTTGATTAAGGTTTTATTAATGATATCTCAATTACTATCAATAAAAAAACGAGAGTTTTATTTTAAACAGTTTATTGAGGAAAAGATGTGCGGATGGGGTTTTGGCGCGGTTTTATGATGTGCGGTTGGAAAGGGAATTTGGCTGCGGAGTACCCGGAGCAGCCTAATTCTGTGGGGCTGTGAAAGGGAAGCGACTGAAAGAATGGAAGCGGAATGGAGGTCAGGGAGCATGGCTTGGATGGTGTGCTGGCATGCGGACTGCCGGAGTGGAGCTGAAAAGATAGAAGGAGCTTTGCTTGCAGCAGCTTTGGTTTCAAAAACCCCACCTCAGCCGGTGGGCAGGCGTGTCGAAACCATAGGGAGGGCATATTTGGGGAAGAAATGAAAGAGGATTTTTAAGGAGCGGGAAAGGAAGTGTGAAGAAGTATGGGGGCGTGCCTGACTGAAAAGGCAGGTGAATGCTTTTTTTGGAACAAGCAGATGGAGATTGAGGGATTGCGTGCCAAAAAAGCATGAAAAGTACGGTGATAACCGGACAGCACGACCAGAAGGGATGGCTGGTGCGTGTAAGGGGGCTGGCGCATCTTTTTGCCTGTGTGAAAGGGTAACGGTGTGGGAGGATAAAAACGGCCGGTAGCAGGGTTGGCAACATTGCATTAAGCTGCAAAACCGACGAAAAGATTTGTAAGCTTGTGTGCAAATGCCATTAGGAGTGAAATGAACGAAACCGCAATGAAATGCAGCGATGCTGAAACGGAGAGTAAGCGATAGCGAAATGGAATGGAGGTGAAGTGAATAAACTGCTAATAGCTTTATCGGCGGAACAAAGAAAAACCAAAATTTAAACAACAAAATTATTGCTGCTTAATGCTATGTTATTGGTGGGTGATACCGAGCTGTTTTTAAGTGATGGGAAAACCGGTACAGAAGGGTTGATTGCAAAAATCCCGCCTATTCCGGCGGGCAAGTGTGACAGCCCAGAAGCGATGGCGTGTGATTGCAAAGTGCGATGGTTTTAAGAGTGCGATGGCTTGTGCGGCTATTTAACATAATTGGCTTATGGGACGGCTTTGCACTTCGGCAGGCTCAGTGTGACGGCCAGCGCTGGATTGTGCGGCAGTACCATAAGAAGCTGTTATGTTAAATAGCTTTGGGGATAGACGTATGGGAAATATTATTCTCTGGTTATTTATAAATGCGACCAGTATAAAAACCGTCTTCATCATAACATTTACCTTCTTCCGTAATTTCAAATTCATACTCTCCAAATTTGTTGTAAAATCTACCTTTCTTGCTCATTTTACCTTGGTATTTATTAGACTCATCAAACAGTCGACCATCTTCAAAGATTCGACCTTTATAATGTTCGTTTTCATCAAAACGAAAACCTTCTTTTGTAGTATAACCAATATATTCTTTTGATTTATTATACATTTTGCCTTCGAAATAGTTTAAAGGCGGATTATCCTTACCTAAAGGTAAATCACCAAATATTTTTTTAATTGAAAAAGATTTCTGAGGAATTTTATTTTCAATTAATTTACTGGAAACAACTTCAACCTCAGTATTTTTAGCTTCAGCAACTGCAATATCATCAATAAAAAGTACATACAACATAAAACCTACAACAGAACAAGCTATTAAAAAACTGGCAATAAAATAAAATACTATTCCTTTAACCCAGAGCAATATAATAGAATATTCTTTTTCAAACAGAAGAGTTAAAAAATAAAGCGAAATTGTTAACGCAATAAAAAAATCAGATTTTAAAAAATGAACTGGAATGAGTTTATATATAAAACCAGGAATAATAGTAAGAATACCAAGAACAAATACAGTAACACCCTTTAAAACATGAATAATTAATGAATCAAAACCAATGTTAACGATATCAACAACTTCTGCTTCTTTCATGTAATTAGCCATGAAGCGGAAAACACAAAACGACAGCATCCAGATAACAAGACAGCTAAGAATTAGGCGAAAGACACTTAATACTTCTTTCATGAGTGTTATAAGATTAATGAAATCATATTGCAAATTTATAATTGTTCTTTAATTATAGTATTACAAATATTTACCAGGGGAATATTTTAGCCATTTTTTATATGGAGCAAGCGGAGTGTGTATTTAGTGCTATAGGGTTCATATATCAATTGTGAATTATTTTGTAAAAATATACCAATCACATTTAGGCCAAACTATATTCTAAACGATTTTTCCATTTTTTCCAATCGGGCATTATTTTCTCCTGAAGATTTATAAAAGCTCTTGTATGGTTAGGGTGAACCAAGTGGCACAACTCGTGAATTATCACATATTCAATACTTCCTTTTGGCGCTTTTATTAATTCTGTATTCAGAATTATTTTACCAGAGGAAGTACAACTACCCCAACGCTTTGACATGAAACGAATTTGCAAAACAGGAAAAGGAATTTTATACCGATTGAACTTTTCGTAAGAGCTTGCAATTACTTCTGAAAAAACCTTATGGGCTTTGCTTTTGTACCAAGACATTAGCTGGGCAAATAACTTGTCGGATTCAATATTGGCGGAAGAGATGATTAACTTGCCTGCATATAATTTTATCTGATTTTCATTTGATTCAATTACCCGTAACTTATACTGCCTGCCTAAATACATGTGTGATTCCCCATTTATAAATTTACGGGGCGGGGTAAAAGGATGGAAGTTTTGAAAATTCATTTGCTGGCGCAGTATCCATGGTGCCTTTGATTTTACTTTTTTTATTATTTCGGATTCAATACTATCAAAGGGTGCAATAACTTCAACAGAACTATCAGGATGTATTTTAATACCCAATGTTTTTCTATTGCTATATTTTAGCAGGAAAGAAATTCTATCGGAGCCAAAAGAAATTTGCTTTAGGGCTGCTGTCATTTGATATACTTTAATTTTGCCACTTTCAGACATTCTTCAATCAATTCATCAATTAGGACGAGCTGACAATCAAATTTTGTTTCTTTTTTGAGTTCGAAACAAAAATCATCAATACCTATTCGAATTTTCCCTTCAATATCGCGATTGTTCTGCCAATCGACCAATAAAGAACCATTGATATAAATTACCGATTGAATAATATTATCAATGTTGGTAGCGATTGCTACAGGCATAGCCTTGTCAAAGTTCCCTTTTGTTAGTGCATCTTCTAGTATAGACGAAGTAAGGTTATAAAATGCTATTTTAACTTCATCATCTTTGATTTCAGAAGGAATATTGCTGCGTTTTCCGGAGAAAAAAGTTTCCTCGTATTCTTTTGCCTTTGAAAGATATTCGGCTTCGTTGATACGCTGGCGGTGATAATCTTCAATTGTTTCTTTTAATAATTGAGACAGTTTTTTATAGAATACAGGATCTTCGTTCATTTTAACGCTAATCGCCTTAATTGTACGAGAAGCAATGTGATCAGCTTTTGCTGCTTTGCCTGATATTTTTTCTACTTCAGCCTCTCTTTGCTCCTTGTCGAAAATATTTACAAGCTGAGTAATTTTTAGTATTACACCGTCAGTAGAAATGTGCTGGTCAATTAATTTCTGAACCTGAGGTTCGTATTCTTTGTAATCAATATCATCGGAATAACGCCTTTTGACTGATATGCGTAACGCAAGGAAAAATCTAGCATCTTTTTTATATTTTTCAATTGTAGTTTCCTGTGTATTGGTTACAAAGTCATAACTGGAAAGAGCCATTTTCAGCAATCTGCTGAAAAGAGAAAGTCGTTCGTAAAAACTATGCCTTTTAGATTCATCTGACAACAATTCTTCATAAGCCGTTTCATCATACTTATTCGAAATGGTTTTAAAAATATCCCAGACATCAGAGTGTGCCTGCGGGAGTTTTTCAATTTCTGTATTTATGCTTGTTAGTGTACCATTCAAATCCTCATTATCGAATTCGGATAAGCCAGAATACGTGTTTAAAGCCGTATCAAGATTTTCAAGATTTCCATAGTAATCAATAATATAACCATAGTCTTTGCCGGGATACAAACGATTTACGCGCGCAATTGCCTGCAGCAAGGTATGTTCTTTTAATGGCCTTGTGAGGTACATTACAGCATTTACCGGAGCGTCAAATCCTGTAAGTAATTTGTCGACAACAATTATAATTTCAGGGTAATCCTGCTTTTTAAAGGAATTGATTAATGATTTCTCATATTTATCAGCATTACCATATTTATCCAGCATTGCTTTCCAAAAAAGTTTTACCCTATCATCAATTTTTTCAAAAGCGTCTTCTTCGCCTTCCCTTGTATCAATTGGAGAAATAAGCACATCGGCTACTACTTTTCCTATTTCGTCAAGGTAGTTTTTGTACTTAATTGCAATTAGTTTTGATGGCGCAACAAGCTGCCCTTTAAAGCCGGTACCTTGAAAATTAGTAGTATAATGTTCTGAAATATCCCAGGCACGGGCATAAATAATCTGATCTGCTTTGTTAAGTTGTGCTTTTGTGCTAAATTTTCTTTTTAATGCCGCTTTGCCATAAGGTGTGAGCGGTTCGGAAACTTTTTCAAAAAAACTGTCGAGTGGCTTTTCATTGACATCGAAAAGATTATGCCTTCCTTCGTACAATAATGGAACAACTGCTTTATCGGCAACAGCTTTCACGATAGAATATTCGTCAATAATACCTCCAAATTTTGCAGCAGTATTTTTTTCTCTTTTCATTAACGGCGTACCTGTGAAGGCAATGAAACAGGCATCAGGAAAGACTTTAAGCATATTGATATTGAATGAGCCATATTGACTTCTGTGGCCTTCGTCAACGAGAATAAAAGTATCTTTAGAATTAAAACCGGGCTTTATCTGATTAACTGCTGCTTCAAATTTATTTATAATAGTAGTGATAATTTCGGACGAATTGCTTTCAATTAAATCGGCAAGGTGCCTACCTGTTTTTGCATTGACTACTGTTCTGCCACATTTTTTAAATGTGTCCGTAATCTGATCATCGAGTTCAATGCGGTCGGTTACCAATAGTATTTTGGGATTTTTAATATCCGGATTCATTGCAATCTGCTCTGCAAGCATTACCATTGTAAGTGATTTGCCACTGCCTTGCGTATGCCAGATAACACCACCTGTGCGTTTGCCGTTTATGTCGGTTTTAGAAATTTTTTCAATGGTTTGTTTTACTGAAAAATACTGCTGGTACCGGGCAATTTTTTTAATACCATCGTCATAAAGGATAAAGCTGTAAATAAGTTCAAGCAATCTTACCGGTTTGCAAATGCTGTAAAGCATTTTGTCCTGTTCGGTAACAAGCTGCTCGCTTTTTAACTGCTCATCGAAGTATCTTAAAACATATTTATATCGTTCGTTGAACAAAACTGCTTTTTCGTCAGAAGGTAGGGGTTTGTTCTTTATGTCTGTAATTGTTTCATAATAATTCCGTTCTTCTTCTTTTTTATAAAATTCTTCTTTCCAAATATTCCAGAATTCCTTTTTTGTTGCTGTTGTAGCATATTTTGCATCATGAACCGCAAGTCCGATGATTATGTTTGAGTAAAGATACAATGAACGAATGCCGTCGTCCTGCTGATTTCGCAAATGCTGTTCTATTGATTTATCTAAAGGCTCTTTAATGGCGGGACTTTTACATTCGATGACTACCAGTGGAATACCATTTACGAATAAAACAATATCGGGCCTGTAATGATCGCTGCGGTCGTTGCGCATTACACTGTATTCTTCGGTGATGTGAAAGATGTTATTTTCCGGATTTTTCCAGTCAATATATTTAAAAGAAAAACTTTTTTTATCGCCGAGTATGTTTTGTTCAAGGCTTTTGCCGAGCGTTACCAGATCGTAAAAGGACTGGTTTGCCGAAAGGAAGCCATCCTGAACGGGTAAATCGCGTAGGGCAAGAATAGCAGTATTAATGTTTAATTCAGAGAATTCAAATTCCTTATCCTTGTATGTAATGCTGTTTATTTGCTGAAGCTGCTGCTTCAAGACTGATTCGAGAAGGACATTGCTGCTTCGACCGCCGCGGGCATCCAATGCCTGATCGGGTGACAGGTACTGGTAGCCCATTTTCATGAGCAGCTGCAGTGCAGGAATCTGGGATATATGATCTTCGATGAATGATGGTACTTCCATAATAATTTATCTTTTAGCCTTTTGAGAAATAATGCCCATTTTCCTGATGTCAGGAAAATGGTTTGTAAAAATGATCTTATGTAATTAGCCCTAAATGATTATATGATATGCTAATAAAGTTGTATTTTTTCATAAATTATTAGTCTGATGTACTGATACTTGCATTGTTGCCTCTAATAATACCTCTATTAAAACTATATTAAAATTCATCATTATTAGAGTTCATTAGATAATTGATTTCTCGGAGAACTTTGGACTCAATATGGAGAATTCTACACCCCTGACCTTGTTTTCAAATACAGAGAATTTGGAAGCTGATACGGAGAATTCTACACTCCTTGGTATTTTGTTTATGTTGCTGATAATCAACATGTATATGTTATTCAACTTCTCTATTATCTTCTTTAATAACATCAATACAAAGAATTCTTTCTCTTTAAACACTACTTCTATTTCCTGTTTTATATCCATCATATGGAGAAAGATTACTTCATTATGGAGAATCATCTTATTCATGTTTTCTTCTTAATTCAGCAATAACTTCACTAACTAAAACATCACCTCTTAAATCAGCATATTTATCAGCAATAGAATATCTAGCTCCCCTATACCTACCTTCTACTTTCAATATGCCATCTTCCATCAGCTTTAATAACAAATACTTTATTTGGTTTCTGGATAAGGATGCTTTTAATAACTCTTCCAAGCCACCAACTTTTAGAGCATTTCCCTGCAATGCTAGCAGCAATAGCTCTACTTCTTTAGTAATATACTTTTTCCCGATTTTCAGACCATCATTCACCAACTGATGATATTCTTCTGATAAGGTGTGACGACTTGTGTGGCCTAAAATCTTATTAATTAAACCTGATTTTTCCAATTGAGAAATGATTTCCGGATTTAAATTTTGGGAAATTCCATTTCGTATCTTGCAAAGTGTGATGATTTGCTCTACACCAAGTTTGGGCTCTTTTTCACTGTTCTGATATTGGTTGATAAAAATGTGAAATGCTTTATCAATAATTTCGGTACGCAAAACAAGTGAAACCTGATACATGTCAGAACCCTTATAATCCGGCTCAGCCTTTCCTTCGGAAAGAGTAATAGAAAATATTTTATCTACTCCCTGACCACTTCTTTCAACCAGTCCTGTTTTTTCTAATATCTCTGTCATTAAGCGACTTCTAGGAGTGCTGCTTACAGTAAGAATATTTTCTATTGTTACCCCTTTAGGAAAACCACCTGGATTATTAATGATGATTTTATTCGGGTATTGTTTGATTACTACTTCACTGGTTATCGTATAATCCCTATGAGCAATTGCATTTAATAAAGCTTCACGTATTACAGCTTCATTAAAATCAAACAAGTCGAAAATATAAGCTCCCGTATCAATTGGAGTTTTTTTGTTCAAAGTGGGTTGGTTGATCAGATGCCAAATTTTGTCAATAGCAATAAATAAAGGGTCACCAATGGATTCGCGAGAATCATGGTGGATTTGAGCTTCATTATTTCGAAACTCCCATAATGTTTTAGATTGTGGCAATTTTTGCTCAATAATATCTTTCTTGGCAAGTAAAATCAATGCAGCATAATTCAATTTTTTATCTACCAATAATTTCAAATCTTTTAACACTTGCTCATTGCTTAGAAGAAGAAAATCCGGATTTTTCTGCTTACGAGAATATGATTTTTTCATTTTATCAATTGCATCGGCATCCAAATCATCAATAGACAAAGCATCACATATCTTAGCAGAAAAATCAGGTTCCTGTTCAGAGAGTATGGCAAACATTTCATCGTCACTCATATTGCGTAAACTTTCACCAACTCTCATCAAAGGCACACCTTCAAACTTTAACATTTTGCCAACAGGCCTTGAGAGTATATGAGTAATCATAACTCTTTTCGTGCCTTCGTAAAGTTCTTCAATTCTAATACGTATTCCTAAACGAGAATATGTTTCATCTTCCAAATCTCCTATCTCACCTTGTGCAAAATCAGACCCTATAACATCATGTGGAGCTTTATCAGCCATACCAAGAACAAGCATTCCGCCACCTTCATTAGAAAAGGCTACTACATAGCCCAAAAAGCATTTTCGTCTTTCTATCTGTTCTCTGTGTTCACTTCCAGCAAATGAAAAGTTGTGCTCTGCAGCTTTGAATTCTACTTTGTCTTCCGATTCTCTGAGTTTTTTTAATTCTTCTATTTCCATAATAAAGTTTTTTTTAGCCTTTAGGTGGACATGGATCATTGCCATGGCTATCTTTTTCCTGAATTTTACCATCTTTACCATGAATGTACAATTCAGTTTCCTGATTTTGGCTGATTTCTCTGCCCTTTTCTACTGCTTCTTTTTTTGTATCGCAGTGTTTGCTGGCACGTTCTGCACCGGCTTTTTTTACATCCCAACCACCATCTGGATTAGGGACTATGTGATGTGATTTTTGTTTTGACATAATTATTTTTTTATTTATTAAAGATTTTGTTTAATCCTTTTAAAGTATAATAAATCATTTCAGGAATGTGCGGAGTAATAAATAATCTTTCATTTTCTACCGGGGATAGACCATTGTTCTTGCAAAGTTTTTTTAAGCCATATTTTTTTAAAAAATTATGCAACTCCGTATAATCAATTTTTGTTTCAGGAAATTTTTTGTTGTACAAATTCTTGAACTCTTCAAATCCTGCATTCTGTGACTGAAATTTATCCGTCAATTCTTTTGAATGAATGCCTTTGACACTATCAATTATTGCTTTTGTAGCACCGCCAAAACCACCGATCAGATAAGTAGGTTTATCTGAATTAAGAGTTATAAGTGCTTCTTCAATTATGCCAGGATATTTCCCTAAATACTTTAATAATTTACCCCCAATAAAAATTCTGGCATCAGTTTTTGCGTTCATCTGTTCACGCATTTTAGTAAGCGATGAAGCCCATATAATTTTATTTTCGGCTGAAGTTGGAGGCAGATATTTTTTCCTGTTAATTTTCAAACCAGAAGGAGCAGAAACTTTAACAACCTCTACACGATTTTTTTTAAATTCAGAAAGATAAGAGTTGTTTAGTTGGAGGTGTATCGGGAAACTGAAATAATTTGTGAAATGTTTCTTGTCCTGCTCCAACTTCGAGCGGTATTGATATGCTAATTCAGAAAAAAGAAATGTATATCCTTTGTCTCTGAGATCACCACCATAAATTAAATGTGCTCCTTGTACCATCATATACCTTGCAAACTCTACCATTGCATCCTGGGGATGTACATTCGAGAATCCCAATTCACCGAGTTCATCACTCTCAGAAATGGAAATTGCAATGTTTACATTGTTAAGTTTCCTTTTCTTTTCAATTGTGGAAAGAACATCGATATTAGTATCAATGCTCTTTAACAAATTATCAGAGATACCAGAAATGTTCTTTACTGAGCTTATTTTTGCTTTCATTTAAGGGAAATATTTGGAAGTAGTATTGGTGTAATGAAATCAATTTTATTATTTAATTCATTTAAGAGACTAATTTCTTCAATGCCTAGCGGTGGATCAGGATATATAACAAGTATAGGTTTTTTAGTATCTTTCTTCTTATTTTCAATGTCGATAAAATTGAATAGTTCCGGCGGCGAAGTTATGTCAATACAATAATATTTTGCTGACACACCATACATTGCTGTATATTTTTCCAACTTCTCTTTTGCAAAAAGATTATTTAAAACCTGCACTAAAGCAAGGTCAACTATTTCTTCATTATTGTTATTCCACTTTATTGTGGGAACATTGCCCATATAAGGGAAGCTTCTTTTTTCACCCTTTTCAATATTGTGAACAACAACAACAGGGGCTTTATGCCTCTTTGCAGTTATTACTTCAATCCTGCACCATTCACGATCAGAGTATTCATCAGTAAGAAAGACAACAACAGCAACATTATCACTAATACTATTTTTTATTTGTTGTTCAAAATTATAACCATCTGCAATATCATTTGCATCAAAGAAAGTATTTAGTTTCGTATTAGATTCTATGTAGTCACGAAAGTTACTTGCAAGTTTTAATCCGTCATTTTTAGCATGACTGATAAATAATGCAACCGGAGGAGGAATATTCTCTTTTACAGCTTCGAAAACAGGATTTATGTTCAGCATCAAACGAGAGAAATCGTGCAGCAGCCGAGAGCGAATAATTTTCCAGCGGTCATTAAATTCTTGCAAAGAGTCTGAATTTTTAATATCATGTACATTAATGAATTGATTTTTTGAGAGACCATTTTCATCTAATGAATAAGAGTAACGGGTGAATGATACCGGGTAAATACGACAGTTCTTATTAATTTTTTTATTAAGCGCCACAATGTATTCACACCAAGTGGTATCATTAAACATTTCTTCATCAATCAAAACAACAATTGCATTACGGTCAGATTCTTTGAAATTTATAGATAGTGGAGCTTTACTAGCAGAGTGGTTTTGAAATCTATAAAAAACCGGGATGCCTAATCCGCGTGAAAAAGGTTTATTTACATCACGACAGAATGTGGAATAAATATATTCGGCATAATGCTCACCTTCTTTGAAGGCGTGGTGCCAAATGACGTAGATTGACAGGGGACTTTTATATGTTTCCATTATTCACAGGTATTTCTTTGCATTTGTGGAATTGATTTGTTTACAATTTTTTCTGTTTCGCTCTTTCCGGCAAAAGCAACTTCAAGCCATTGTTGCATTTTTACCCTATCATCTGTCCAATCGTACAATTTTGCATAACCTGAGTCAAGATTTGCAGCCAATCTTTTAGGAAGGTTTTCCGCATTGTAGTTTTTACCAGCACCATAATCAGGATGGGAAGGAAGAAGGATTCCTATTAAACCAGAATTACCACCCACTCTTGTTGAGATAGCCCCGGCAATTTCCCAATCAACATGCTTTCTACATTTAGTTTTTGGACCAATTAAAACTACCAATACAGTAGTATCTGAAAGGTATTCCTTCTGAATCAACTGTTTTATGTAATCATCACTATTGTCGGAATCAATATCTCCATCCTCAACAGATTTACTTACTACAAGATCTCCAAAAAGATTTTCGAATTTTGTTCTGTAATCTTGGTCATCTTGATGATAGTAACTTACAAATGTTTTTCGTTTTGTAATATTCTTCGGAAGATTAAAAGCCCAAGAATAATAACCATTCATATATGAAAAGGGTTCACCTCTAAACCATTTATCCTTTTCATTAGAATTAGGTGTCAAAATAGAAATTTGAGAACCTTCGGTTGATCTGTTTACCATCCATTGCCTTTGATATTCTGCTCCTTCAGAGAGTTTTTGCCTATCATATTCATATGCGAAAACATCTTGTATCATACGCTCATTCTCGCGAAAGGAAAGCTTTGTAATAAAGTATTCTTTTGTTGCCATAAACTAATGTTAATATGTGTCAATAATAATAGTATCCATATATTTATACAATGGATTTGATATGCTATGAAAATCACTCATCAATTTTGTTTCAATTAGAAGTTCTTTCTTTTTACCTGATAATTTTTCGATAAAATTATTCAATCCATAAATATCACGAATAATTGGTGCTGTTCTTATATATTCAGGTAATGCCCCTTTAGGTATTGCCTTTAGGCAAAGCACCCCTAAGTCTGTTTTATCATAACCATATCCAACTTCAAATGGAACCCAAGTTGAATTCATTGTCTGCGGTGAAACAACAGTAAGCATATGACTGCTATTATTAATTCCGTTGCAAATTGATTTTGTAACAGCTTTTGGGTCATTATTCTGATGATGAATCTTTAATTCTTTATCATATAAATCAATATAAACATCAATGCCTGCTTTTTGTAAATAAACTGCAACATTGCTTGCAGCTTCTTTATCTGATTTTTGATATGATATGAAAACACATTTCACTCCAAGAGCAACAACTTGTGCCCTGGATTGGTATTTTGTCGGAGAAAAAAATCTATTTAAACCTGCCATAATTTTAAAGTCTTAATCCAAAAAACTCGCTGTAATCATCTTCCATTCTTTCTCTGCTATTTCGTATTTTATAATCGATGTTTGTCCTGTTCCAGTATGCGTAATTTACTTTACTTTCAAAATCTCTAGCGAGGTTTTCCCACTTCATGCATACAGCAAAACCCGATTCAATATTATCCTTCAACCTGTTGGGGACTGAGTGTGAGTCAGTAGGAAGATATATGCCAAGCAAACCATTTGGTTTAAATGACTTGTAGGAATCAGTAGGATGTGTATAAGCCCTGAGTGATGCCCAAATTTCCCAATCAATCCATTTACGGTGACCTGTTCTTTCACCAATGAGAACAACAGTTACAGAACAGTTACGCATTTTTTCTCTTACCTTTTTATAAATGGTATCATCTGTCAAATGGCCGATATCATCCTTTAAGGAATAGTCAGCTACACTCATGTGCGTAATCACCCTACGTAATTTCTCAATGTACTTATGATCTCTATCATGATGATAACTAACAAAGCAGTTCCGGGTTTTCTTTTCCATAAATTAAGAAATAAATTACTAATCTTTATTGTTTGTTTGTAAGGCAATTATTATGCTTATTTGCAGCATTGCATTTAATTTTCGAAAATTTGATGTGGTTTGTTACTTTTTGATGGAAGATTATTTTTATTAATTATTGCTGAAGGAGAAAAATCATATTGATCGCCTTGTGGCCAAATTGCTATATCCTGAACGAAAATATATCCTTCCACAGTAACGTAATTCATTTTAATTACGAAAAAAACAGGACGTTCTGATTTATATGATAATGTAATAGAAAATGATTGTTTCGAATCCTGTTCATTTATTGTTGTCTCCATAGCAGAGAAAACCTTCAAGCCATTTTCGTGTGAGAAAGATGTTAAAGTAGAATTATGATTTGTGTTGACAAAATCAATTCTTATCTCTTTTGTATCTGCAAAATGAAATAGATCAAAATTAATAAGAGGCTTTTTGGAAGCCTGATAGCGCTTTTCAGTTTCTAATTGCATTTGTGTAAGCTGACTTGCAATAGTAGCAAGGCTTGTTATTTCCATTTCGCGTGTTTTATCACGCTTAAATAAAATAAAAAATGCTGTCAATGCACCAGGTACTGCAACTAATGCGGCTAAGGCTTGAATTATTTCTGTCCAAGAATGTTCCATATTTTTATATTTTTATGCGTTTTTTGCCAGTTAATAATTGCTGCATCAGCCCTTTTTTCTGCTTTTTCAGGATTTCGAGTTTTTTCTTTAATAGTTGAATTTCTTTATCAGCTATCTGCAGAACATTTGTTATTGCGGTTTGTTCTTCGATGGATGGAATAAAAAATTTAATACCGCATAAACCATCAAATGAAAGTGAATCTCTTACACTGCCCTGAACAAACATTGGTATATGTCCGTGAAACCAGTGCGATTTCAAATGGTAGAATAAGAATTCCGGAAGGAGTTCGGTATTCTTTGTTTTAAAAACAACATACATAGGACTAAGAATACCTTCTTCAAATGTTCGTAATAAATCCAGTGAGCCAACGTTGACCCGAGAAGGGTTGTAAGCAAATTGACCTTTACAGACAATTTTGTAATTTGATGCATCCACGCTTGCAACAACTCTATCAAACTGATCAGCTTGATTTATAAATCCTTTGGAATTAGTGACTGATAGAACATTCGCTACCTTGCTATTTATATTTCTTTCAGATACCTCAGTCAAATAATGACCAATTACTTTTAACTCAATTTTACCTTGAAACCCTTTTAATCTATTCTTTCCAGAAAGCAAATTTTGCATTAACCACTTTTTGCGAAGCTCTGACTGGATAACAAGTTGGTTGGTTTTTGAAATAGCTGCATCCCATGAGGATAGAAGTTGTGCAATATCATATTGTTCTGATCTGGGAGGAACTGGAAGTTGAAAGCTGAAAACATCATCAAGAGTAATACTTACTTGGTTGGCATTACCCCTAACAAGTGTTTCAATAAAGTTAAAATACCGCTTCGTTTTCAATAATGTAAAAAGGAATCTATTAACCCCATTTTTCGATCTTAAACGAACAGCATTTTGGTTTAATAAACTACCCGAAAATTTTTTATCGACAATAATAGTTTTACCAACCATAGAATCATAAAGTGGAGGACGTGAACCTACAGTTTGAATAATAACATCATCTTCTAATAAGCAATATACTGAAAATTGGATAGCATCTTTTTCATCAATAAAAATTAGGCCTTCATTTTTTATTCCATCTGCATTAGTATCAGAAACCCTAATTATCCTTACTCCATGATCTTTATATTGCTCCGTTTTAAAAGCAAATCCTTTTTTATATTCAACAACTTCACCCAAAGGCTTTACATCCCAATCGCTTGGGATTACTCCGAGTGAAGAAGATTTATATCCTGATTTTATTTTAGAAGTTGAGTTGATCATTTTTAAAATCCCAGTTCCTGTAAATAAATATCCATTTGTTTTTCAACTTCAGTTAATTCGCCCTTCAGTCTTGCAATTTCAGTTTTAGTTGCAGGGATATCCACTTCGGCTTCTTCTACGAAAGTGTCAACATAACGAGGAATATTGAGGTTGAAATCATTTTCTTTAATATCGTTGAAGGTGGCGCGATAGGAGTACTTTTCTTCGATAACAACACCTGATTCAGAAGCGCAAGGGGAAGCTGCTTTAAAGGCTTTATAAGTATCAACAATGTGCTTTATATCCTGAGGCCGCAGATTGTTTTGATTTTTGCCTGATTCGTATTCGCGGCTGGAATCAATGAAGAGCACATCTTTGTTTTCTTTTTTCCCACGATTAAAAATTAAAATAGCTGCAGGAATACCGGTGCCGAAGAAAAGGTTTGAAGGGAGACCTATAACTGCTTCGAGTAAATTTTCCTCAATGAACTTCTTGCGTATCACACCTTCGCTGCTGCCACGGAATAAAACACCATGAGGCACAACAACACCTACTTTACCGGTGTCTTCATAAGTGGTTTCAATCATGTGGGTAATAAAAGCGTAGTCACCCTTGCTTTTTGGAGGAGTGCCACGGTGAAAGCGGTTGTACTGGTCGGATGCGGCATTTTCGGCACCCCATTTGTCGAGCGAAAAGGGTGGATTTGCCACAACTATATCAAACTTCATTAGCTTGTCGCCTTCTAAAAGCTTTGGGTTATTCAGGGTATCTCCCCATTCAATAACGGCATTGTCCTGCTCATGCAGAAACATATTCATGCGACATAGCGCCCATGTGCTGCCAATAGCCTCCTGACCATATAAAGAATAATTGCTGCTACCGACTTCACGTGCAACCTTTATTAATAATGAGCCTGAGCCACCAGTAGGGTCGCATATTCTGTTACCGGGTTTCGGGTCAACAAGTTTAGCAAGCAGTTCAGATACTTCGCTTGGTGTGTAGAACTCACCAGCTTTTTTGCCAGCGGCACCGGCAAACTGCGCTATAAGGAATTCATACGCATCGCCAATGACATCGTTCCCTTCAAGATGCGAAGGTAGCAGGTCAAGAGTTGAGAAATCGACCAGCAGATTTTTTAAAATCCGATTGCGTTCTTTTGTCTGACCGAAAATAGATTCGGAGTTAAAGGAAATGTTACGAAAAACATTTGCCAGTTTTGAACGGTTTGCATCTTCCAGACCAGTCAATGCAATATCAATTAATTCACCGAGATTTGGCTCATTGCGGTTTTCGAACAGATTATCGAAAGCGCATTCGTCCGGAAGGAGAAATCGTTCATTTTTTAAAGCACGCTCAATGCGGACAGCATCGTTTTCGTATTTTTCAGCATAAAATGCCCGTTTATCCTTCCATACATCGGAAATATATTTAAGAAACAACATTGTGAGTACATAATCTTTGTATTGGGATGGGTCGATTACTCCGCGGAATGTGTCGCAAGCCTTCCAGACAATGTTGTTGATTTCTTTTTGCGTAATTATTTTCACTTCCATAATGTTACTATTTTAGGATTTTTGAGATTACTGATTGGTATAGATCTGATTTATATTGCAACAGCGATTTGCTAAGTTCGAAGTCTTTAATAAATAGCTGCTGAAATTCAACAACTTTTTTTTGTGATTCAAATGGCAATAAAGGAAAATTTACCTCGGCCAATTCTGCTTTACGAATGGATGGAATTGAACTGCCAACACCAAATTGTTTGAAAAATTCCTGATGTTTTGGTGTGTTAAAAAAAGCGACAAGATATTCCGGAATGACTTTCGTTTTATCTGGTCGAATTACAAAAAAGATAGCTGAAGCCACTGCGGGACCAAAATTATTACGATAACACCAGGCAAAATACCGAAAGCCCTTGCTTATAAAAAGGACATCGCCATCTTCAAGGATATGCCCTTCATCCTTTTTTTCTAAGTTAATAAAACTTGTAGGATCGTTAATAAGTAAACCATTGTCGTTGAAGTAATTTGCCTGTATATAGTTATATTTGCCTTTCTCTGCGGCTTTGTTATAATAACCGAAGCGAATTTCGCATATTTCTTTAAGTGGAACTTTTAGCATTTTATTATTATTGTATTCAAAAGAAAACGCAAATATACGAAATCCAAAGCAAAAAGTCAAGTTATTTTATTATTATTTTATTCAAATATTATATTTTGTTATAAAAAGTCGTTAAATTAAGGCATTTAATAGCAAATAAAAATCTGACAACTAATTAAGGGCAAAGTATTGGTATTATTTTCGATTTGAAATTATTTTTAAAATAATATGTTACGTCATTTTCTGACAAAATTTGCCGCAATTGCATTAGTTAAAAAATGATGAATACATTTAATTTTCGGAACAGAAAGAGTTGAAAAACTTACTTTTTATTATTTAGCCTTGTATTTTTATACCCTTTCAATAATGCCTCTTCATAGCTCCAACATTTAATTTGCGGAACGTTACTTTCAATTATTTTAACATCTTCCGGATTCTTTATAAAACTGATCAAATCCTTAATAAAAAGGCAACATTCCTCTGGAAAGTTTACTATTTGCTCTTCACAAAATCGAATAACAACCCAATTAGAATCAAGAAAATACAGGTTTCTTTTTGAATCTCTATTGTCAACAAAATGAATAGGCTCTTTTTCATCTAGAGTATAAGGCTCGTCTATCTCTATGTCGATATGTAGATTGGTATCAGAACAAGAATAAACAAAGTCGGGGTAATAGGGCGGAATGAACTCACCAACAGACATGTTGGCTTTAATCTCTCCATCAGGAAAATGCATGAGTAAATGTTCCAGAAAGAACAATTCACTTTTCCCCTTTTTCGCTTTTTCGGAAGATCTTTCAGGAAAAGATAGCGCATGAAGGCTTTTCGTGCGATGCTCCTTTAAATATGCTAATCCATTATAAAGCAAATCAGAAAAATAATCGTGCAATTGTTGGGTATATGCTTCACAGTTAATATTATATTTTTTCAGTTTTTCACTGTATCCGTTTTTTTCTACTTCGAATTTCTTTAAATCATATTGATACTCTTGGTCTGTTTTGTTTTCTTTACGGTAATAAGTATTTGTACGAAAAAGTGGATTGTCAATTTTAATGGCAAAAAGCACCATTATTATTAACATAATTATAAATGCAGGTGAAACAAAAATCATTAATAATAAGGATAAAAAGATAAGGCAATACATAAGTATTGTTTCTGCATAATTTATATTATTATTAAATACTGTTTTATTATATGGAACACTTTTCACTTTGGATGGTTCACTCGGCAATATTGGCTCAAATGGTTTTACAGGCTTGGTAAGTGTGGGTTTATAAACAAGTATTTCTCCTTCTGATGGAAAAAACAACTGCTCTTTTATTCCATCAGGAATTAAAACGACTGGGAAAGCTGCGGATGATTCAGGAAAATTAATATAAACACTATCTAAAACGGCTATTTTAGCATAAAAATATGCGCCTGAGGAGGTAAAGAGTAGGCTATAATCTTTTTTATTTACACCATAAATACAATCAAAACGAGATATTTCTAATCTCTCATATTTTCCATATATTGTATTTTTAATTATTTCGTTAAGTCCCTCATACTTGCTATTTCTTGCACTTTCGGAATAATATGAAAATTTGTAATTTACTGATGGTAATACTGAATTTGTGGTATCAAACAAGTTATTATCAGTACAATACTTATAAAAGTTGAATCGATCCTGAAAATTGAATTTATTAAAAAGTTTTATATCGCTTGTTATCGAAATATTGTGTGGAATATGACTTTTTATATTTTTAATAGATAAAACCATGTACAATTAAAATTTAAAAAAAATGGTATAATTGTGTTAGCTTGAAAAATGATATTTGACACAAATATAATTCTATTTATAATTCGAATACCTATTAAGGTGAAGAGAAAAAAAATACAAACCTAATGTAATATATTTCAAAAATATACTTCAAAAAATAATAATAATTACAAAAAACTCATTTTAACCTTACCTCCTTTCCCCTTTTCATATTTTACTGGTAATATAGCAAGTGGTAAGGTGTTTTAAATGGTTTCCCCTTTCCCCTTAAATAGTTCTTTTTTGGGGAAAGGGGAAAGGAAGGGGAAAGGATAAAATTAGAACGTTTCCCCTCCGGTTAACTTCGACTACGCTCAGTTACCGGAAGTTTGGGGAAAGGAGGTAAGGAGTTTTTGTGTTTTAAATATTTTTTTTGAAGACGTAGTAGGCGTAGCTTTTTTCGGGGTATTTTTTTTCACGGGTGAAGGAAAGCATTTTAAGAGCCTTTCCAATATTAATAGCATTGAGTTTAATGCGGCTGCATGTTTGTTCGGATAAGTAAAGCAGGATTTCGGTGGCTGACATAAAAAAATCATGTGATTCCTTTGTTGCCGGTGAGAAGAATTTATGAATGAGTTCAAATTCGGATGTGGTAATATTGAACTGTCGGTTGTATTCTTCGTTTTCCTTTATTTCTTCGGCTGTGAGATCGCTTGGAAAATTAGTTTTGAATAAATGGAAGGCTTGTGCCCAGACCTTGTCGATGTTGATTTTTTGGCTGTATGCCCAGTTTATGGATTCTATTACGAAACAGAGCCAGCGAACTGAGCCGGATTCATCGTTTAGGAATTCTGCCTGATTGGTGGAACCGATAAAGGATGCCCGGCGTGGAATGATTGAGTTTTTGCGATCATAAGGCAGGCGGTCGTTGATTTTGTCTTTGGAAAAGAGAGATTTCAGGGAGTTAATCTCGACTTTTGACAGCGTCGAGAGCTCGTCGAGGTTGATCAAAAGATTTGTGGTGAGTAAAATGCGGGAATCCTTGTCAATACTGAGGTTTTCGGCAATATAGTTTTTGAGCAATGGCGGACAAAGGAAACGACAGAATGTACTCTTGCCGCTGTTTTGTTTGTCGTGTACCAAAATAAAGGCTTGCTTGTTGAAATAGGCATCAAGCATGGCGCATTTTACAACACGGACCATCCATTTTTTGAAATGGGTGTCGAACCGTTGCCGGACTTCCGGTTTTAGTATCACAAAAGAGGCAAGCTCCAGGATATGATCGGTTACGCCATCCCACTTGGGCAGGGATTCGAAATACCGTGTAAAAGGATTGTACTTTGATACCATTGAGGATTTAAGGAATGCCACCAGATTGGTGAGGGAAAAACTCAGACCGTCGAGCTGCATTTTTATAAAAATATCATTCTCGTTCATTGGCTCGTAAACGGACTGATCTTTTTCCTTGTATTCGAAGTTTGTGGAAACGGAGTTGTAGCGGATGTCGTAGTTATCGGTGAGGTAATCGCGGACGAGGTGGAATTTGTTTCGGCTGCCTTTCTTTGGTTTTGGTATTTTGTCGGATTGGTGGCCGGTGATTTCGGAGGGTGGTGTGATTAGATCAATACCTAGCGGACGCGTCGGAGGCGCGCCCAAACTGGAGGGTGTAATGTTGGTGTAAAACGGTTGGGAGTTGGGAGTAATGGAGTTGATGGGCTCCTCGATACAGCCTGACGGCTTACTCGGAGTGACCGGCTCCTCGATACGCCCTGAAGGGCTACTCGGAGTGACGGGCTCCTCGATACGCCCTGACGGGCTACTCGGAGTGACAAAAGTGGTGTTTTGCGTCAAACTAAGGCCGACAGGCAGCTTTGATATATTGATGCCATGGTTTTGGGCGTAGAAGAAGAAGGATTTAATAGTGGCGCCGGTGTTTGGGGAGTTCAGGCATTTGTCGAATTGGTCGTCGCATGCTTTGGCGTTGTATTTTGAATGGAAGCGGCTGATGCGGTGAAATGGCTCGCGGGCATTTGTGCCCAGGGCATCAATGAGTGCGAAGCAGATTATTAGCCAGTCTCTGTATGAGCCGGTGATGTCGATTTGATGTTGTTCGATTTGTTGGATAACGGCTTCAATTTGTTCCTCGATACGGCCTAAGGGGCTACTCGGAGTGACTGGCCCCTCGATACGTCCTGTCGGACTACTCGGGGTGACATACCTCTCGATACCGGTCTGTGCCGTACTCGAGGTGACAAAGACTTTTGAATACGTGTTGATGTAGATTTCGGGGTCGGAGGAAAAGAAGCAAAGGCGTGTGAGGTCGCTACCGGAAGGGTCTATTTGCAGACCAAGTATGGTTTCGTAAAAGCTTTTGACCTGATTGAAGGCTTGCAGGTGTTGTTGTTGGTCTGTGTCGACACGAACCAGAATTTTTATTCCATTGCCCGAAGGACTGATGAAATATGCAAAGGTTTCATTGAGTTGTGCAAGCTTTACTTGTGCATTGCTGATTTGCTCCGGTGTTAGCTTGTCGAGGTCAAGAACAATGATTCCGGAATAGGATTCAAGGAATTGCATTTTTCGTCCACCAATGAATGAAGCTGATGGCGTAAATGCCGGAAGGGATTTCTTTTGTGCTGTGTATTCATCGGCTTTGCCGAGAATAACCAAGGCACGGAGTTGGTATATTTTTGTGCGGTAGAGTCCATCGCGAATACGGTGGAGGGCACTTAGGATGTCGATTTGCTCGACAACTTTTGTGAAGTTTTGGAATATTGTTGTTTGCATAAAATTATTTTTTGAGTTCGTACTATTTGAAAGAGTTTGTGAATTTTGTAGTACGCTTTCTTTGATGGCCAAAGAAAGCTGTAAACCTGCCTGACCCGGCAGGCGGGGAAAGCCTTTGCGATTCGAAATATAATTTCGCTTCGCTGAGTTCAGAAGAGCGAAGCGAACCGTGGACATCATCAACCCATAATTACACAGGCCTCACCCGTCGTTGATGCTGCCACTATTAAGCCGAATCGCAAATAGTTTCTGCAGGGCACAACAATACCCTGAATTCTTCAGGGTATTGTTGTAGCATCCAATTTGTAATTCATATACCAATTAAAATTATACCAATGGCTTTAGTTAATATTGAATTTATTACCAATTAGAATATATTGCCTGGCTTTTTGAAGGCCTTGCGTGAGAAGCTTTTCAGGTATTCTTCAATTGCTGAAGAGCTGACGTAAATTTTGCCGCCAATATGGGAATAGGTGAGATAGCCCTTAATGCGGTAGTTCTGAAGAGTGCGTTTGGAAACTTTTAGCAGTCGGCATGTTTCTTCTATGTCGAGCCATGTTTCGGAAAGGGGTTGTTTTTTTGCATTTTGTACCATCATGTCCTCCAAAGTGGCGAGACGGTTTATAATGTTGTTGTATGCATCGGATTGAATGGTTATGACTTCCATGGTTTTTAGAATTATTAAATTGTTACACATTTACCCTTCTCTATCACACCACAAAATGGGGGTGCGCATCAATGAGGATTATTAATTTTTGGTTTGTTGCAACTTTAACCGGAAGCAAAGTAAAGTCAGGAATGGAAGTTCCCTGACAAATAAAAAGTTCCCTTGACCTCAAGGGAACTTTTTATTTTAAGAAATGAAATCGGATAGTATATATGGTTGAGAAAAAAGCTCTTATGAATTAAATAACAATTTTTATGCCAATTGAGGCAAAAAACTTAGTGAAAAAGTTCCCGGGAACTAAATAGTTGAATTACGTGCTTTCTTATTTTCAATCACTTTTCTCCTTGATGTTTACAATATATTTTATAATATTGTAATTGTTTATTGAACGCTTTAATTAATAAGATTGATGTGGAGATCAGAAACCACTTATAAAAACGAGGCATTACCGAAAAGCCATATTAGTAGGTAAATTAAATCAATATTTAGTATGAAAAAGAAATTAACTATTTTAATTTTAATTCCCATTATTGCAACATTACTCTTTTCGTGTAGCAAAACAAAAGACGAAATGATAGTCGGAAAATGGGAAAAAAAAGTTACGAACCAATATGGAACTACAACAATTACAAAAACTAAAACTATAGACTTTTTTAAGGATAAAACATTCAATACTTCTGGAGGGGGAAAAAATCAAAATCTTGAAGGAGAATACAAATTAATTAACGATGGAACAGTGCTTGAGCTAACATTTAATTTACCTGAAAATAAAACAGAGGTGTTAAAAACTGAAATACTTGACATTACTAATGAAAAACTCCTGCTGTTAAACTCAGAAAATGATACAGTAATTTACAAGAAAGTGATAGCTGAATAGTTGATGAAATTGGTAAATACAAAGACTATTATTCAATGTTATTGCTTGATTTAGAAACATCTATTCGTTTTGGATCATCTGGATGGGGACGTTTTTTAAAGTTTGAAGGTTTTAGAACTGTGCGAATTGATGATGGGTTAAGGGCTACATCGTCTTTATCAGTGAAAAATTCGGACAACAAAGTTACCAGATTAGCGATTTCACATTCGAGATATGGCGATCCATCAGGGTTTTTGGTTTTTAGAAACTGGTAAAAAACATCGAGAAGGATATTTGTATTGCAGTTGATTTTGAACTTTCCTTTAAGTTGCTGTAAAGTCTGAATTAATTTCGGGTCGAACTCGGGAATATCCTTTTGCATACTGGCACCTTTTACTGCATAGGTTTCAGGAGGTGCATTCGCGATGCTATTGAAAACAAATGAATTGAGGGTTTTGTTTAATGGTGGCCGCTGGTCGAAAAGCCAGGGATATTTCATAGCCGTGGGTAACTGGTGGTGGAGCTGCTCACGCATTGATTCTTCTGAAAGGGGCTGCTCTCCAATGTAGGGTTTGAAGAACTTGGTGTAAAAGACCATTGCCCTAATTACGAAGAGATTCAGAATGTAAATAATATACACATCAGAATTGTTGGTTTCGTTAACAGAGGCTGTTGCCTGAGTGCGGAACAGAATTGAAGTGTCGTGAAAGAGCTTGCGGGTTATTTGCAGGTTACGGGTGGCAAACAAACGAATTTTTGTTTCGGTGAATTCACCGGACAGCACTTTTTCCGCTCGTATTTTCATGCGTTCAAATTCATCAGAAAAAAAAGACAGATGTAATTTTGAACGGTAGTCGGGCGGAACTGGCAAATTGAGGTCTTCCAATAAGGGATAAACTGAAATTGGCGAAACCATTGCTTTATGGATTTTTTCGGAAGGGGAGAATTCGATTTTTAAATCATAATCGTCTGCAGAAAAATAACCGAGGTAGGTGATGTCGAATGTGGCAGAAATTGTACTTGCTTCTTCCAAGGATTGGGATTTGCAAAGAATATGGGTATTTGCAGATTTAACAAGCTGTAATGGGGTGCGTGCTGTTTTTACTTTCTTTTGCTGAGAATAAAAAGATTCTTTTGCGACCTGTGAAAACACAGTGAGGTTGTGAGTGTTGAAGGCAGTTGGGATTTGCATGGTATATGTTGGTTTATGTAGATAGAACGAGCCCTGCACCGAGAAGCACATAAAAAAGCCCTGAAAGAAAAGGCGAGACAGGACAGGTTAATATATGAAAGGAATCGATGAAAAGGCTGTTGTAAAAATACGAAGCAAAATGAAGCAAAAAACACAGGTTGGAAGATTGTTGATAAAAATTTTTGTTTATGAAAATCAGGGTTTTGATAATTCTAGATACTTATTCCAGAAAAACTTATAATAAAATAATATTTATGTTTTTTAAGTGATTATCAAAAAATAATACGAAATTTGATAACCAAAACTTTGAAAGCATGAAAACCCAGTCGGTAGTAAAAATTTGCATCTTCATGCGTTTATTATTTATTGTAAAGGTAAACATAGCCCAGAATTTGACATTGAATGAATTATGCTAACTGGCGAGTTATAAAGATTGGGAAACTTTAAATACATACCTAAATAACAAAGGATGGGAATACAATAACTCAAAAAAAGGAGATGAAGAAAACTATAACACTATTGCTTGGTCATATAAGAAAAATTATTACAATGATGCAGCTCAAGGATGGTTTCATTTATATACATACGAAGGATTACCTAGCAAAGTAGACTTATATCTACTCAATCAAAACACATATATATCCTTGAAGAAAAGTGTTATTGCAAGTGAAGTGCCTTTGTAAGAAAAAAACAGTAAAGAAAAAAGGGAAAAAGAGACAACAAATTAAAAATCCGGACAAGGAATCATAAACACCTGTGGACGTTTCTTTTTTCTTAAGCCCATTGCATAAAGCATTTCTTCATCAATCATATACGACAAGTTTATTTCATGGGAACCACCTGTGCCTGAAATTAATCTTGAAAGTGTAAAATCATGGCTGTATGAAATATATGATTTTGCCGATTCACCGAATTTAAGACCAGTTACAAATACAAGGGCATCTGTGTTTTTCTCACCTAACCTACACCAATTACCTATAAAGAAATTGCGCCATAATGTGTTTGACCCAAAATAGAATGTTTTTAAACCATTTTGTTTTTCAAAAACAAATGCAGGAGCCATAATCATTTCAGATGTGCCAATTAATGGTAATTCTCCGCTAACATGAGCTACATATTTAATAGGCAGTTTCGAATTAACGCCTAAAAATGAATATTCAGGTTGCATAATATGATGTGCGGCAAAACCAATTCTTAGGCTTGATTTTTTCTTTCGTGCTCGTTTATAAGGGGCATTACGATACTCATAAATTACGCCAGCAGCAAAGTCAGGAAATACTAATGAAGAATGCTCTGGAGCTGAAAAACTTGATTGACTAACAATGCCATTGACAGGATCAAATTGGTCGCTAAATACAAACTGATCCCAGTTAACAGATCGGTATTGGATTGAAGTTAAAAGGCCAAACTGGATTATACTTTGATTCGAAATATTTATTCTCGTAGATAAAGGAATACCAAACGTGTTTGTTTTTAAAAATCCTGCACCTTCAACATCTGTGACCAAAATAATACCTATCCCAGCAAAACCGGGATAATTTGACATATCAAGGTCTGCACTAAATTTACTTGTATTGAATTTTCCCGGAATATTTGGCCATAAAACCCTATGTGTTAAACTTGTTGAAAAACCTCTGGATGAGCCACAGAAAGCAGGGTTGAAATATAATTGATTAAAATAGAATTGTGAGAAACTGGGATCTTGCCCCTTAGCTATTGGCGCGAAAAGCAATAATAACAATAACCAAATAAAGAAAATATTTGCTTTCATCTATTTTATTATTGTTACTGAACCATAATTTCTTGGTATACCATCACCGTAATCCATACCTGGCCAAATGCAGCCGTCCTTAAAGGTGCCTATAGCTTTCCAAACAAATGAGTCCATATGCAATAATTCAAATGAAACTCTGCCGTCCCAGTATTCAGTCGGCCGACCTTCATCGTCAAGTGCTGTTGACTCCCATAATACATTACCCCATGTATCATAAACCCAGCAGTGATAAGTTTCAAGACCTATTCCTATAGGGAAGAAATTCTGTACTTCGATGTTTGAATTTGTTGGACTGAATGCGTTAGGAATAAATAATCCATGAAAAAAATCAAGATCAATATTTGCATAGGCTGTATCAGGGCAATTGTATTGGTTGTTTGCAATTAGAATAACTTCGTAATTATTATTGTGAAGATATCTGTGAATTGTATCAAAACCATCATAGCTAGAGCCATCGCCAAAATTCCAACTATATGTTGACGCAAATTGAGAAGTATTATTGAATAAAACGGTGCCATCATTAGGTGGCGGAGTGTGAATGTTATCGTATGTGAATGAAGCAACAACTTTGGGAAATACTTTAATTGTATCTGGCAAAATCAAACTATCGATACAGCCCCCATTGCCTGTAACATGAACATGAACAGTGTATATTCCATGATCATTGTAAATATGATAATTGTTTGGCTGGGTTGAAGAAGTTGTATCGCCGAATTCCCAGAGATAACTCAAATTAGGTGTTAATGCCTGAAAGAATACGCCTAAGGGCTCACATCCGCTTGTTGGTGCTATACTTACAAGGTCTTCCCATTCAGGATAAACTGTGTAAATTTGTTTTGATGTATCCCTGCAATTGTATTGATTTGAGACAACAAGGCTCATGTTATATGAACCGCTATTAGAAAAAGAAATTATTGGATTTAGTAATGGCGATACAAATACATTGTTTTGGAACCACTGAAAATCCTGAGCGCAAGTTGCTTCTTCGTAAAACTGAATATTTTGAGGAGGTCCAAAGCTACAAAGTGTGGAATCTGATGTAATGAATGCGCTTAAAGGGATTGGGTAAACTCTGACATTTGAATAAAATGTATCAATACAGCCAGCATTATTAGCAATTAAAGAAATATTATATGTAGTATCATTACAATGGTTTGAATTGGAAAATGACTGAATTGGGGGGGTAATTAATACGGACCCAACACCATTGTTAAAATTCCAAATATAAGTGTTGTAAGTTAAGCTGTCGGTAGCGTTATTGAACTGAACAGATAAAGGAGTACAACCACTTGAGGGATTTACCGTAAATACTGGATGTGGAGTAAATCTAATATGCACCGGAATAGTAATACTTGAAGGGCAATGTTGCGGACTATTATTTATTACGTTTAATGTTACCTGATAAGTACCTGAAACAGTATAAACGTGATTTGGATTAGTTAGAGTTGATACTGATGATCCATCCCCGAAATTCCAGGAACAGCTTGCTATACTCATAGTCGCGTTAATAAAAAACATTGTATCACCCGCGCAAATATTATCATTAAATGTGAAATTTGGAGAAGCTACAGGGTAAACAGTAATTGGATTACTATACACAGTATCGAAACTGCAACCATTTGTAACCGCAAGCATTACAATATACTGGCCTGGTAAATTATAGGTATGAGTAGGGCTTGATAAATTACTCACATTACCATCACCAAAATCCCAGGAATATGTTGTGCCACCTGTTGAATAATTAGTGAAATGAACCGTTAAAGGAGCGCAACCCGATAATGTATCAATGTTAAAAAATGCATTAACAGTATTTGGGTAAACTGTTAAAATGCGCTTAATTGTGTCAGTACCACATTCATTAATCCCTATCAAAGTAATTGTGTATGTTGTATCTGTGGTGCCAGAATAAGAAAAAGTATGAGAAAAAAGATGATTGAAATTTGTGCTGGTTTGTATTGGCGAGCCATCGCCGAAATCCCAAATAAGAGTATCTGTTTGGCCTGCTACATTATCAATAAAGTTTATTGTAATTGGCGAACAACCATAGTTTTGTGACATGCCGAAATTTACAATTGGTTTTGGGAATACAACTACTGAATCAGAATAAGATACAGAACCACACATATTCTGTGTAATAAGTGAAATAAAATAAGTTGTGTCATTATTCCCCTGTGGATATATTATGGTAAATGGGCCAGCAGTACTTGAGGTTGGAGGTATCCCAAAATCCCAGCTATAAGTGACATTTTCACCAACTGTTTGATTATTTATTTGAACACTTAAAGGAGCACAACCAGAGGCAGGGAAAAGTGAAAAATCAGGAACGGGAGGTTTGATGATATGAATTGTAGACGATGCAGAATCATTACAACCATGAGTAGAAGTGGCAATCAAATCTATTGTAAAATGGCCTTGCGTTAAGTAGGGATGGCTTGGACTAAAAGAAGACGAAGTATAACCGTCTCCAAAACTCCATAGGTAATTTTGCGCACCAGTTGTTGTATTGTTAAAAATAATCTGAGAACCCACACAAGATAAAGTATCATGGTTAAAAGCAGCAACAGGATAAGGATATACAACAACCTGAAAGGTTATGGTACTATTACATGAATTTGTATTTGAGATGTCAAGAGTGACATTATATGTGCCATCAGAAGCATAAATATGAGATGGATTTTGCAGTGTTGATGATGTTCCATCTCCAAAATGCCAAAGCCAGTTATTAATTACACCAGAAGTATTTACAGAAGCATCAGTAAATACAGTTGGTAATCCCAGACACACATTTGTTGCAGTGAAATTTACGGTTGGTGCCGGATGAATAGTTACTGGATGAGTAATTGAACTAAAGCATGATGCATTAGATGTTATAATTAAGTGAACTTGATAAACACTATCAACGATACCAGTATTGGTGTATGTATGAGAAGGGTTTTGCAAATTGCTAGTTTGACCATCCCCGAAATTCCAATTGTATGTAAGACCTGAACTAGGAGAAGATAAGTTTGTGAAAGATATATTTAATGGAGCACAGCCTATTGCCGGATTTGAAGAAAAAGCTGCAATTGGCAAAGGATGCACAATTATTAGATAATCTGCAGGAACACCTGGACACAATACGCCGGAATTTGAAGAGGGAATAATATGATAAACCACAGTATCTACCGATGTGCTTAAATTGTATAACGTTTGGGCAGGAATTGTATTTGTGCCATTTGAAGTAAACCCAGTTACAACGCCATTATGAGTAACTGACCATGTGAAAGTTGTATTTGTAACACCAGAGGTAAGGGTAACCAGATTGCTTGTTTGACCAGAACAAATATTTTGAATTAAAGGGGAATTATTTACAGAAGGGCTTGGATTGACTGTTATAATTGCCTGAACAGGTGTTCCAGGGCAGCCATTAGCTATGGGAGTGATGCTAAATATTATATTGCCTTGCACATTAGATGTGTTATTTAATGTTAGCACGGGAATGTTACCTGTACCTGAATTTTGATAGCCGTTAATATATGCAGGTGCTGAGGCAGACCAGTTATAAAGTGTACCAGATACATTGGAAGTAAAAGAAATTACACTGGATGTTTCACCCGAACAAATAATTTGTGTAGGCAAAGAAATATTTAAAATGGGAATTGGATTAACAGTAATAGGGACCGTAATTGGCAAACCTGGACAGCCTATTGCCATTGGAGTAATTGTGTAAATTACCGTTGCCGGAGCATTTAATGAGGTAACTAAAGTTTGTTGAATTTGATTGCCATTTCCGTTGGATGCACCTGTGATTCCAGCAGGCACAGAAACAACCCAGCTAAAAGTGGTGTTTGCAAGGTTTGAATTTAAATTGATTTGGGTAGTACTACTAGAACAAACAGAGGTTTGATTAGGTGTTGCAGTTACCACAGGTAATGGGTTTACAGTAACTGTGGCTGTAGCTGAATTTAAACAACCTGTTGTGGTATTTGTTCCCGTTACAGTGTATGGAGTTGTTATAGTTGGATTAACTGTTATGGGATTAGCTATTGACGTTGTATTCCATGAATATGTATTTGCTCCGGCTGCTGTTAATGTTGCTGACTGGCCTGCACAAATAGTTGTTGAGTTTACTGTTACTGTAGGCAATGGATTTACCGTAATTTTTATGGTATCAGAACTTAAACATGTACCGCCGCCAAAAGAATAAGTTAAATTATGAGTACCCACACCCGCAGTTGCTGGAGTAAAAGTTGTACCGCTAACACCAGCACCAGACCATGTACCACCTGTGCTTGGAGAATAACCCGTTAACGTAACTGGTGACGCATCAACACAGCGACTAAAACCATTGCCAGCATTGGCAATTTGTGGCGCAACCACATTGAGGGTAATTATGTCTGAATTGCTGCAACCTGTTGC
>JBBQSF010000015.1:0-34993 GCA_038214085.1 Bacteroidales bacterium | reverse complement strand
TAGTTGCAACAGCAGGAAATATGATTTTTAAGAATGGAATTGTAAATAACGGAGCTTCATTTTCTGCCAGCGCTGCAACATTCAATACAAACCCTCAAATACTTAGCGGAATTAGTGCTTATAGTTTTGCCAATTCTGTTGTGGTTACTGGTATTGTTCTTACCAATAATGCAAATGTATCCATGACAAATATCGGTGCTGCAATATTAAGTGGAACAGGAACATGGGCTCAGGGGTCTTCAGGAAATTTAAATTATTCAGGAAGTACCATTACAATTGCAGGAGGTCTTGACGCATCGGCAACCGGAAACACAATTGATTATAATTTAAATAACACTCAGACAATATTTACTCCCGTTTTAGGCAAATACTATAATCTGACTATTTCAAACACAAAAACAAAAACGATTGCATCCACAATAGAAGTTTTGGGTGATCTTACTATTAAAGGGACTGCTATTCTCAGTGTAAGTAATTTTGATATTTCAGTGGGCGGAAACTGGAATAATAGCAGCACGATTGCTGATCCTTTTGTTCAAGGAGCTAAAAAAGTTACTTTTAACGGAACTAATGCACAAACCATAACCAATACCGGCAATGCAAACGGAACCATTTTCAACAGTATAGAAATTTCTAATTCATCTGTAAGCGGAGTAACACTTGACGCAAATGTTACAGTTGGAAGCGCACTAACGTTAACAAACGGAAAAATAAATACTGATGCAAGCAGTTTGCTTACACTTATTTCTGGCGCTACTTCCACTTCTGGTAATAGCAACAGCTTTGTAAATGGCCCTATGAAAAAGATTGGAAATAGTGCTTTTGTTTTCCCTGTTGGTAAAGGAGGATACTGGGCAAGAATCGGAATTTCTGCTCCTGCAACTTCTACAACAGAATTTACCGCTGAATATATAAATACTGCATACGCAAGCCTTACACCTGTTACAAGTCCTTTAAATGATATAAGCGCTAAGGAATACTGGACATTGAATCGTGCAGTAACGGCAGACAACGTGAATGTTACACTCTATTGGGAAGACAATGCAAGAAGCCAGATCAATATTGCAAATGCCGCACAGCTTGTGATTGCCAAATGGAATGGTGCATCCTGGGCAAACTTAGGGCAAAGCAGCATAAGTGCGGGTGCTTCTGGGAATATTACCTTTAATGCGGTTTCCGCTTTCGGTACATTTACTTTTGGCGATGTTGGAAATTCGCTCCCCGTTGAACTCCTTTCATTTGAAGCAGTTCAGGACAATGGCAATGTTGAGCTTACATGGTCAACTTCTTCCGAAACCAATAACAACTTCTTCACCATTGAAAAAAGCAATGATGCACTGAACTGGGAAATTTTAAAAATTGTTGATGGTGCTGGAAACTCCAATTCCCTTACAAACTATGAAGAAACAGATTTCAATCCTTATGATAACACAACTTATTACAGATTAACCCAAACCGATTTTGACGGAAAGTTTGAAATACTCGGTATTCGCGCTGTTACCATGAAAGAACGCAATCCCCTTGCGCTCATAAACATTTATCCAAACCCTGCTACCACTAATTTAAACTGTGTAGTTTACAGCCCATCGGAAAGTAATGTTACATTAAAAGTAATAAACATTTTGGGCCAAACATTATTGCTTCAAAATATGGATATAAATGAGGGAACCAATACAATTCCAATTGACTTGTCAGAGTTTAAAGCGAACTATTATTTTGTTTCTATCGAAAATGCTGAGGGTTCCATTGTTTCGCGTTTGCCACTTGTGATAAAATAATTTCGCATTTCGTTAATTCTGCATTTATCTAAAATCATTTTTTTACTTTTGTATAAATTAGCAGATAATACTATGGAATGGATCAAAGAATTTCCTTCAGCAATAACCGTTTGCGACAAAGAAGGCATTATCATTTCAATGAATGATAAATCATGCAAAACATTTGAGAAATATGGTGGAAAAATGCTTATTGGTTCAAATGTATTGGACTGCCATCCTGAACCGGCACGTACAAAGCTTCTAAATATGCTCAAATCCGGGAAAAACAATTCATATACTATTCTGAAAAATGGTGTTAAAAAGCTGATACATCAATCGCCATGGTATTCAAGTGGCGAATTTGCAGGTTTTGTTGAATTTTCAATTGAACTGCCCATAGAAATGCCGCATTTTATAAGGGAATAATTATTTATGTTTACTTTTGTTTCCCTTTTTCGTCTACAATAATCTTCTATAAAAGGCAGTTTATTCTTTGTTCGCTGCTTGTTTTTATTTTGTATTTTTGAATTCAAATCCTATCCTCATGAAACGCTGGAAAAAAATCATATTGTATACTTTTCTGTTTATTATACTTGCTGTTGCAGCTGCTGTTGCATATATTTATTTTCAGGAAAGTAAAAACCGTAATCCATTTACGGCAATCCCCGACGACGCAGTTTACATTATTGAAACTTCAGATCTGACCAAGGGCTGGGCAAAACTCAGCGACAGCAAGATGTGGAACAACATGAAAACCAACACGCATTTTGAAGACATTTCAAAAAGTGCAGCAACACTTGATTCCCTAATTAAAGGAAATGAAACCATGGACATGCTTTTTAGCAACCGCCAGTTACTTGTTTCGGCTCATATGATTTCCGGAAAGGATTATGATTTTGTGTTTGTTGTTAACATGAAACAAGCTTCCAAAATTACGTTTCTCAAAGATTATATTAAAAGTCTTGTTGGCACTTTTGGATATTCCATGAATAAGAGAACTTATGAAGGCTCTGAAATTATTGAACTAACCGACAACAAAACGTTGGAAGTGCTTTATATTACTTTTATAGAAAATCTTTTTGTAGGAAGCTACTCCCCTATTTTAATTGAAAAATCTATTAAACAAAAAGAAAATGAAAACTGGGTAAAGGATAAAAATTTTCAGGCTGTTGCCGGTGAAATCAGCTCGAAAAAACTTTTTAATTTTTATTTTAATTATAGCCTTTTAACTAAGTTTCTAAACTGTTATCTAGACGAAGAAAGTGAAATAGCCAATTCACTTACGCAAAGCATGTTGTTTTCAGCTTTCAATATTAATTTCGACGATGAACGGCTTAGTTTTACTGGATATACAAACATCAACGACAGTATTTCTTCATACATCAAAGCTTTGAGCAGCGTTTCGCCCGGAAAGATCAGTGCTGATAAAGTTATTTCGGATAAAGCTGCTTTATATTTCTCTCTTGGTTTTGATAATTTTACTGATTTCTTTACAAATCTTCAGAAAGAATTTTCTACTGATAAAACTGATGAATATGAAAGCTATTCGAAAAATATAAGCAAAGTTGAAAAATTCTTTAAAATTGATTTAAAAAAGGACTTTTTTGATAATATCGGAAATGAAATTGCATTTGTTAAACTGAAACCTGTCGCCAACTCGAAAGAAGACGATATTGCTGTTTTTATTCATACCAATGATATTGAAAATGCAAAAAAAGGTCTTGATCTTATTGCAAAAAAAGTAAAGAAAAAATCGCCAGTTAAGTTTGACACTATTGTTTACAAAGAACATCCCATAAATTATCTGAATATTAAAGGCTTTTTTAAAATGTTTTTCGGAAAATTATTCGGAAAACTTTATAAACCATATTATACTTATATTGATGATTATATCGTTTTCAGTAATTCTTCTTCAACATTAATGGATCTGATTGACGATAAGCTTAATGGAAAAACACTCAATAATGATAAAGAATTTTCAAATTTCAAATCCAGTTTTGATGAGAAAGCAAATGTGAGTGTTTTTGTGCGGATGTCCGAAATGTACTCACACTTGTATTATTACAATAATGCCGAAAAGAGGAAAGGGATTCATGATAATAAAGATTTGATTCTGAGTTTTACAAAAATTGGATTTCAACTTACTTCAGATGGGAAAAAATTCAAGACGACTTTAATTGTAGACCACGATGAAGAAGCTCTTGCGAATGAAGAGCTGGAACAATTTGAATCTGCAGCCGAAGAATTATTTTGCGAAGAATTTGAATCACTATCATTTATAATTAACCTTGAGAGCTCTACTGCTCCTGAAAATGCTGCTTATAAAAAAGAATATTCTGAAGGAAAAACACAATACGAAGGGGTTACAACCGGAGGAAAAGCTGATGGAATATGGCGTTCGTATTACGAAAGCGGAAATCTGAAAAGCATAGTCAATTATCGGGCAGGAAAAGTTGAAGGTGAAGCTGCTTTTTATTATGACGATGATGATCAATTGATAAAAGCAAAAATGATTTTTATTAACGAGAAAATCAATGGCGAATACGTTGAATATTACGAAAGCGGAAGCAAAAAAGCACTGCTCGAATATAAGGATGGTAAAGCAAATGGCGATGCGGAATTTTATTACGATGGAGGCAAAATAAAAATTGAAGGGAAATTTAAGGAAGGTAAAAAATCAGGCAAATGGAAATATTACACCGAGGACGGACAGGCATTTGACAAGGAAAAATGGAAAAAAGGAAATACTAAAACTAAAAAATAAATACTTTTAAAATTTGACTTTCATTAAATGAAAATCAGGAAAAACTTATTAATATATTTTCTACTTATTTTATGTGGTGCATGGATTTTAGCTTCAGCTGAAGCACTTTATTTTTATGTAAAAAAGTTCAGCAACAATGGTGATGTTGTTTCCAAATCCGATTCGCTCCTGAAATGCGATACACTTACAACTTTCAGCAAATTAAAATATTGGATTAATGAACTCGCTTTAAATGATTCATTGTCGCATGGAGATTTTGGATTTTGTCTTGCAACTGCTGATAGTGGTAAAGTTATCTATGAATCAAACAGCGAAAAGAGCCTTGTTCCTGCTTCTATTTTGAAAATTGTTACCACTTCAACTGCCTTAAAAATTGTTGGTGCAGGATACAGCTTTCCCACATCGCTACAATATTCTGGAAGTATTGACAGATCGACACGAACGCTTAATGGAAATATTTATATTCGGGGAAGCGGCGACCCGACACTCGGATCAATGAGTTACGGCGGCAACACTTATGCAATTGTTCTTCAGCGCTGGCTAAGTGCAATTAAAACATTGGGTGTAGATACCATAAACGGAGCAATAATTGGCGATGGCGAAGCTTTTGATTATGACCTGGTTCCAGGAGGCTTTGCTTGGGAAGACATTCAAAACGACTATGGAGCGCCACCTTGTGGGCTTTCATTCAGAGACAACCTTTTTGATATCAGGGTGAGTTGCAGTGCTGGCGGTGCTTATGCCACAGTTGAACCCTATATTCCGGATGCGAAATTTTTCAGCAATGTTTTATATAATTCAAGTATTGCAAAAAGTTATGTTTATGTTGCAGGACCTCCTGCTGTTAATGAACGTTTGATAAGAGGCGAAGTTAGATCTTCAGGAACTTTTTATGGCGTTATTCCCGACCCTACTTATTTTTGCGCATTTTCTCTATATAAATCGCTAAAGAAAAATGGAATCACAGTTAAAGATTCTGCCAGTACTGTTAGAAAACTCAGAAATTCAAATTCTTATAAAAAAGAAGAACGTACTATTCTTAATACTACATATTCCCCTTCCCTCTCAGGAATAGTATATTACACCAACCACGTGAGTCAGAATATGTATGCAGAAACATTGCTGAAATTAATTTCAATAAAGAAAACTTCCTATGGATCAACACTTGGTGGCACAAAGGCTGTAAGAGATTATTGGGAAAATAGAAACATTGATCTCAGGGGGTTTTATATGACTGACGGCAGCGGCGTTTCCCGCATGAATGCTATCACAGCACGGCAGCTTACTTTTATGCTGGTTTCAATTGCAAACGATTCAAGTATTTTTAAAACATTTTATAATTCTTTGCCTGTTGTAGGGCGATCAGTTCTTGTCAATAAACCTGGCGACGAGCCCATTGCAAAACTTGAAATTCATGCTAAAAGCGGTTATATGAACAGGGTTCGCAGCATTGCAGGTTATGTTAAAAACAAAAAAGGGAAACTTCTTGTATTTACCATGATTGTTAACAATCATGAATTTGCAGCATGGTCATTAATTCAGCGGTTTCACAGAATTCTGCGAATCATACACGAACTTGATTAACTGCCAAAGGGCAATTCACCTTCTGCTGCTTCAAACTCATCGTTTTCTTCTTCTTCTTCAATGATATCGAAAATATTCAACTGATTTTTGCTGATTATAGTTTCATCAGACAGATTAAAATGCAGTATCATGTATTCCTTAATAGCAGTTTTGATGAGCTTATTGCTAGAAATATCGTGCGCCTTGCAATACCTATCCAGCAAACGTTTCTGCCGCAGGCTAAGCCGGAAAACAATTTTCTTAGTTACAATTTTTCTTTTTTTCTTTTTCTTAGGAATCATAGAATAATTGATTAATCACAGCCCTGATATGTTTTTTTCAGCAACGATATATCAAAACCTTTTTGTTTAATTTTTTCAACAATTGAATTGTATAAGGCCTCATTCAAAGTTTTTTCGCGGGCAAGAATCCACAAATAATTTCGACCTGGTGCACCAACAACCGCATAACTGTAATCGGATGCAAGATCAATGATCCAGTAATCGCCTTTAAATGGCCAGAAAAACTGAACTTTCAACTTGGCATTGCCGGAGTTTTTAACAACAAATGCTTTTCCTTTAATACCGGCAGTTTTCCCTGTTTCACTTTTAAAACAATTGTTATAAACTGTTACATATCCCTTGTTGGTTGGCGTATATTCAGCATAAGTGCATGAACAACCTTTTTGAAACTTTTGAGGAAATGAAGCGATTTCATACCACTTTCCGGCGTATTTCTGAAGGTTCACGCTATCAACAGTTTCAAGAGGAACACGTGTGGTTTTGCAGGAAAAAAAGCCAAATAATGCCATAAGTAAAATTAATTTAATTTTCATTTTTTAGAATTTTCTTAAGAACAGAAATGCAAGTATCAATTTCATCAAAAGTGTTGAATTTACTAAGAGAAAAGCGCAATGCAGGCTTTTCAACGTCGGCGCCGATATGCTTTAGAACATGCGATACCGATACACTACCCGAAGAACAAGCACTTCCTCCGGAAACTGCAATTCCTTCAATATCCAGCCCGTAGAGCAGCATCTCCGATTTTGGTGTTTTTGGAAATGACACATTCAATATATTATACAAGCCTTTTTTATCCGAATCGGCATTGAAGATTATTTCAGGGAATTCTGCTAAAAGTTTCTCGGAAAAATATTTTTTTAGTTCAAAAATATACTTTTGATTTTTATCCATTTCAAAATGGGCAACATCCAAAGCCTTTGCCATTCCTGCAATTCCATAAATATTTTCGGTTCCCGAACGCATATTCCGTTCTTGTCCGCCTCCTAAAATATAAGGACCAATTGACACCTCACCATTGAGATATAAAAAACCCGCTCCTTTTGGCCCATGAAATTTATGAGCAGAACATGTTGCAAAATGAATTTTTTGTTTGCTCAGCGAAATTGCATATTTACCAATGGTTTGAACAGTATCAACCAGCAAAAGAGCATGGTGCTTTTCGCAAATTTCTGAGGTCTCTTTAAGCGGAAGCAAGGCTCCTGTTTCATTGTTGGCATGCATCAGGCACACCAGTGTTTTTTTACTTATTTCGGAAAGAAGTTTGTCAAGTTCCTCCAGGTCAAGTAAACCGCAATTATCCACTGGTAAATATGTTACAGAAACATTTTGTTTTGACTGCACATTTTCAACGGAATGCAAAACAGCATGATGTTCAACGTGTGTAGTTACAATATGTGTAACACCCAAATCGCCCACTGCACCTGCAATTGCGGTGTTGATAGCTTCGGTACCGGAAGATGTAAAAATTATTTCGGAAGGCGATACATCAACAAAAGCAGCAATTTGTTTTCTCGCCGATTCCACCAGTACGCGTGCTTCGCGGCCAAGAGTATGAACAGACGAAGGGTTTCCAAAATTTTTAAGCATTGCATCATGCATGCACTCAATCACCTGAGGATCTATGGGTGTTGTGGCTGCATTGTCGAAGTAAATCATTTTTTCAATTTTATTCAAAGTTCCTGTTTATTATTCACCTTTGATAATATCTTTAATATCCTGAATGATCTTATTCGCAAGGTGTTCTGCCTGCTGCATGGAATCGCTTTCAGAATAAATGCGGATAATGGCTTCAGTATTCGATTTTCGCAAATGTACCCATTGTTTGTCGAATTCAATTTTAACACCATCGATAGTGGATAAAGGCTGTGCAGAATATTTTTCTTTTATTTTTACCAGAATATTATCCACATCAATACCGGGCATCAGTTCAATTTTGTTTTTCGAAATAAAATAATTGGGATAAGTATCCCGTAAAGCGGAACAACTCTTCCCTGATTTAACCAGATGCGTGAGGAATAATGCAATTCCAACCAAGGCATCGCGACCATAATGCAATTCGGGATAAATGATTCCACCATTGCCTTCGCCGCCAATCACCGCATTTTGTTGCTTCATCATTTCCACCACATTTACTTCGCCAACAGCAGAAGCAAAATATTCAACGCCGGCTTTTTCAGTAACATCGCGCAAAGCACGCGTTGAAGAAAGATTGGAAACAGTATTTCCCTTGTTGTGTTTCAGAATATAATCTGCCACTGCAACAAGTGTGTATTCTTCACCAAACATTTCGCCATCCTCGCAAATTATTGCCAAGCGGTCGACATCAGGGTCAACAACAAAACCAATATGCGATTTTGATTTTACAACCGTATCAGAAATATCTATAAGATTTTCGGGTAAAGGTTCGGGATTGTGTGCAAAATTACCGTCGGGCGTGCAATTCAGCTCTACGATATTTTCAACACCAAGTTTTTTTAGCAAAAGTGGAAGTGCAATACCGCCAACAGAATTAATACAATCAATGGCAACTTTTAAATTTGCATTTTTTATGGCATCTGCATCAACCAGCGGTAACGCCAGAATTTTTTCGATATGCATTTCGAGTGCAGTATCTACAACAGAACACTTTCCGAGTTTTTCAACGGGCGCAAAAGAAAAATCTTCTTTCTCAGCAATATTTAAAATAAACTTCCCTTCCGAATCAGAGATAAATTCGCCTTGAGAATTCAGTAATTTCAATGCATTCCAATTTTTAGGATTGTGGCTTGCTGTAATGATAATTCCACCCTGCGCCTTGTATTCGGTCACTGCCATTTCTACAGTAGGTGTGGTGGCAAAATCGACATCTATCACATCCACGCCCATGCCAATGGCCGTGTTGATAACAAGCTGTTTCACCATCATTCCTGAGGGTCGTGCATCACGCCCAACAATAATGAGTGGTTTTTCTGCATTGCAGTTTTGTTTCAACCAACTTAAATAAGCAGCAGAAAATTTAATTATATCCAGTGGTGTAAGCGCTTCACCGGCTTTCCCGCCAATGGTTCCACGAATACCGGAAATTGATTTAATAAGAGTCATAATTAATTCTTTAAGGCAAAATTAATTTTTTCATCGGCTTATTCACCTCCTAAAGTATTATTTATTTCATTAAAATTATTAACACTTGCATTTTATTCAACAGAAAATCAAAGAATACAAAGATTTTCAAGCCATTAAATGCGAGTAAAATTAATTTACAAACAATGGTGCAAAGCAGGGTAAATTTTAATACTTTTGCACTTTAATAAACACGTGTACATGTTTGATGATTTTGATAAGTTTGATGATGATTTTGAGAACGATGAAATCGATGAATTGGTTGATCGTTTTGAGAATATGCTTAGCACCAATGCCAATTCATACTTTGATGTAAATGAGTTTGAAGATATTATTGATTATTACCTCAACTCCAATAACATAAAGAATGCAGGAAAAGCTATTCAGTTTGCTCATTCCTACTATCCGAATTCTGTAGTTTTCCTCCTTCGCAAAGCACAATTATTCGCTTCAGCAAATAAAAGTGAGAAAGCATTGGAAATACTTAAACAAGCTGAAAAAATTGATCCTGATAATTCTGAACTTTATTTAACAAAGGGCTCCATTTTCAGTCAGTTAAAAATGTATGATAAAGCAATTTCTGAATACAAAAAAGCACTCGTAAATTCTGATGTTCAGGACGAAGTTTACCTTAATATTGCTTTTGAATATGAAAACCTAGGGAAATTTCAGTCGGCCATTGATCATTTTATTAAATCACTGGCAATTAATCCAGAGAATGAAATTGCTTTATACGAACTCACTTTTTGTTTTGAAAGTACGAATAATGTTGCTAAAGGAATTGAATATTTTATTGCATTTATTGATGATTCGCCTTATTCGTTTATTGCCTGGTATAATTTAGGAAACCTGTATTTATTATCTCACAAGTTTGAAGAAGCTATCAATGCTTATGATTTCGCTATAGCTATTGAAAACTCATATACTGCGGCTTATCTTAACAAAGCCAATGCCTTATTGTGTATGGACAAAGTTGAAGATGCCATAGAAACTTATAACGAAACTTTTGAAATTGAACCTCCAGATGCACTAACTTTTCATTTTATCGGCGATTGTTTTGACAAATTGGAAAATTTTCCAAAGGCAATTGAATATTACAGCAAATCAATTGAAGCTGATGAAACATATTCAAAATCCTATGCCGGAATTGGATTAATAAAATATGAAGAACAAGATTTTGATTCGGCTCTTTATAATTATTCTAAAGCAATTGAATTTGATCCGCTTAATCACAATTATCATTTTGGCATTGGTGCCTGCTACATCGAAAAAAATAAATTTCTTGAAGCAGAAGCTTCGTTTTTAAAAGCCTCCCGTTTGGATGATGAAAACGAAAACGAATTGCTTTGGGTAAAATATTCCGAAATTTTTCTGGAATTATCTGATTATGATAATGCTATTGGAATTCTGAAAAAAGGCCTTGACAAGCAGCCTGAAAATGCCAGCATATACTTCCGTCTCTATTGTTATCACTATGCACTCAATCAGTTCAAAAAGGCAGAAGAATCTCTTCATAAAGCATTTAGCCTTGATTACGAAAGAAATTATGAAGTAATTGAATTTGATTCCACAATGGGAGAAACCACTATATTTGAAACAACATTAAAAAAATTTAATTCATGAAATTACCGGAAATGGAAAACATACTTGATTTTATACCTGAGCGCCCATCCCGCCCACGCACTAGCGGTGTTACCATGATGATGGACAAAGGGCTTAGTGTCCGTGAAGTTGAAGATTTTCTCACCACGGGTGGCGAATTCACTGATTTTGCAAAGCTTGGATTCGGCACATCAATGGTAATGAAAAATGTTGAAACCAAAATTAGGCTTTACAAAGAAGCCGGAATAAAAACATATTTGGGCGGTACGCTTTTCGAAGCTTATATTATCAGAAATATGTTTGACGATTATCGTAAATTGGTTGATAAATATGGTGTTGATGCAATTGAAGTTTCCGACGGTTCTATTCTAATGGATCATGATATCAAATGTAAATACATTCAAACTCTTTCTAAAACACATATCGTATTATCGGAAGTTGGTTCAAAAGAGGCAGGAATTATTACATCTCCTAACAAATGGATTTCGATGATGAATGGAGAAATTGAAGCAGGATCTTCATTTGTTATTGCTGAAGCGCGCGAAAGCGGTACTGTTGGCATTTACCGCCCAAATGGAAATGCACACGTGGCACTGGTAAATAAAATTGTTTCTAAGGTAAAGCAGGATTTCATTATATGGGAAGCACCGCTCAAATCACAGCAGGTTTGGTTTGTAAAAACTCTAGGAGCCAATGTAAACCTGGGAAATATTGCCCCTAACGAAGTTATTCCTTTAGAAACCTTACGTATAGGATTGCGAGGAGATACTTTTTTCCAGTTTCTCCCAGAAGAATTTCAGACGTTAAAAATCAAAGCTGACCAGAAGTAATATGGGTATTGTTTATAGCATTTCATTGTTTTCAGGGAAACTTCTGAATTCGACAACCATTTTAGCAACACATCAACATTCAGGAATTACAGCATGGATTGCAGATACAGCAACCAGGTTTATTGACCAAACCGGTTATGTAGGAATAATGATCCTGATGACTTTGGAAAGTATGGTTGCCCCTGTTCCGAGCGAAGCCGTTATGCCCTTTGCAGGATTTGCAATTTATAACGGTACTCTTACATGGACCGGTGTGATTTTTTTCAGCACCTTGGGCAGCATAATCGGTTCTTTGATTGGTTACTGGATGGGCGCCAAAGGTGGGAGACCACTTGTAGAAAAATGGGGAAAATATTTATTGCTTGATAAGCACGACTTGGATATTACTGAAAAATGGTTCTCAAAACACGGAGATTCTACCGTTTTTATCTGTCGCTTTATACCTGTGGTGCGCCATTTAATTTCAATTCCTGCAGGAATTGGAAAAATGAATTTATTAAAATTTTCCATTTTTACTGTTATTGGTGCAGGAATATGGAATTCGCTTCTAAGCATTGCAGGTTATTACCTCAAGAACAACTGGAGTGAGATTATGAAATACAGCCATATTATCGACTACGTTATTGTTGCCGTTTTGATAATCGTCATCATATATTATGGTTACAAACTTCGCAAGAATCATAAAAAAAACAAAATCAATAAGTCGTAATGCGTATTTACGGATTGATCGGCTTTCCGCTTGCACATTCATTTTCCGAAACTTATTTTTCTGAAAAGTTTTTCAGGGAAAATATTCAAGATGTTAGTTATCGTAATTTTCCTCTAGAAAAAATTGATGATTTTCATAATCTTGTAAGTAATAACAAAGATATTTTAGGATTAAATGTTACCATTCCATTCAAAGAAACAGTAATAAATTTAATTGATGAACTTGACAATTCTGCTGCAGAAATTGGAGCTGTAAACACAATAAAAATTTTCAGAAGCAACAATAAAATCATTACAAAAGGGTATAATACAGATTATTTTGGTTTTAAAAAAAGCATAGAATCATTGCTGCACAATCATCACAAAGCAGCTCTGATATTAGGAACGGGAGGAGCTTCAAAGGCAGTTAAATATGTGCTTTCAAAATCTGAAATTCCCTTCTTATTTGTTTCGCGCAATAAAACAGATATAAATACAATAACATACAAGCAATTAACCGAAGACATTATCCATTCTCATCAAATAATAATAAACACAACTCCTTTGGGAATGTTTCCTGACATTGAAAAATATCCTGACATTCCATACAACTTGCTCACTTCTCAGCATTTGTTATTTGACCTGATATACAATCCAAAAGAAACTGCATTTCTTAAAAAAGGCGCTGAACAAGGCGCTCAGACAAAAAATGGTTTAGAAATGCTATATTTTCAAGCTGAGAAATCATGGGAAATATGGAATAATCTAATATAAAAATGGTTTACTCAAACGGATGCTTCAAATCAAAATCAGGTCTGTAATTTTCTGCGCTTTTTAATTCCTGCACCCATCCCTTGTAAAAACCCAATCGTTCCATTTCATCAATTACTTTTTCGTATTCTTCAAAAAATAATGTTCTTCCAAGATTTTTATGATCATGAACATTTTCTGTTGGAAAATATTGAGCCATAAGCGAAATATGAATACCTGAGGAAAATTCATTGACCAGAATCTGCAGAACATTCAAACTGTTATCCACGTATCCCGGCAATACCAAATGCCTCACAATTAGTCCAGATTCAGCCTGCCCTTCGTCATTTTTCAGCAGCAATGTACCTTTCTGTCGGAACATTTCTTTAATTGCATTTATTGCATTTTCCACATAATTCTTCACTCCCGAAAGTTCAAAAGCCAATTCATTGTCTGAATATTTAAAATCAGGTAAATAAATATCAATATATTGTTCTATTTTTCTAAGTGTTTCAACGCTATCATAACCATTTGAATTGTAAACAATTTTTGGATGATATCCATCAGCATTTAATTTCCTGATAATTTTCAGCATTTGCGGAATACAATGCGAAGGTGAAACAAAACCAAGCAAAGGAATACCTCTATCAAGAATGCTTTTAATGGTTTCCAAAACCTTTGAATCATCAATTGGTTTAGCAACGCTATCATTAGAACTTATTTGTTCATTCTGGCAATAAATACACTGCAAATTACAGTGAGAAAAGAAAACATTGCAGATTCCATTTTTACCTGAAATTACTGGTTCTTCTCCTTTGTGAATACAAACTGAAGCAATATTATTTTTTAAGTCCGTATTGCAAAACCCTTTATTTACGGCATCTCTGGCTACACCACAACCATGAGGGCAAAAGTCACATGAATAAAATACTTCGTTTTTCATTTGGAAAAATTCGTTTCAAAGATAGACAAATTGCATGGTTTGGATTTTTTTCGGTAACTTTGTCAGGTGAAATTTTTTAATGAAGAAAAATCCCGTCATAAGGTATGCTAAGCAGTAAAAGGCATTCAGGATTTGAATATATTTTTTTATTATAAAAATGTCATAAAAATTTTACGGAATAAAGTTTGTTAAGTCCGCATTTACTATGCCTGATATAATTAGAATATTACCTGATAATGTTGCCAACCAGATTGCAGCCGGTGAAGTAATACAGCGGCCAGCATCAGCTGTAAAGGAGTTGATGGAAAACGCTATCGATTCAGGTGCCACTTTTATTAAACTTTTTATTAAAGATGCTGGAAGAACCCTGATTCAGGTAATCGACAATGGTTGCGGAATGTCGGGGACTGATGCCAGGCTTAGCTTTGAGCGCCATGCAACATCAAAAATACGTGAAGCAGGTGATCTCTTTTGTATTCGCACTATGGGATTTCGTGGCGAAGCTCTTGCTTCGGTTGCTGCTGTTGCGCAAGTAGAGCTTAAATCAAAACGAATCGGCGACGAAACAGGAACACATATTATTATTGAAGGAAGTGAAGTAAAATCGCAGGAAATTTGCTCTTGCACTGAGGGTACTTCCATTTCTATTAAGAATCTTTTTTTTAATGTTCCTGCCCGAAGAAATTTTCTCAAAAGCAACACTATTGAAACCAACCATATTTTTGAGGAATTTAATAGAGTGGCTCTATCCTATCCGCATATTTCATTTGAACTTTACAATAATAATTTGGTGGTGTACCATCTTGAAAAAAGTTCTTTGAAACAAAGGATTATTAATCTTTTTGGAAATACTTACAATCAAAAACTTTTACCAGTTGATCAGAAAGCTGGATATTTCTCTGTTTCAGGCTTTGTAGGAAAACCTGAATCAGCAAAAAAAACAAGAGGAGAACAATACTTTTTTGTAAACGGAAGATTTTTCAAGCACAATTATCTCCATCATGCTATTTCCAATGCTTTTGCTGAGTTAATTTCGGAGAAATCTTTTCCGAGTTATTTTCTCTATATTGAAATTGATCCACAGGAAATAGACATCAATATTCATCCTACCAAAACCGAAATAAAATTTCAGGATGAAAAAACAATTTACGCTATACTCCGCTCAGCCGTTAAACAATCACTTGGTCTTTATTGCGTAACTCCAAGTATTGATTTTGACATTGACAAAGGTCTTGATATTATTCCATTGCCAAAAGGTCAAATAGTTTCAGCACCAGTTATAAAACTCGACCCCGATTACAATCCTTTTAAAAACCATCTGGAACCAAAAGAGAAAAAGGAAAATATTCTACCGGCTTACCCAAAAGATCGTTTTTATTCGCGGCACGCTGATAGTCAGATTGAAATATCTGTTGATGTTCCTGAAATTAAATCAGCAAACGGTCTATCATTGCCGTCTGATTTGGATAAAAATGTTAACGAAGGATCTAAGGGTATTTTCATGCAATTGCTCAATTCTTATATTGTAACACATGTAAAATCGGGTCTTCTGATTGTTGACCAGCAAAATGCACACGAACGAATTCTTTTTGAGGAGTATCTGGAAATATTGACAAAAAGCCAAGCCGGAGCACAGCAAAAAGAGCTTTTTCCACAAATGCTTGAGTTTTCCGTTACCGACACCGCTCTGCTTCTTGAAATTATTGAAGATGTGAAACACTTGGGTTTTGATATCAGTGAATTCGGGGCGAATTCCTTCGTTATCAATGGAACACCTTGCAATATGCCCGAAAGCAATCTTCAAAATGTTATTGAAGAGTTACTGGAACATTACAAAATGAGCAAATCGGATATTGGTATGGACAAAAATGAAAAGATTGCTAAGGCTTTCGCATCATCAATAGCCATAAAACATGGACACGTGCTTAAAACAGAAGAAATGACATCGATCATCAACCGTTTGTTTGCTTGCAAAATTCCATACCATTCCCCAGACGGCAAACAAGTTTTACAGATTATTTCAAAAGAAGAATTAGAAAAAAAATTCCAATAAGAATACGTTTATGCAACAATTCAGACCTACCGGATTTAAACTATTACCGGATGTTGTAAAAAACATCCTCATCATCAATGGATTGTTATTCCTTGCAACCATAGCCGTCTCAAGCACATTTCATACTGATCTTACCGATAAATTGGGTTTGCATTATTTGGGCTCTGAAAAATTCCAACCCTATCAACTCATTACTTATATGTTTATGCATGGTGGATTTAGCCATATTCTTTATAATATGTTTGCATTGTGGATGTTTGGTAACATTCTTGAAAATGTATGGGGACCTAAACGGTTTTTAATTTATTACCTATTTACCGGACTTGGTGCGGCCGTGGTACATTATGTAATTGTATATTTTCAAATGATTCCGGTTCAAGATGCAGTTAATACTTTTCTGGCACACCCCAATCACGCAGCACTGAATGATTTTTTACTCAGCCCGAATTTCAAGATTGGATCCAACGAGATGCTGAATAATTTCAACACATTTAAAGACAATTACAATAGCATAATAAAAACGGATCAGGGCGCAGCTCTTACGGCCTCAGTAAATTACATTACACAATACAGAATTGATTTATTAAACGCCCCAGTTATTATTGGCGCTTCTGGTGCGGTGTTTGGAATTCTGCTTGCTTTTGGAATGATGTTTCCAAACTCCCTTATTTATGTGTTTTTTGCAATACCGGTAAAAGCAAAATGGTTTGTAATGTTTTACGGAGCTCTTGAACTTTATTCAGGAATATCAAACAACCCGAACGACAATGTTGCCCACTTCGCACATTTAGGAGGTATGTTGTTTGGTATAATTTTACTGCTTTTCTGGCGACACCAAAATAAACAAAAACAATTCAGATGAGAGCAGGACCAACCATATCAGCCCAGATAAAAAGCCTTTTGTTCAGCAAAAATAACTTATCGCGATTGCTGTTAATTAATATTGCCGTTTTTATTTTTGTTGAATTATTCAAATTGTATTTCTACCTTTTTCAAATTCCAGAAGTACAACTTCAGGGAAAATTTGCTTTTTCGAAAGTTGCGCTATGGCTTGCTGTTCCAGCAAATATTGACATTCTCTTACAAAAACCATGGACACTTTTCACTTACATGTTTTTACATTTTGATTTTTTTCACCTATTTTTCAACATGATTATGTTGTATTTCGGCGGCACATTATTTATTCAGTTTCTTGGTGGAAAAAAGTTAATTAGTACGTATATTTTTGGTGGTTTGGCAGGTGCATTATTTTATATTCTTGCGTTTAACATCTTTCCTGTATTCGCACCGATCAAAGACATTTCACTTGCAATGGGAGCTTCGGCTTCTGTGCTTGCCATTCTAGTAGCTATTGCCACTTATCTTCCGGATTATGTAATACAATTATTCTTGTTTGGAAGAGTAAAACTTAAATACCTTGCTCTTGTATTAATAGCGATTGACGTTATGAGTATTGATGGAAGTAACCCCGGTGGCCATATTGCACATCTTGGAGGAGCCTTATGGGGTTTTTCTTATATTCTATTATTGAAATCAAGATTTGATTTTTATAAAATATTTAACCTTCCGGCAAACTTCATCAAAAACACTTTCAAGCCTAAACCTAAACTCAGGGTAGAATATACCAAACCCAAAAGACCAGTTTCGGATGAAAATTACAATAAACAAAGAGCTGAAAAACAAAATAAAATTGATGCCATTCTGGATAAAATTAAAATCTCAGGATACGATAGTCTGAGTAAAGATGAAAAACAGATGCTCTTCAGCGAAAGTGAGAAAAGGTAAAATGGCGAAAACAAAATCAAAATATAAAGGTGGATTTGTCAGAAAATCATTGCTGAGCATAAATATATTGCTCGTAATTTTTCTCTTTTTGTCCTATTTGGCACAATTCGCTTCACCAGAAAAACTTTGGATGTTAGCATTTTTTGGTATGGCTTATCCTATACTTTTACTTGGGAATATTTTTTTTATTTTGCTGTGGCTATTCATTAGGTACCAACTGGCGCTTATTTCATTTATTGCAATACTTGGAGGATATTCATTCCTGTTTCGCACCATTCAATACAGCAGTAAAACGCCTGAAAAAGATCTGACAAATGCTACTAAAATTATGTCGTTCAATGTTAGAAATTTTGACTTGTACAACTACGATGTAAAAAATAACTGGGCATACAATTTCACAAAAAGAAATAAAATATTTGATTTACTGAGTGTTGAAAAACCTGACATTATTTGCTTTCAAGAATATGTTTACGATGCAACTCATGTATTTAAAACTACTGATACAATTAAAAAAATTCTCAACACAAAAAATGAACATATTGTTTTTACTGCGAATTCAAGGAATCTGAATTATTTTGGCATAGCTACTTTTACAAAATATCCTGTTGTTGATACCGGGAGTATTGCGTTCAAAACTGTTTCTGGAAATATATGTATTTTTACTGATGTGATTATTAATAAGGATACTGTTAGAATCTACAATGCCCATTTTGAATCGATCAGGCTTGGATTTGAAGATTACCAATTTGCTTCTGAATTGTCAAAAAACAATGTCAACAATACAAAAATTAAAAACAATTCAGAAAGGATTGTAAGTCGCCTGAAAAAAGCATACATTATCAGAGCTCCTCAGGTTGATCTGGTTGCAAAACATATTGCAAATTGTCCTTATCCAATAATATTTTGTGGCGATTTTAACGACACACCCATTTCCTATACCTATTATCAGATTTCAAAAAACTTAAAAGATTCTTTTATTGAAAGTGGTCGTGGTACCGGACAAAGTTACGCCGGAGTTTTTCCATCGTTCCGAATTGATTATATTTTCCACAGCCCAATTTTTCAGGCTCATAATTATGAAACTATTCATCAGGAGTTATCTGATCATTACCCTATTAAGTGTTATTTAACAAAAAAACAATAACATGGACTTCGAACTTACATCAGAATTTTCACCCACAGGTGATCAGCCCGAAGCCATAAAACAACTGGTTGAAGGAATTGAGCGCAACGACCATGCGCAAACCCTTCTTGGAGTTACAGGTTCGGGGAAAACATTTACTATTGCCAATGTAATTCAGGAAGTAAAAAAGCCTACACTTATTCTGAGCCATAATAAAACTCTTGCGGCACAGCTTTACGGTGAATTTAAACAGTTTTTTCCTAAAAATGCTGTGGAGTATTTCGTTTCTTACTACGATTATTACCAACCAGAAGCTTATATTCCCTCAACAAATACATACATAGAAAAGGATCTGCAGATCAACGATGAAATTGAAAAACTCCGATTAAGTGCTTCTTCATCTCTACTTTCAGGAAGACGCGATATCATTGTGGTATCATCTGTTTCATGCATATATGGCATTGGAAATCCTGATGATTTTAACTCTAGTGTAATTCGAACCGGTGTTGGAAAATTAATTTCTAGAAATCTTTTTTTACATCAGCTTGTAAATGCATTATATTCTAGAAATGAAATAAATTTCAGCCGTGGAAATTTCAGAGTTAAAGGTGACACTGTTGATGTATTTCCGGCTTATGCGGATTACGCATACCGCATCAGTTTTTTTGGCGACGAAATTGAATCAATCTATTCGTTTAATCCACTGGATGGATATAGGATTGACACATTTGAAACTATAAATATTTATCCTGCCAATATTTTCGTAACCTCGCAAGACAAGATGAAACAAGCCATCCGCGATATTCAGGACGATATGGTTAAGCAGGTGGAATACTTTAAAGAAACAGGCAAACACCTTGAAGCAAAACGGCTCGAAGACCGTGTAAGTTACGACATTGAAATGATGCTTGAACTTGGCTATTGTTCAGGAATTGAAAATTATTCACGCTATTTCGACAGAAGAAGCCCAGGTGCAAGACCTTTTTGTCTTCTCGATTACTTTCCCGATGATTACATGATGGTGATCGACGAAAGCCATGTAACCGTTTCACAAGTCCGCGCCATGTATGGTGGCGACCGTTCGCGCAAGCAAAATCTTGTGGAATATGGATTCCGGCTGCCATCAGCAATGGACAACCGCCCTTTGAAGTTTGAGGAATTTGAGTCGATGCAAAATCAAGTGATTTTTGTAAGTGCTACTCCCGCTGATTATGAATTGCAAAAATCCGAAGGTGTAGTTGTGGAGCAACTGATTCGCCCGACTGGTTTGCTTGAACCAGTTATTGAAGTTCGCCCAAATTTAAACCAGATCGACGATTTAATGAATGAAATTGAACTCCGGGTCCAGGTTAAGGAACGGATTCTTGTTACTACACTTACCAAGAGAATGGCAGAAGATTTGTCGAAATATTTTTCTAATTATGGAATACGATGCAAGTATATTCACTCTGAAGTGGACACACTAGAGAGAGTAGAAATTATGCGCGATCTGCGTTTGGGCGTCTTTGATGTTCTTGTTGGAGTGAATTTATTGCGCGAAGGGCTTGATTTACCAGAAGTTTCACTTGTTGCAATTCTTGATGCTGACAAGGAAGGATTCCTACGATCCGAACGTTCTCTTACACAAACTGCCGGAAGAGCTGCGCGAAATATCAACAGCAAAGTAATTATGTATGCCGATAAAATTACCGGTTCAATGCAGCGAACAATTGATGAAACGGATCGCAAAAGAGAAAAACAGCTTAAATATAATCAGGAAAATAATATTATTCCAACCCAGATCACTAAAAGCACTGAATCTATACTTTCTCAATCCTCTTATTTAAACAAAACTGAAAATAAGCCCAGGCCTTATATTGAAAATGATTCAATTGACCTTGCCGCTGACCCTGTAATTAAATATATGAACAAAGATCAACTTCAGAAAGCTTTACAACAATCCAGAAGATCGATGGAAAAAGCAGCCAAAGAACTTAATTTTCCTGATGCAGCAAGATACAGAGATGAAATGATGGAACTTCAGAAACTTTATGAATCAATGAAAAGCTAAAAAAACTTTAAAAAAATTGTTAAAATTTGTTAGTAGAATTGGCTTTTTCATACATTTTTTTCATATTTGTCGTTATAAAACATTATTTACTAAAATCATTATTCGTATGAAATACACATTAGTTATTATTTTTTCGCTGTTGTTTGCTAATATCCAAGCACAGGATACCACTACATTTAAAACTTATTATGATCAGGGTTTTGCCAAATACAAAGCCAAACAGTATCCCGAAGCACTTGAATTGCTTACAAAAGCTATTGAGAAAAAAGATGATTATGCCAATGCTTATTTTTACAGAGCAACAATTCTCAGGTTGGCAAACAAGGATTATACAGCAGCTCTTCTTGACTACAACAAAGCTATTGAATTAACGAATGACAATGCAGATTATTATTCTGGCAGAGCCAATACCAAGCAGAACCTGAAAGATTATAATGGTGCAATTGCTGATTACGCAGCAGTAATACAATTAAAACCACTTTCCGAAACAGGATATTTTGAGAGGGCAACCATTAAATATATTACAAAAGACTTTGCTGGAGCTATTGAAGACTATACCAATGCCATCAGCAATAAATCCGATTATTATGATGCGTACAACCTTCGCGGGTCATGTAAATTGTCATCGCAGGATACTACAGGGGCGCTAGAAGATTTTACAAAAGCAATTGAACTAAAACCTGACTTCATTAAAGCATACAACAACAGGGCTTTGCTAAAATATGGCAAAAAAGATTATACCGGAGCAAAGGAAGATTACACAAAAGTTATTACGATTAAACCCGAAGAAGGCAGTTCCTATTTTAACCGTGCCATTGCAGAAATTGCTCTAAAACAAAAAGCTGAAGCCTGCTGGGATTTTACCAAAGCAAAGGAATTCGGCTATGCAAAAGCCGACGATATGATTACCAAGTATTGTAAAGATATTGAGCCGAAAATGCCTGAATAATATTTTAAATTGATTAATAAAGCAAGTGCTTGGTTACTTTTATTTTATTTAAAAATGTGATAGTATCAGTAAACCAATCTATTCAATAGTAATAGAACAAACCCTCATTTCTTTCCCTTGAATTATTTCAGGATTAAATGTTGAGCATTCCGGACATGGTGTGAGCAGGTCACTCAAATCAAATATTGCATTGCACGAATTGCATTTTGCTTTTCCTGGAATTTCAATGATCAGAATTTCCGCATGTTCAAGTATTGTATTTTTAACGGCAAATTCCATAGCAAAATTAAGACTATCAAGAACAATCCCGGAAAGTACCCCTATCTCAATCTCAATTTTTGTAATACTTTTTGCGCTTTCTTTTGCTGCATATTCTTCGGCAAGTTCAACAATACTGGCAGCTATGGATAATTCGTGCATTTTTTATAAAACTAATGATTCTTAAAATTCAAAATTAGCTAGAATTAATTAATTTTGATGCAAAGAAATTTCAATTATAATGGTGTCGTTCATAATTCTTCTGGTTTCCTTTTTAATTCAAGCTATTGCGCTATTTGCAACAGTTAAGCTAATCCGTTTTTCAAAGAGTCGAACCTCTTGGAAGATCATTGCCTTGGCTTTCTTTTTTATGTCAATGAGCCAATTACTGGAGTTTTACAACTATCAGCAAAATGTAATCAGCAAAAATCTTCTTGATATTTATCATTGGATGAACCTGATTGTTTCTGTGCTTTTGGCATTCGGAATCATTGGTATCGGTAGGTTATTGAAAAAAGTTGCAAAATCGGAACAACAGAGGGTTGAATCAGAAAATCGCTTTCAAGTACTTTTTAACAATACAAGCGACGAAATTTTTCTTGCCGATTTTGATGGCAATTTTATTGAGGTAAACCAAATGGCTATTGATAAATTAGGTTATTCAAAAGAAGAATTGATGAGGAAAAATTTCATTGATCTTAAAACACAAAAATATGTTGATTTGGTGAAAAAAAATATTGAAATTATTATAAAAAACGGTCACCATATTTATCAAACCGAACATTATACAAGGGATAAAAAAATTATTGCTTTGGAAATGAGCAGCAGGGTAATTGATTATTTTGGACACAAATCTATTTTAAGCATAGGAAGAGATATTACTGAACGGTATGCAGTGGAGCGAAAAATTGCTGAAACAATTATAGAAACTGAGGACCGAGAGCGCAAACGCTTTGCTGCTGATTTGCATGATGGTCTCGGACCATTGCTTTCAACGGTAAAACTATATACGGATTTACTGAAAAAAGGAAGTTTCAAAAAAATGACCAATGAGGAAGCTATTCAATCCATTGACGAACTTGTTGATCAGGCAATAGTTTCAACAAAAGAAATTTCGAATAATATTATGCCTACAATCCTTCAAGATTTTGGGCTTACTGCGGCAATTCGTGATTTTTGCAATTATTTAAACAACACAAATTCCATTAATATCGACCTTGACCTAGAACAATATAAAATCAAAAAATCAGGAATTGAAGAAATTGTTTTGTTTCAAGCTGTTAAAGAATTGGTAAATAATACCATAAAACACTCACAGGCAAACAATGTATCTATATTTCTCGAAAGCCACGAAAATCAAGTAAACCTGTTTTACAAAGACGATGGAATCGGTTTTAATGTGGAAGATAAATTAAAGGAAAAATCAGGGTTTGGGTTGAATAATATTGTGAATAAAATTCAAACAATCAAAGGCTTGTGCATGATAAAAAGCGAGCTGGGCCAAGGGATGTCCGTTTTGATAAATATTAAAATAAATATGTAAATTTGTGCCATGGATATCATCAAGGTAATCATTGTCGACGATTATGTAATTTTCCGAAAGGGATTGCGCGCTATTCTCAATGAAATTGACGAGGTCAAGGTTGTTGGGGAAGCTTCAAACGGCCATGAGCTTATTGACTTACTTAAACATATTCAGGCTGATGTTATATTAATGGATATCCGCATGCCTGTTATGGATGGCGTGGAAGCAACACGTAAAGTTAGTGAAAAATTTCCGCAAACAAAAGTCATTGCACTTACCATGTTCGAAGAAATTAGTTATTTTAACCAAATGGTAGAAGCCGGTGCTGATGGTTTTTTATTAAAAAAAACCAACAGAGATGAACTTCAGAAAGCAATACAAATGGTTATTATTGGCGAAACCTATTTTTCTGAAGAATTTGTTTCAAATGCTACACGTATCAACAAACCAAAAACAATTATCAGTACCATTGAACTTACTGAACGCGAACAGGAAGTGCTCGAACTTATCTGCAAAGGACAATCCAACTCTGAAATTGCAAAATTTCTTGGCGTTAGCCCACGTACTATCGACGGACACCGTGCACATCTTTTAGAAAAATCAGGCGCTAAAAACGCACCGCAATTGGTATTGTATGCTATAAAGAATGGGTTGATTAAGGCGTAAATGTTAGCTAACTTTTTATATTTTTTTCTTATGTCTCTGCATAACTTTTATTAATTATATTTAAATTATTAATAAATTTGACATCATCTCGGTCCACAATTTCTAAAACTTATGAAAACATTTTTATCAGATTTAATACCAAAAATTCAAAGATATAGCAAACACCTTGATGATTTAACTTTACTTACAAATCAGCATTGGGTTGTAATTGATGAAGTGAAAAACTCAAAATTGGTATATATTTTCAGAGGAAACAATGAATTGCTTATTTCAAAAGATGGAAAAGTCGAAAAAGGAAAATGGGAAATATTGTTAAATAATTCAATTTTATTAGAAACTAATGATGGGAATTATTTGATGAAACATGGTTTTTTTGATGAGAATATTTTAGCACTGAAAATTGATGGCAAACTTGATTATGCCCTGTTAGTAAATGAAAATAATATAAATGGTGAATTTAATTCAGCAAAAGAAGTTTTTGATTATTTAGAAAACAAATACGTTAACTTGATTTCCAAAACAATTTTCAACAACAGTTCTAAATACTATTTAAGTACGGAAAATTCACTGGAAATGGCATTTGACCATAAATACCAAGGTAATCATCAAGAATCAATATTACATTTCCATAATGCTATTATACATAATTTAATTGATAGATCTCTTGGCTATTATAATATAGCTTGTTGTTTTTCATTAAGTGAGCAAGAAGAAAATTCTTATAATTTTTTAAGAAGAGCTACTAGGATTGGTTATAAGAATTTTAATATGATAAAAAATGACAAGGACTTAATTTACATAAGGTCAAAACCTGATTTCAACAAGGTTTATTTGGAATTAGATCTTGAGCAAAAAAGTATTCGAAATGATATGAAATCTAGATCAATAGCAACCACAGCTCTTGACTATATTAAAAAAAATGAATTACAAAACGCAATTCTGTTTTTTAATAAAGCACTAAAGTATAATAAGCTAAATTTTATAATCTATTATAACTTGGCATGTACCTATACGCTAAATCAAGAATTTGATTTGGCTTTAGATTGCCTAAAAACCTCAATTAAGTTCGGATACTATGATAAATCGAATATTCTTAACGATTTAAATTTAACCAAGTTGAGGCACCTTAAAGCTTTTGATGATTTAATAGATGAATACGATAAATATTTAGATATATTACCTACTCTAGTAAAAAAAAATAACAATTAACTTTCCCTAGAGAGAAATACTTAATAATGCCACCACTTTAACATTAAATAATATTATCAGTATTCCACCCACGTAAAAACACCTACCCAATTTTTATTTTAAAAATATTTTCTTTTTCTTTATCTCACAACCTTTGTTTTTCAACTACTTAGAAATTGCATTAAAAATATTTTAATTATTTTTTCATAATTCAGAAAGAAATATTCATTCTGTGTTACAATAATATCAAGGCGTTCAATTCATCTTACCCCGTGTTTTTACCTGTATTGTTATTGCGCTAACAACTCTTTTATACTCTATTGAGTAGCTATACTTTTGTTTCGTGATAAAACACAAACAAAATGACAAGGGTAATAATAGTTGATGATAACGAAAATTTCAGAAAAGGTCTGAAAGCTGTTCTAAGCAATATGGAACATGCCGAAATAGTTGCAGAAGCTTCAAACGGAAAAGAGTTCCTTGAATTATTGAAAACAACTCATCCCGAAGTCGTTTTTATGGATATCAAAATGCCTCTTATTGATGGAATAATCGCAACAAAAGAAGCAAAAATAATGCAACCAGATATTTCAATATTTGCATTTTCATCATACGAAAGCGATGATTATAAAAAAAGCATGATGGATGCCGGAGCATGTGGATATTTATACAAATCAAAAGATAATTACGAAATCATTTACAACATCATTGAGAATCCTAAAGCCTGTGATACTGCAGGTTTAATTATAAAAACAAGTAATAACCTAAAAAACTAAAGTCATGGAAACAAAAAAAATCTTGATCGTAGACGATGATATCGATGTGATCACAGTAATTGAAACAATTCTTCGCAAAGAAGGATACAATGTTATTTCAGCCAACGATAAAATTGAAGGCATGAAAAAAATTAAAGAAGAAAAACCTGATCTGGCTATCCTGGATGTAATGATGACTACACATTACGAAGGCTTTGAACTTGCAAAAGAGATTATCGATAATCCAGAATTAAATAAAATTCCGATATTGATGCAAACTTCCATTGATATTTTAACTACTACAAAACCTGATGTTCAGGCAATGGCTCGGGAATTCCGCAAAAATCCTGGATTTAAAGATCTTCACGTAATTCTTGTAAAAGATATTAACTCAGGAAAATCTGGTGTAGATTATCTTTCAGAAGAAGGAAATTCTATCTGGTTCCCAGTTGATGGGTTTATCAGAAAACCTGTTGATTCTAAAAAAATACTTCCAGAAATTAAAAGAATTCTTTTTAATTAATAATACGAGTAGCAAACCAAAATCAAAAAGAGATGAAAACGAACATTGATGAAATACTGACGAAACACAAAGGATTAAAACGCGACAGCCTCATCCCAATTTTACAGGAAATACAAGAAATAGAAGGTTTTTTGTCCGAAGAAGCCATGGTAAAAACGGGATCGCTTTTAAAAATTCCAACCAGTAAAATTTATGGTGTTGCTACATTTTATAATCAGTTTAGGTTTGAACCTACAGGGAAATACCACATTCAGGTATGCCGGGGAACAGCTTGCCATGTTTTAGGCTCGCTAACGGTATTGCAGGAGTTGGAAAAAAACCTGAAAGTTAAAGCAGGGCAAACCACACGTGACGGTCTGTTCAGTATCGAGGTTGTTGCTTGTATAGGCGCGTGTGGGCTTGCTCCTGTTATTTGTGTAAACGGAGCATTTCATGCGAATGTGAATCCGCAGAGTATAAAAGAAATTATTGATACATACCGCAATAAAGAACAGTAATATGAACAGCAAAAAAGTAATTACCACAAAAGAAATGCTCACCACCTTTCTGAAAGGAGATGATAACAATACTGATTCTGCAAAAGGTCTCCTCGAAAAAATCAAACGTGAAAAAATTTCTAAACCCATTATTTATATTGGTGCAGGAACCTGTGGACTTGGTGCAGGCGCAGGGAAAACCATTGATGCCATAAACAATTACCTTAATAAAAATGGTATTGATGCTGACGTGATACAAGTGGGTTGTATAGGTCTATGCAAAGCCGAACCAATTGTTGATGTTCAGCTTCCGGGAAAAAACAGAATTTCATTCCAGCATGTTACACATGAAAAAGTGGAAAAAGTTCTCGAAGGTGTTTTCTGTAATGATACAAAGGATCTTGATGTATTAGGACAAATCAGCAATGATAAAAGCCAGAAATGGGAAAACATACAAGATCTTCTTAACGAACACCCTTTCTTTGCTAAACAAAAAAGAATTGTTTTAAAAAACTGCGGATTAATTAATCCTGAAAGCATTGAAGAATACATTGCATTTGGTGGATATAAAAGTCTGCTGAAGGTTGTTAATAACTCTACCAGTGAAGAAGTCTGCGATATCATTGAAAAAAGTGGCTTGCGCGGCAGAGGCGGTGGGGGATTTCCAACAGGAAAAAAGTGGAAAATTACTCAGATACAAAAGAACGATCAAAAGTATTTGATTTGTAATGCCGACGAAGGCGACCCTGGAGCATTTATGGATCGCGCCGTTATTGAAGGCGATCCTCATCGTCTGCTCGAAGGTATGGCAATTGGAGCTTTTGCAATTGGAGCATCTGTAGGATATGTATATATCAGGGCTGAATATCCGCTCGCTATCAAACGTCTGAAATTAGCAATTCAACAAGCAAAAGAATATGGTTTGCTAGGGAAAAACATATTTAATAGTGGTTTTGATTTCGAAATAAAAATAAAAATGGGAGCTGGCGCATTTGTTTGTGGTGAAGAAACAGCCCTCATTAACAGCATCGAAGGTTATCGCGGAATGCCAACACCACGTCCACCATTCCCTTCAGTTAGCGGTTTATTCGGAAAACCAACTTGTATTAATAATGTGGAAACATTTTCGAATGTTTCTGAAATTATGAAAAATGGCTGGGAATGGTTCAGCTCAGTTGGAACAAAAACAAGCAAAGGAACTAAAGTATTTGCGCTTTCCGGAAAAATCAAAAACACAGGATTAGTAGAAATACCCATGGGTACTACAATCCGTGAAATATTATTTGGAATTGCTGACGGTATTGCCAATAATAAAAAATTCAAAGCAGTTCAGATCGGTGGTCCTTCTGGGGGTTGTATTACAGAACAAAACCTAGATATCCAGATCGATTATGAATCACTTATTTTAGTTGGTGCGATGATGGGATCTGGCGGCCTCGTTGTAATGGATGAAGACAACTGCATGGTTGACATTGCAAAATTCTTTATGGATTTTATTCAGAAAGAAAGTTGCGGTAAATGTATTCCTTGCCGCGAAGGAACCCGCAGAATGCTTGAAATACTCGAAAGTATTACACAGAAACCTATTCATAGTGGCGAAAATTCTGCACTCGAACGCATGAAAGGTGTAATGCAATTGGAAAAACTTGCTAAAGTAATAAAGGAAACTTCTTTGTGTGGACTTGGACAATCAGCGCCAAACCCAGTTTTAAGCACTTTAAAATGGTTCAGAGATGAATACGAAGCTCACATTTTCGAACGAAACTGCCCCACAAGAATTTGTACAGAATTAAGAAAATTTAAAATAACTACAGATTTATGCACCGGCTGTACTGTTTGTTCAAAAAAATGCCCTACAGGAGCCATTATTGGTAGCAAAAAAACACCTCACTTTATTGTTGATGATAAATGTATCGGTTGCGGATCGTGTAAAGAAGCCTGCAATTTTAATGCAATTGAAATGATTTAACCCCATTTGTTATGAGTATTCAAATAATAGTAAACGGAAAAACACTGGAAGCCTTTGAAGGTGAAACCATATTAACTGCGCTAAGCAGAAACGGCATAAAAGTGCCAACATTGTGCCACATGAAAAATTTTATGCCATCTGGTGCTTGCAGAATCTGTGTTGTAGAAATTGTAGGAAACCCAAAACTGGTAAGCTCTTGCTCCTTCCCTGTTTATAACGGAATGAACATACTTACTCATTCTCCACGGGTTGCCGAATCAAGAAAAACAATAATTGAACTGTTGCTTTCAAACCACCCTGACGACTGCTTGTATTGTATCCGAAACAGCAATTGCGAATTGCAAAGTCTTTCAAAAGAATATCATGTAATTGAGCGTAGAATTAGAGGCAAAAAAAACAGTTTTAAAATTGATCACTCAGGTACCAGCATTATCAGAGACCCTGAAAAATGTATTCTTTGCGGACGCTGCGTTCGTATATGTGAAGAAACAATGGGCGTTGCCTGCATCGATTATATAAACAGAGGAAGTCAATCGGTTATAGGAACTACTCTTAAAAAGAGTTTAAATTCTTCCAGTTGTGTAAATTGCGGACAATGTATCATGGTTTGCCCCACAGGCGCTTTAACCGAACGCAATCAGGTAAACCTTGTACAGGAAGCACTACATCAAACACAAAAAGTTGTTGTGGTTCAATACGCTCCTTCAATTTCTGTTTCGCTTGCTGAAGAATTTGGCATGAAACCTGGAAAAGATTTAAACAATAGCCTTAATGCAGCCCTGCGTAAAATGGGATTTAAGTTCGTGTTCGACACTACTTTTGGAGCCGACCTAACCATTATGGAAGAAGCAGCGGAACTTATTGACCGCATTACTAAAGGAAAAACAATGCCAATGTTTACCAGCTGTTGCCCTGCCTGGGTTAAATATGCCGAAGAATTTGCTCCTGATTTTCTTCCTAATCTTTCCTCATGTAAATCGCCACAACAAATGACTGGGGCAATTATTAAAAGTTATTTTGCCGAAAAGATTAATACCAAACCCGAAAATATTATTTCCGTATCAATAATGCCCTGTACTGCTAAAAAATTTGAAGCACAGCGCGCTACAATGGGTCGTGATGGAGTAAGCGACGTGGATATTGTTATAACAACCCGCGAACTTATTGAAATGATAAAATTGTACGGTATTGATATGAAAAATATTGAACCGGAACTGACTGATTCTCCTTTAGGAGTTAGAAGTTCGGCAGGAAAAATCTTCGGCGCAACTGGTGGCGTTATGGAAGCAGCATTGCGTACAGCATATAAAAAACTTACTGGCAGCGAACTCATCAATTTTAAAATTAATGCTGTAAGAGGTCTTAAAGGAAGAAAAGAAACCAAAATAAAGATTAATGACCTCGAAATTGGTGTTGCAGTTGTAAGTGGTTTGGCAAATGCTGGAGCTTTAATTGAAGAAATTAGAAACGGTAGAAATGATATTCATTTTATTGAAGTAATGACTTGTCCAGGTGGTTGTATCGCCGGCGGAGGTCAGCGTATTGGAACTGATGAATCAGTGATTGAAGCTCGCATGGAATCATTATATAAAATTGATGAACAGGAAACACTGAAAGTTTCACACAAAAACCCAGAAATTACCGAGCTTTATATTAATTATTTGGGTGAACCTCTCAGCCATAAAAGCCATGAGTTGCTGCATACAAGTTATACCAAAAGAGATGTGCTTTTATAAATAATTTTGACAACAAATACAATGGCAAACAGGATAAATAACGAACTCGTATTCACTGTAAAAGATCGGTGCAGGGTTTGCTATACCTGTGTTAGAGAATGTCCGGTTAAAGCAATTAAAATTATTAATGGACAAGCTGAAGTTATTTCTTCCCGCTGCATTGGTTGTGGCAATTGCACCAGAGTATGCAGCCAGAATGCAAAAGTTTTTTTAGAAACTTCGCACGAAGCCATTGAATTATTAAAATCGGATGTTATAAAAGTTGCTTGCATTGCTCCTAGTTTTCCTGCAGAATTTACAGAAATTACCGATTATAAAAAACTAGTAGGAATGGTTAAGAAACTCGGCTTTGATCATGTGGTTGAAGTTGCTTTTGGCGCCGACCTTGTTGCTTACGAGTATAAAAAAATTCTCGATGATAAAGATGCAAAACACAGCATTTCGAGCGACTGCCCTGCTATTGTTTATTACATCCGACATTATTTCCCTCAACTTACTGATTCCTTAGCGCCTATTGTTTCGCCAATGGTAGCAATGGCCAGAGTAATTAAGGAACTTTACGGAAATGACGCTAAAACAGTATTTATAGGTCCTTGCATAGCTAAAAAAGCTGAATCACCAGAAATTGATGTTGTTTTAACCTTTAAAGAACTGCGAAAACTTTTCATTTTAAACGACATCACCACCGAAAATTCAGAAGCATGTGATTTTGATGGACCTAAAGGAAATAAAGCTGCTATTTTCCCGGTAACACGCGGGAAGCTTCATTCCGTAAACAAATCAGATGATATTTGTGAAGAAAATATTATTGTTGCCTCAGGAAGAGTAAATTTCAGAGAAGCTATTAAAGAATTTGAAGAAGGGCTGAATTCATCTCAACATCTCGAATTACTGTGTTGCGAAGGTTGTATCATGGGTCCTGGAATGTCATGCAGCGGACATATTTATACTAAAACGGCAAATATCCGCAATTATGTAAGAGAAAAACTTGATACTATTGATTCAGAAAAATGGAAAGAAGATTTTAACAGGTTTAAACAACTTGACTTTTCACAAACCTTTTCGGTTGCCGATCGCAGAATTCCAGCACCTTCGGTAGATGCCATTGAAAAGGTTCTGCTAAAAATGGGAAAAATAACCTCCGAAGATCACCTTAACTGCGGTGCCTGCGGGTATGATACCTGTATTGATCATGCCATTGCAATAATTGAAGGACTTGCTGAAACAGAAATGTGCCTTCCATTTACTATCGAAAAACTTCATAAATCAGTAAGTGAACTTAATGTTTCAAACGAAAAACTGGCTTCGGCACAGCAATCGTTAAGGCAATCTGAAAAGCTTGCAACCATGGGACAGCTTTCGGCTGGAATTGCTCATGAATTAAATAATCCACTTGGGGTTATTACCATGTACAGCAATATTCTTTTAGAAGAAACTCAAATCAACGATCCTATTCGTAACGATTTAACTTTAATTACAGAACAAGCTGAACGGTGTAAAAAAATTGTTGGTGGCTTGTTGAATTTTGCTCGAAAAAATCAGGTTCATTACACAACCACCAATATTATAGAATTTGTTAAACACAATATCGAATCATTAGTTATTCCTGAAAATGTAAAAGTGAAATTTGTTTCAAATTTAAGCAATCCTATGGTCGATGTTGATACAGACCAATGGATGCAGGTTTTAACAAATATTGAAAAAAATGCCATCGAAGCCATGCCAACCACTGGTGGAATTTTGAGTATCACTTTAAATGAAAGTCAAAACGATGTTGAATTTTGCATTCAAGACAACGGTTCAGGCATTTCAGAAGAAAACATGGATAAAATATTCACTCCATTTTTTACCACAAAACCTATCGGAAAAGGCACAGGGCTAGGTCTTCCTTTGATTTACGGTATTGTAAAAATGCATCGTGGTCAAATAAATATCGAATCCAATACTGATGTATCAAAAGGACCAACAGGCTCAACTTTTAAAATAAAAATCCCAAGAAACTAAAATAGAATCATTATGGAAACTTTAAAAAACAAAACGGTTTTAATCGCAGACGACGACATCGACAGTTTATCGCAACTATCCTTTCAGATAAAAAGCATGGGAATGAACGTTATTACTGCCGAAACTCAAAAAGAAGCTGAAGAAATAATGGAAACTGTTAAACCGGATATCGCCATTTTTGATCTTATGATGGACAACCGCGATAGTGGCTTTATTTTAAGTTACAAACTTAAAAAGAAATATCCTGATGTTCCTGTAATTATTGCTACTGCTGTTACTGCTGACACCGGAATGATTTTCGGCCTCGAAACAGAAGAAGAAAAAAGCTGGATAAAAGCTGATTTATATCTTGAAAAAGGTATGCGTCCGGAACAATTAAAGCAAGAAATTTGTAAATTATTAAAAATCTAAATTCTACGAATATGGCTACTCTGAAAGTTCTCATCGTTGACGACGAACCCGGTATCAGATCAGGGATCAGCCGGATTTTGAAAAGCTTTTCAGTTGATTTTCCTTTTCTTGAAGAAGAATTTACTTTTGAATTGCAGGAAGCTGGTTCAGGAGAAGATGCAATTGAAATTATCAACCAAAACCAAACCGATATTGTACTGCTTGACAATAAACTCCCGGGAATGGATGGTATTGAAGTGCTTGAATATATCAACAAAAAGCAAATAGATACTTGTGTTATGATGATTACATCGTATGCATCACTGGATCTTGCCATTAAAGCTACAAACAACGGTGCGTATAATTTTGTTCCTAAACCATTTACGCCGCAAGAGCTTAAAGCAGCAATGGAGGGAATTACTAAGCATGTGTACCTGCGTCGCATGACACGAAAATTAAATACCGAAGGAAAACAAATTAGGTTTCAGTTTCTCTCTGTTTTGTCGCACGAATTAAAATCGCCAATTAACGCCATTGAAGGCTATTTGCGAATAATGCAGGAACGCCAAGTAGGAAATAATCTCGACGATTACGACGTAATGCTTAATCGTTCTATTGAACGAATAAAAGGAATGCGTGTACTGATCTTAGATATGCTTGATCTTACCAAACTGGAATCAGGTAAAAAAGCTAGGCATATTCAAAAAACAGATATCGTTGAAATTGCTCGCATGAGTAAGGATACAATGAGTCCACTTGCTATTCAAAAGAATGTAAATATTAACATTGATACCAATTTAGAAAAAATTGAAATACTTGCTAGTGCTGAAGAAATTGAAATTATTTTTAACAATTTAGTATCTAACGCAGTTAAATACAACAAAGATAATGGCGACGTTAATATCATTCTTCGTGATGAGGAAAATGCTATTAAAATTTCTGTAAGCGATTCGGGAATAGGAATTGCGGAAGACGATATTCCAAAACTATTTCAGGAATTTGTAAGAATAAAAAATGAAAAAACCAAAGCCATTAGCGGAAGCGGACTTGGATTATCAATAATGAAAAAAATAGTTGAAGAAGTTTATCGTGGTTCTATCGAAGTTAAAAGTGTTCTAGATGTAGGTACTACATTCTCAATTGTAATCCCCAAAATAAATCTCCCCTTAAATTAAATAATTGTCATGAAATTTACACCCGAAATATATAGCATACCCGATAAGGCAATGGAGCCATTTATCGATGC